>NZ_JBQNBU010000005.1:0-63717 GCF_052169795.1 Catonella sp.
CCACTTCAAGCCATTATGACTGGGCTATGAAAAAGTTAAAAGCTCATCAGAAAAATTGTAAATCAAAATAGCCTGGAAAGGATAATGTGTTGTTTACAAATTTGTGAAACAATTGACTTCCCCAGATTAACGACTAATCTAAAGTTTAACTTTAGATTAGTCGGATGTTCGCTAAGTCATAGGATTAAAATGTCAGGCAATCCAAAAGCGAATATGGATGCCGCCAATCCTATACTTGATAAAATTCCTGACAAGAAAAGAGGAAATGGAATTATCCTCTGCCTCATTGACAAAAAAACATACCTGAGAGAAAATCTTATTGCACTCCCTATTGAGTATGTTTAATACAGTAAATTTGAAGTTGTCAGGCTAATATAAAACCAAGTAAATTGACGCTGTGAATGAGAATATTTCAGACTCGCTCCGGCATCCGCTTCGCTGCGCCTAATGCGCTCGCTTAGAATTTATCATTCGGAGCTGTCACCATAGATTTATGCAAATAATAACTTGAATACCAAATTAAAGACAGCCCCTATCGCCCTCCCCAATGTGGCTAATGTGTTTGTTTGCAATCATTCATCAATTAAACAGCCGGAGCTGATAATGCCTAAGCGAGCGCATTAGGTTTTTCGTAAACATTCAGATACCTACAATAGTTCCTTTCAGAAAAACCGGAGCAAGTCTGGACATTTATCAGCGAAGGCGTGACTTAGTCTGCCAAACAAGTACATTAGCCCGACAACTTCAAATTTATTGAATATACTAGGAGACTAATATGGATAAATTAAAAGAATTTTGGACAGAGCTGAAAACAGATTATGAGAGCAAGTATAAAATTCCGTTTTTAGCAGATTATGATAAGTCGGTGCCATATTTTGAGAAAATGGAAAAACTGCTACTTGATATGCAAAAAGAAGACGAGAAGAATGTAGAAATTGTTTGTTTGCTTGCTTCTGTTCGTATGGAACTTCGAGACAGTTATGAGGATTGTGCAGAGTTACTGTTTGATTTTCTGGGTAAAAATGAGGAATACTTATCTGATAATGAAAAGGCAAGATTATATACAAATATCGGATATTATTCAGATTTTGAGACCTTGACACCTAAGTATTTGCTAAAAGCGGAAGAATTAAACTCTCCATATCCGGAGACATACGAAGGCTTGGGACTATTCTATTTTAGCGAGTATGAAAGTAATAATGATGAAAATAACCTTGAAAAAGCTCTAAAATATTTTGAAAAAACAACTAAGATGTCTAATGACTATGTGGGCCTTTTCAATTATGGGGCAGCACTTTACGAAAATAAAGAGTACAAAGAGGCAAAAATAATTTTTGAAAATTTACTCTTAGAATATCCTAATAGAATGAGACTGTTATTAGCAGTAGGATATTGTGAGCTATTTATGGGAAATAAGGAGAAAGCTCTTTTTTATCTTGCACAGGTGAAAGACGGTCAGGATGAAAACTATTCATTAAGTACAGATGATATATCTGATTATCAGGTGTATGATGCCTATTATGTTTTGGATGAATATGATAAGTTCCTTAACGGGCTTAATGATGTAATATGTAAGTATTATACCGATGATTGGGAGCATTATTATTATTATACTCTATGGATAAAAAACCAGAAGGATAAATTTTATGACTTAGTTCAATCTACTATTCCGAAGTTGGAAGAGAACATAGAAGAAGCTAAGATTGATGAGGATTATAATAGTCAGAAAGAAAAAGAGGAATATATTGCAAGTTATAAAGAAGATTTAACAAAATATAAGGCTATGATTAAGAGGATAGAAGATGGCTGTAAAAAGCCTGAATTAAAGCTTAACTTATATCCTGAGTATAAATGTTTTCTTATAGATTGCGTTAGACATAAATTTTAAGATAAGGTTGTATATATTGTATGCCACTCAACAAAGCTCCCTTTTTAAATGCTTATAGTTTGTTTATATTTTCTTTATAAAGAAGACAACTTATCGTTCTTGTATTTTCTTAAAAAATTTGCCACTATAGTACTAACAATTTGCAACTAAGGAGTTACCATGGGAAAAATATTTATAGCTGATGATGAAAAAAATATAAGGGATTTGCTTGGCAAGTTCCTTGCGGATGCAGGACATGAGGTAGAACTTTTTGAAAATGGAAATGCCCTGCTTGATAAACTTGAAAAAGATATACCTGATATAGTCGTTTTAGATGTAATGATGCCGGGTATTGATGGCTTTACTGCCTGCAGCAAAATAAGAAAGTCTTATCCTGATATAACCATCCTTTTGCTTACTGCAAGAGATACCGATGCAGACTTTATGACAGGCTTTACTGCCGGCTGTGATGACTATCTCACTAAGCCATTTTCACCTCTTAAACTTACTTTGAAGGTAAATGCCATTCTTAATAAACTTGGTAAAACCGAAAATGAAAAGCAAACCGGCATAAAGTCTTTTGGAGATATTTCTCTTGAAGATGCTTCATTTTCATGTAAAGTTCGTGGTGATGAAATTAAACTTACCAAGACCGAATTTCAGGTGCTTTCACTCTTACTTACTACCCCTGAACAAGCCATTTCAAGGGATAAACTACTTTTAGATATCTGGGGCTATAGTGAAGTTGAAACAAGGGTTACAGATGACACTATGAAAAGGCTTAGAAAGAAGCTAAAGGATGCCGGAAGTACTGCCCACATAGAAACTATCTGGGGCTTTGGATTTAAGCTTACTTTGTCGGAGGCAGTATGAAAAAGAAAAAACTCCTGCACAGAATTTTTGTAATACCCTCACTAATTGTACTGCTTTCCCTGCTCGCAGTATTTGTACTGTTTCAGGTTATTTCCGACCAGTATATAAATGCACTTACCAGTGATGCTCTCAAAAATGAAATGAATAATCTGGGAAATATTACCTTTGATACAGAGGACAATATGGAAAATATAGATGATGAGCTAACAGACACCTCCCTTATAGTACCGGTTATGCACCTGGTAATAGATGCTAAAGGCAAACTCGTCTTCCCTGCTTCGCCTTGGTATTATGAGTATGAAGTTAAAATAGCACAAACAATAGCGGATATGATTGCAAGTGAACCTGACTCTTATAAAGCCTCTCCGCATAAACTTAATGTAAACGACAATTTCTATCTTGTTCAGGCAAAGAATTATACAGGAATTATGGAAGATGGTGCTTTCATCCCTGATGAGTCCGATAAAAACAGCAAAAACTACTATGTGCTGTTTTATATCAATATTACTCCTATTCAGAATTTTATAGATAAGGTAAACCTTGTACTTATGGCAGCACTTGCACTTTCCGGTATAGGCTCCGTTTTCTTTCTTTTTCTTACTACAAGGCAGGTAAATAAGGACTTTGAAAAACTAAAAGCCTACCTGCTTTCCATCGGCAAACATAAGAAGGAAAAAACTGCAAGCCCTGTTTCAAACTATTCAGAAATAGAGGCTGTTATAACCGCTGTGGATGAAATGTCTGAAATGCTTTTAGAAAGTGAAAATGTGCAGAAAAGGTTTTTCCAAAATGCCTCACACGAGCTTAGAACTCCACTTATGTCTATTCAGGGCTATGCAGAGGGAATAAAATACCATGTAATCCCTGAAAATGAAGCCACAGACGTTATCCTAAAAGAAAGTAAAAAAATGGCTTCACTTATCAATGAAATCCTGTTTCTTTCAAAAATGGAAACTACTGAGCCTGAATTTGAAAATGTAAATATAGCAGAGATAATAGCGGAAGTTTCCGATAATTTCAGGCTTATGGCTAAGGAAAATAATATTAATATTTTATGTGAAACTAGAGCAGAAGCTGTGGTTTCTGCTGATGTTAAGCTGCTCGACAGGCTTCTTGGAAACCTTGTGTCAAATGGAATAAGATATGCAAGGTCAGAAATAAAACTTTCTTGTGAAATTTCTAACAATAATGTAATTATTAAAGTTTCTGATGATGGAAATGGCATAGCAAAAGAAGACCTTCCACATATTTTTGAAAGATTTTACAAGGGAAAGGGTGGAAAATTCGGTATAGGGCTTTCTATGGCAAGCGATATCGCAAAGCTTCATAAAGGCAGGCTGGAAGTGGCTTCCGGTGAAAATGGAACTGTATTTACACTTAGTTTGCCACAAATTTCCCACACTTTTTCCTAAAACTCCTTACACTTTTAAGGGGATTTTACCTAATTTTCGGAGTTATACTATACACAGATAAAGCGATAAGACATCAGTCATAAAAACTAATAACAAAACTTAACAATGAAAGGAAAGGTATTTATTATGAAGAAATTAGCAGTTTTATTTATGGTAGGAAGTTTAGTAATTTCAGGAGCTACAGCAAGCTTAAGTACAGTTAAGGCAGCAGATGCAAAAAAACCTGCAGAAGCAAAAATCATTGAGAAGAATATGGATTTAAAAGAAACAAACAAGGATTTCTTTGCTTATCCGGGAAATACTGATTTCAGAGAGTTAGACAAAGACTTCTTTGCTTATCCGGGCAAAGGTGAAAGCCTCAAAGCTCTTTCTGATTTTCTAAAAAAAGACACTAAGCTTACAAAGGCAGAGAAGAAGTCACTTACAAAGAATTATGAGAAGTTCCTAAAGGCACGTAAGGAGCTTGAAGCTACATACAATAAAATGGACAAAATCACAAAAAAAATTACAAGTAACTGGGCTATAGAAGATAAGCTTGATAAGCTTGCAGGTAAGCATCAGTCACTTTGGGACAAGCTTTATGAGAAGGCAGATGATAAGGAGCTTGAAATCGAAGATAACATAGAGTTTATCAAGTCATCAAAGGCTCTTACTGACGAGGAAAAAGAAACCCTCATAAAAGCACAGAAAGAACTTGATGTACTTAACGAGGAGTATGAAGAGCTGTATAATAAGGTTGAAAAGTCTACCAAAAAACTTAATTCAAAGCTTAACACCCTCTATAAGGATATCGAAAAACTTATGGATAAAATGCAGCCTTTAGCTGATAAACTTGGCAAAAAGTTTAAGGATAATTTTGGTTTTGGTGATATGATGCCTTACTAAATTCAAACTAGATTATTTGTTATATAAAAATTCATAAATAATAACCTAAAGCCACCCAAGCTGGGAAACTTTCCTGCTTGGGTGGCTTGTTATCATTTGAAGTTCATTTCATTTAAATATTCCCCAATCATACTCTCCTGATAAGCTGCCCGCCCTTCTTTTCTAATAAGTTTTGCAATCCTTAAAAGAATAGTATCCGATACTCCGTCTAACTTCTTAATTCTTTGTTCCGTAAGCTTCTTCTCTGAAATATATTTCAAATAAATTTCAGGTTCATACTTCCAAAAAGTCAATCTTTCTCCGTATCTTTTCTTAAGCTTTTCAGCTATAAGAAGTCCTTCCGGGTCAAAATCCCCTGCGTATGAGAATGTTATATTTTTATCAAATAAATCCAAGAGCATAAAAACTGCCCTTCTTATCTGTCCATAACTGCATATAAAGGCTCCATCTGGAAAATGGCTTATCAGTATCGAAAATACAGCAGGATTTTCAACTATATAAACCCTTTTAATTTCCTTAGTTGTAAATGTTTCTTCCAGGTTGCCCAGGGTAAACAGACTTAGTTTAAGCGGTTCTTTCTGAGCGAAAAAACCTTCCATTCCCTGGTGCAAGCTTCCATCTGCATATCTTCCTCTTATTCCGTAAGCTATCACATCATTGGACAGGCTGTCTTTTATAATTCCTGCCTTAAATAAAATATTGCTTTTATTCTCGGACTCAGATAATCCGTCTTCATATTCATACTTATAATAATCTTTTAAAAATGCTATGAGCAGGCTCTGTGCTATAGTATCATCATCAAAGAAATGCGGATTGGCTGTAGTTTTTGCTGCAAATACTGCTAACAGTTCTTTCTTTTCACCTTTTGTAAAATCAGGCATTAACGGAATTGCCCTTACAAGTTTTATTAGCGTATTTTTAAGTTCTTCTTTATCGGCATTATAATTTCTTATAATAAGCCCTGCTCCCTCTGCTTTTCCATAGAATACCCCCTGCAGCCAGTCATTTATATAAGTTTTATCTGTGTATTCTCTTATTTCTGCAAGGTATTCTGCCTTTTTAATTTCATCATCTTCGTTCCTTTCTTTTTTAGTACGAAGTTCTTCTCCAAAATACCGGGCAAGTATATTCTCTGTGGTGAGATTGCTGAATTTACTTTTTAAAAGAGCCTTTTCAAATAATTTTACAGAAACCCTTACTTCTTTCTCCTCTGTAAAATCCTTCATCAAAAAATCTGACAAATCAAGTTTTTCTACACTGTCAAGTCCGGTAAGTACCGCTGTTCCGGCAATTTTTCCAAGACTTTCATACTTCTTCTTATATGCCTTAAAAAGCTTTTCATATACAGGTCTTTTCTTAAAATACCCTAATGCTTCATTTATCTCAGACAAAGATTAACCCCTTTCACGTACATTATCTGCCAGTTCTCTTCTTATTCCATTCCACCTGTACCTGATTACCGTAACATATTTTGCATTTTCAGGGCGTACAAGCTGATAAATGGCAAGAGCCGGAACAGTGTCATAATCTCCCCAAAGGCTCTGAGAATTAATCACAAAGTTGAACTTAAACTCCGACATCAGTCTGAACATATCCCTAATATTGGTTTCGTCAACTCCTGCAAAAGCTTCATCAAGAGCTACCAGTCTCGGTGCATCTGCCCTGGCTCCCTGATATTTGGCAACAACTGCTGAGAATAAAGGCACATACATAGCCATAGCCTTCTCTCCCCCACTAAAGGTAAAAAATACTCTGTCTGTAAGCTCTTTCTTATTTTCACCGGCTCTTTGGTACATCAGGGTAAACTCATACCATTTTCTATAGTCAAGAATATCCCTTATTACTGCATAAAAGCTTTTCATTCCTCCGGACTCCTCTGCGGTCTTCTTTGCAGCATTTATCTTAGAGCGAAAATGTTCTGACAGATTCGCAGAGTCTTCAGGTCTAAGTATCTCCTCATCTCTCATAAGAATGTCTACTAAAACTTTTGTGCCAAGTTCCTCTTCCTTTTCAGCCTTTTTAGGTTTCCAAGTAAGACTTAAAGTTAAGCCACTTGATGTTTCCATAGATTCCATAAGACGTTTAATCTTTGCCACCCATTTTTCAGCAAGACGGATTTTTGCCCTTATCTTTCTTCCTACAGTACCTATAAGGATGTCTTCATAGATTTGTCTGTCACTTTCTTTAAGAATGTTTTCAAGCTCTAAGACTTCACTATCAAGAGCACTTACAAGCCCTCCAAACTTAACTGTGCTTCCCTTATATTTTGCAGAAATCTCCAGTCTTTTTACATTTTTACTGCTGCCATAGTCCACTTCTTCCTCAGTAAAAAGAGAATTCATAGTTATATTATACCTTGCAAGTCCTCCTCTGTATCTGTGGAAATTCTCCTGTAATTTACTAAATACATCTTCCTGCTTTGTTTCACCTATTCCCTGTTTTAAACTAGACCTAAGCCTTTCTGCCGTACTTAATACATCTTCATCAAATTCTAAAACTTCTACCAAGCCAAGCCTTAACTCGTCAGCAAAGGCTCTTTCCATATCTTCCCTATGTTTCATGCTTAATTCAAGCAGTGGTTTAAATCCCTCAAGCTTTTCTCTAAGATCAGTTTCTTCCTGCTTTCTACTGCCAAGTTCTATTGAGACTTTCTGCCTTTCCTTAGGTATTTCATTAAGCCTTCTTACTATATAATCAATCCTGTCTTTTATCTTGTCATAGTCTGTAAGTTTTAACTGCTCCTTTATGGAAGCAAGCTTTGCTTTTGCTTCTCTTAGTTTTGCTCTCTCCAGTGATAGCTCATAACGGATATTCTCAAGATATTCCTCTACTTCCTCAAGGTTAGTTTCCTTAGAACATATCAATTCCAGCTTACTAAGGTATTCCCTATGCGAAGCTTTTAGTTCCGTAAGCAAAGTTCTGTAATTCTCAAGTGCTTTGTTAAGTTGTATAAATAAATCAAGCCTTGCCTTTACATAGCATTTTCCACAGGCTTCATTTGCGGCTAGCCTTATTTCATCCAAAGCCTTTTTCTCCCTGTCAAGCTCTGTCTTTAACTTTGCTATATCCTCTAAAAGCCCCTTTAGGCTGCTTCTTACTTTATTTAATTCAATAAGGGCTGTATTCATACTGTCAGGCTTTGGAAAACTTTCCCATTCCTTAGCAAGTTCTTCTTCCCTTGCCTGTATCATCCTCATCTTTTCTTCCTTAAGCCTTACTTCTTCCTGCAAGCCTTTTATATCATTTTCAAGTTCATTTATTTTTGCAAGCCTATAGTTTTCCCTCGAAAGACTACCTATAAAACCTGCCTTATATTCTCCTGTGGTTTTTCCTTCTATTATGCCCAGTCCGAAGCTTCCATTTTCACCTATCCAAGTTCCACCCTTTTCAGATTTCTTTAGAGAAATGCTTGAAAGGGCAGCCGTTATTTTAAAATTTGAAAAAATATTGTTGTATTCTTCTTCGATTTCAAATTTATTTAATATATTATCATTTACCGCCTGTACATCATCAAATATATACCTGTCGCTAAGCCCTTTATCAAAGGCAAGTATTCTTTCTCTGTCCTTACCCGAAACTATAATTGCATCAAGTATTCCCATTTCAAACAAAGCTTCTTCAAGGCTGTTTCTTTCAGCTCCTGAGATATTGACTGCAAAGTCCACCGTCTTATAAAAATTTAAGTACTCAATACCTTCTGCCTTTAGCTTCTCCCTGTTTTTTCTAACACTCTCAGTTCTTTCAGGCTCAGGATCTTTTTTATTTTGCCATTCTAAAAGTTCTGACTCTTTTTCTTTTATTTCTCCTCTAACAGCTTCAATATCATTTTTAATTCTAAGGTTATTTTCAAAAATTTCTCTATACACCTTTTCATAAGCAGGCTTTGCAATATTTTTTATGTCAAAATAGTTTTTATTCTCATCATAGTTTTCTATTTCTCTTTCTATATTTTGCAAAATCTCTGTTTCAGGGTGTAATTCAACATTTTTCTTTTCCCAAACATATATTTCTTCCGCCAATCTTTCTTTCTCATCAAAGAAAAGAGTATCACACTGCTTCTCAGTCTTTTCTAAATCATCCTGTTTACTTTTATATTCATCAAAAGTTTTAAGAATGCGGTCATATTTTTCATTCTGACTTTTTTCTTCCTCTAAAAGCCTTTTTCCTTCCTTTGCTCTTGATACATAGGCTTCAAAAGTCTTAGTATGTGCTTCAAAAGAATAGTCCTCATTTTTATTTTTTACAAGCTCATCTCTCATAAAAGCAAACTCATCAAAAGGTACAGCTTCAAGTTCTGCTTCCATATCATTAAGAGCAGCTTCACAAGATTTCCATAATGAATCTGCTTCTTCTTTATCTTCTTTAATTTCTTTTTGTAAACTTCTTTCTCTTTCTTTTTTATCCTCTTCCTTCTCTTCTTTATCTTTTATTGTATTTTCAAAAATCCCAATTTCATTCTCAAGCCTTTCCTCATTTTCCTTAAGTTTTACTATCTCATCACTGTCTAATGAATTTTTCTCTTCTTTTAATATATTTTCTTCACTATCCAGTTTATTTATATCTGTACTTTTTAACTCAATTTCTTCCTTCACATTTTCAAGTCTTTTTAAACTACCTGTTTCTTCTTTTTTAAGTCTCTTATAATCACCATCTGCTTCCACAAGAAAACCTGCCTTGTTAAAAAGCAAGACTTCATTGTAAAGCTTATAAACTTTTTCTATCTGTCTGGCTGAAGCAAGACTTTCCTTAAGATTTTCAAGGTTTAACTTGGTCTCGTCCATTTTCTCTATTGCATCTGACATCGGCTTTAAATCATCATCTGAAAGTGCCTGCAAAGAAGAGCTTAAAATCTCACTTATAAGTGTAGGTTTTAGGTCTTTTGAAAGCTTAGGTGCTCTAAGTCTTATAAGTATATCTATGAGTTCCTTGTATTCATCTTCATTTTCAAAACCAAAAAGTGTTTTATTTACTGCTGACGAATAATCCCCCTGACTCTCTATTACCCTTCCACCCTCTGCTATTTTGTTCTTAAGCTCAGTTTTTGAGAGAGTAATCCTGCCATCCATTTCCTTGTATAAAAATATGTCTTTTCCTATCCTTCTGCTGTCTGTAATTTGAAAATACCAGACTTCCAAAGGTTTATTTCTCCTTGCCCTTATACCTATGCCAAAGGAAGCATATTCCTCATTTTCTTCCCTTTTAAGCTCCATGTAAAGATAGCCTGTACGTTCTTCTCTGTCGTCATCTTCTTCAAGCAGGTAGTTTTCCATTTTTCTGGCTCTTGTACCAAAGGCATCAAGCCTCTCTGGACGTATGTTGCCATCTAAAAGCAGAGGAATAAGGCTCTGCATTGTTACAGATTTTCCTGAACCGTTTGCACCCCTTAGAAGCATTCTGCCATCATCAAAGACAAATTCCTCATCATCATAATACCAAAAATCTACCAGCCCTACTCTGTTTATCTTCCAGTTGCTGTTCATCTGCCTCTCCTTAATATTATGTATTTTACACTACTATAATCAGTTCTCGTTACAAATAATATCAAAACAAATATTCCTTACTGAGCTTTTGTATATCTCAGGAAGACAACCGATATGTTTATGTATCAGAAAAATCCTTTGGATATCTTCCTGCCACCTTGCCTACAATCGGATTTATTTTCACATCATTTCCAATATATTCTATAAACCCAAGTTCCAGCATATACTCAGTTACCACACTGCAAATCTCCTTAGTTGTCATATCCCTGTAAGTCTTTGCAAAGCCGTTTCCATACAATCTTTTAGCTTCCTCAATCAGCTCATTAAAACTCTCTAAAGATAAAACTATACTTTCATCTACAGCAGGGGTCAGTTTATTTTCATCAATTCTATTAAGAATCAAATCATTTACAAGGAGTACTATATCCGATAAGGTACTTTCTTCCGGAAATGCCCTTCCAAGTCTTGAACCTTCATTTATCACCAAATAAGCACTTGATTTATGTATATGAAGATTGCAGTCAAATAAACCTTCAAAATCATTTGCTATTATTCCCCTGAAATTTCTTATATAGTTAAAATCTTCTTCAGTATTTTCATTTCTATATAATCCTGCCGAGAGCAAAAGCTTCCTATATACCCTCTGCCTGCGGACTATTCCCCTGTCTTCATCCGTATCTATAAAATCTCCATCTTCAAAATCAGCCACTTCCTTAAAATTTGATATATCCCTGGTGAAATTCCTTACAAAATGTCTTGAAACTCCTGTATTTTCATAGAGAACCTCACTTATACCGTCTTTTGCAAAATCTTCCTCGCTTCCATCATTAAGCTCTAAAATCCCTTCTGAAACTAGATATTTCATAACCTTTACAAGATATTTTCTACTTCTGTAGACTGTCCAATCTATAGTTTCCACCTCTACTGTAGTCTGAATGTATTCGGTCAGTTCTGAAAGCACAAATTGCTCTCCCATATCTTTTTCTTCCAAAAACATAAGTACAGTCATAAAAATTACATATTCCATCTTATCACTAAACTCTTTTATTCCCATCCAGTTTTCAGCCACAGTGGGAATTTTCTCAAGCTTTATAAGATAAGAATTTACAACCACCTGAAAGCCTAATTTTTCTATTAAAAATGACTTAAACTTGGGAAGTTCATCTCTTATAGAATAATACAGCTCCCTGTCTTTTGATTTTAATATCCACCTTTTACTAAGCAATACTTCCAATGCTTTCATTTATTTCATCCTCAAATATAATCTCATAAGATGGCATATACAACACCCCATCTTCACTTTTAAGTTCACAAATCTCTTCTGCCGGAGGTGAGATAAGCCTGAACCTTTTTCCTTCTTCAGTCTTTCCCCTGCCCTCTTTATTCTCCAAAGCCCTCGATATCCAAGTTAAAAATACATCCCTTACAAATGGTGTTATCTCAGGCAAATCCTTAAATACCAGCTTACCATCTTTAATATATCCTCTTAAAAGTTCTCTTTCGGTTGCTATTTTTTCTATAGTAGCAAGCCTAAGTTCTTCTTTTGCTTTAAAATTATCCTTAATTCCACTTCTTTTTGCTTTTTCTCTATAAGTCCTTACCCTTGGGGTAACTGTTTTTATGCAGGTTTTTTCCTCATATACTCCACTATTTATACTTTCTGTCTGCCTTTCCCCTATTCCTCTTAAATGAAATGTGGTTGCACTGCCAAAGACAAGCCCTGCAAAACGATGTGCCTCAGATATATCTTCACAATTATAAAATATCTCTGCCAGCTTTTTATATTCTTCTTTTCTATTCGCACTGCTGCCACCACTCTCACTTATTCTTGCAGCATAACCTGTAATTTTACGGATTATTTCATTAGTTGTATCAAATACTTTCACTACCTCAGACTCTTTATTGCCACCACTTACAAACCAATCTTTAAGGCTTTCAAGTCTGCCCTTTATATTATCTAAAATTCTCTCTTTATCTACAACAATCTCTAATCTTGGAATAGAAAGTTCATACTGAAATATCCTATTTATAAGGGATTGCAGCATTGTTTCATCAAAGCCCTTAATAATAGCCTCAATTATACCTACATTGGTTTGCAGTCCCTTAACAAAACTTCTCAAATATTCAATTAATCTATCCTTAAATATAAGAAATTCCTTAGTGCGCATAAGATTTTCAGCTTTTACGCTGTTAAGTTCCCTCATATAATCCTGATAATTCTGGTTAAGCCTTTTAAAATCATTATTTAAATCATTCCAGTATGAATACAGTTTCTCATCATTTTCAGCTAACATAGAAGGAAGGTTAAGAAGGCTCATTCTAATTCTCTCAAGCAGGCTTGGCTCTAGGGAAGAACTCTCTATAAAAAGATTTTCTATCCTGATTACCATACGCTCTATTTCTACTGCCGTTTCTGAGAGCTGGTAACGGAATTTTTTATTGGCAAATTCTTCTAAAGTAGCTGCCCTTCTCGTATCCTGCATAGCAAGAAGATTGCCCCATTCAGTAAGTGTTTTTAAGTCCTGCTTACACTGCTCAATAGTATAACCTGTAAAATATGTATCCTCTTTTAATTCCTCAAATACCTCTTCCTGATACAGCCAGTATTTTAATTTTTCATATTTTAAATAAAAAAGCCTGATAATGGGGCGGTATCTGTCAGTATTGTCTACATTCAGATACTTTGCCTCTACCACAGGCTTTTTGATAATTTCGCTGACTTTCATAAGTATTTTCCTCTTCTTTTATTACCCAAATTCTATATTTAATAAAATTCTGTTACGCACATACTTATTATATGTTAAATCCCCCTATTTTACAACATTCTTTTCCCTACACATATTTTCTCCATCTCCACCTTGCCACAAATTTCCCACACTTTTTCCTAAAACTCCTTACATTTTTAAGGGGATTTTACCTAAATTTTGGGGTTATACTATACACAGATAAAGCGATAAGACATCGGTTATCAAAACTAATAACAAAACACAAACCTAACAATGAAAGGAAGGTATTTATTATGAAGAAATTAGCAGTTTTATTTATGGTAGGAAGTTTAGTAGTTTCAGGAGCTACAACAAGTTTAGGTACAGCTAAGGCTGCAGATACAAAAAATGCTGTAGAAACAAGTAAGAAGGGCAACAAGAAGAATATTGATTTCAAGGAAACAAACAAAAACTATTTTGCTTATCCGGGAGATACTGATTTTAAGGAAACAAATAAAAACTTCTTTGCTTATCCAGGAGATACTGATTTTAAGGAAACAGACAAAAACTTCTTTGGTTATCCGGATGACATGGATTTCAGGGAATTAGACAAAAACTTCTTTGCTTATCCAAGTGATATGGATGCTTTCCCTTCTCTTGAAGAATTCCTTAAAAAGGATACCAAGCTTACAAAGGCAGAGAAAAAGTCCCTGACAGAGAATTATGATAAGCTTGAAAAAACACGCAAGGATATTGATAAGACCTCAGAAGAGATAGAAAAGATTACAAATAAGATTACAGATAAATGGGCTATAGCAGATAAGATTGATGAAGCAGCAAATAAGCACCAAGCCCTTTGGGACAAGGTTTATGAGAATGCAACTGATGAAGATCTTGCAATCGAGGATAATATAGAGTTTATCAAGTCTTCAAAGGCTCTTACCGATGAGGAAAAGGAAACTCTCATAAAGGCAGAGGAAGAACTTAGGGCACTTAACGAAGAGCATAGCAGACAGTATAACAAGGTTAACGAAGCTACCAAAGAGCTTACTTCTAAACTTGATTCTCTTTACAAAGATGTAGAAAATCTTATGGATAAGATGCAGCCTTTAGCTAATAAGCTTGGCGAAGAGTTTAAGGAGAATTTCGGATTTGTAGAGATTATGCCTTACTAAATTCAGATTATTTACATATAAAAATTCATTAGGTAACCTCAATCCCCCAAAGCAGGAAAATTTCCATATTTTGGGGGTTATTTTAAATCCATTTCAATGTTTATACTATTGTTTTTAATTATTCTGCATGTCATAATATGTATATAAAATTAAACCCTTATCATTCAGGTTTAATGGATTGGAGGCTGTTTATGGAAACTTCAAAATATATATACACTAATGAGACCATAACTCTTTATCATGGCTCAAAATCAGGTATTCAAGGTAATATTACACCTAAAAGCAGAGAACATTGTGATTTTGGAAAAGGGTTTTATATGGGAACTGAAAAATCACAGCCTCTCACACTAATTTGTAACTATCCTAATCCCAGTCTTTATACCTTATATCTTGACTTGTCAGAACTTACAGTTCTAAATTTAAATCTAGATTTAGACTGGGCGTTGTTTGTAGCATATAACCATGGAAAAATGGACATGATTAAAGGCTTAGCACTCTATAATAAGTATGAAAACTTAAGTAAAAACTATGATATAATCGCAGGCTATATTGCAAATGATAGAATGTTTGTTGTGCTAGACCGTTTTTTTAATGGAATAATCACTGATGTTTCGCTTATTCACTGTCTTTCAGCATTAAAGCTTGGCAAACAATATGTTGCTTTAACAGACAAAGCCTGCAGTAAAATTAAAATTCTTAATGAACAAGTCTTAACGGAAAATGAACGAAAAGAATTAAAACAAAAAAGTGAAACAAACCGTTCCAAAGGCATCAGTTTAGCTGAAGAAATCTGTAGAAAACACAGGCGTGAGGGTAGATTTTTTGATGAAATACTGAATACGGAGAATTAGTATGGAAAATTTCACAGTTGATAAAATGCAGCTCTGTGACATACAGGGCAGATTGTTTGAACTTGCTCTAAAAACTGGTTATGACTGCCCTGCTTTCATAGAAGCCTTTATGAACAGTCAGGCCGCCTCCTGTCTTGATGATGTCTATGACAGATTACAATGGGCAGGAGAGGAATATATCCTTGAAGAACTTGATGATGAGGTAAATGGTCTAAAAAAAGCCGGTTCTGTTTTTGGCAATGAATCAATGTACTGGACAGGATATACCTACCGGTATTGGCATTATTATACAGGTGAATTAAGCAGTGAGATTTACAAAATTGCTGATGCTAAGACTATGAATGAGTGTTGGTTTGGATTTCATACCCTTGATGTAGAAATGGCTATTGACAAATTGAAAGAAATTTATAGGCAGAAGCAGACCAAGAATCTTTAATAGATTACTTGCTAAATCCACAAATTATTGGGGTTTATTTAAACCAACGGGTTACGCCTTTAACAGATGTAACCCATTTCATATGTATCATTTAAATAAATTCATTATTATATTACTCTTCTATCCCATCTCCACCATCTCATCTACAATATTCATAGTAGAATCCCTGTGTGAAACAAGGAGTATGGTTCTGCCCTTGCTCTTTTCCTTAAGTGCCTTCAAAATAATTCCTTCATTTAGCGAATCCAGATTACTGGTTGGCTCATCAAGCAGGATAAATGGTGCATTGTAAAGAAATGCCCTTGCTATGCCAAGTCTCTGCTTTTCTCCACTTGAAAGCGTATCTCCCAGCTCTCCCACCTTAGTGTCATATCCATTAGGAAGACTTGTGATAAATTCATCTATTGAAGCTGCTTTTGCTGCCTCCTTTATTTCACTAAGCACGGCATCCGGATTGCCAAGTGCAATATTTTCAGCTATTGTGCCTGTGAAAAGGTGGGTTTCCTGTGTCACATAGCCCTCTAATTTTCTTAAATCCTCTGTGACAATCTTCTTAATATCATTGTTTGAAATAAGAATCTCACCACTGTCAGTTTCCCAAAATCTCATAAGAAGTTTAAGGAAGGTAGACTTACCTGAGCCGCTTGCCCCATGTATACCTAAAATCCTGCCCTTCTTTATCTCCAGAGTAAAATCTTCGAGTATCTTCTTATCTCCGTAGGAGAAATCTACAGCCTTAGCCTTAACTCCTGTAAACTCAGACAGAGAAATGCTGTCCTTCCCTGCTTCTACTTCTGCAACTTCAGGCTCTTCTTCAAGTAAGGCAAGTACCCTTTCTCCGCTTGCAAGAGTCTGATTTAAGTTATTTGAAAGGGCTGAAAGTGCTACCACGGGTCCAAAGGAACTCATCATTGCTACAGTACAGATTACAACAGCTTCAAACTCAATAATACTATTACTGTAGAGAATAAGAGTAAGCAACAACATTCCGTACGAGAATAACTGAATTGCTCCAACTGTAAATCCTCTCTGCCTGCCTTCTGCCTCTGCAAGTTCATTCTGAATTTTAGATAAATTGACCGACTTATCATAAATAGCCTTTTTCTTTTTCTCACCTGCTCCATACTGTATAGTCTCATCTATACCTCGAAGCTCACCAAGTACAAAGCTTGAAAGCTCGCCTACAGCATTTCTAAACTTCATTCCGAGGGTACCGCCCCTTTTACCATTGATAATCGGTATGACTACTCCGATTACAAGGTAAGCAATAAGTGCAAATACTCCTGCTGCCACCGAGTAACTACCTATGAAAATAATCATTATAAGTGACACTACAATTGCTATGGCTATAGGAGAAATCGTATGTGCATAAAATACTTCCAAAAGTTCAATATCAGTTGTTATTATAGAAATAAGATTACCCTTATCCCTGCCTTCCAGTTTCGCAGGACAGAGCTTTCTAAGAGCCGCAAATACTTTATGTCTGATAACTGCGAGCAGCTTAAATGCTATGAAATGATTACAATACTGCTCTATATAGTGGAAAACTCCTCTAAATACAGCCACCAATATCATAGCTGTCATAATACCTGTTATTTTGCCTGAAACTCTTGCATTTTCAGAAAGATATTTTACTGTATCTGATAAGAAGCCTCCTGTAGCTATTCCCAAGGTCTTAGCTCCAAGAATAGTCAGTGAAATTGCACAAAGATAACCTGTTACTCCCAGTAAAACAGCTATAGCCATAATGTGTAACAACGGTTTTATAAGAACTATAAGCTTGCCCATAATAGCTATACCACTTCTGCGGTCTTCCTTATCTTCCTCGTATTCTACTCCTTCACCGGCTTCAACGCTATCAGTCACTACAGCCTTTCTTATATTAGGTTTTAACTCTTTTTTCTTAGCGTAGGCTTCAAGCGCAGTCTGTGAGTTAAATAACCTTGCATATTCTCCCTGCTTAACTAAAAGCTCAGTATGAGTACCGCTTTCAGTTATTTTCCCCTTGTTCATCATATAAATATTGTCAGACTCTATTACATTGTAAAGTCTGTGAGAAATCATAATTACTGTACGCTTACCGGCAAGACTTTTTATTACTTCCATTATCATTTCTTCGCTTTCAGCATCTATATTGGAAGTAACCTCATCAAATATCATTATCTCTGACTTAGAAAGTAAGGCTCTTGCAAGGGTAAGCCTCTGTGCCTGTCCACCCGAGAGGTTGCCTGCTTTTTCAGCAATAAGGGTATCAAGCCCGTCTCTTTCCTTAAAAAGTTTATCAAGACGTACCTTCTTAAGTACATCCCACATCATTTCAGGAGTCGCCTGTGTATCTGCCATTTTAAGGTTTTCTTTTACTGTCCCCTTAAAAATATAACCGTTTGATTTAACCAAAGTTACCTTTTTAAGAAGTGAAGCTTCATTTATATCTCTTAGTTCTTTAGTCCCAAGTTTTATACTACCGCTGTAGCCTTTATTCCTGCCTGAAATTATTCCGACAACAGTACTTTTTCCACAGCCTGATTCACCTACTATAGAAGTAAAACTTCCTTTAGGAAAAAGCATATTTACATTTTTTAATATCTCCCGCTCAGCATCATAATTAAAATTCACATTTTCAAGGCTGATTACAGGTATACCTTCCTCTGCTTCTTCCTCCCCCTTTTCGCCTTCTTCCATATCAATAAGCTCAAATATCTTGTCCGAAGCAGACATTCCATTCATAGCTATGTGGAAATATGAACCTAAAAGCCTAAGCGGAAGAAAAAATTCAGATGCAAGTAAAATTACTGTAAGCATTCCTGCAAGGCTTATTTCTCCCTTTAGAAAATAGCTTATTCCTACCAGCATACCGACTGCTGCACCACCATAAGCCAGTACGTCCATTACTGTTGTTGAAATAAGCTGCATGGTAAGCACTCTCATTGTAATTTTCCTAAAATGAGAAGCTTCTACATCCATTTCCTCAGCCTTTCTCTCATCTGCCCTATAAATTTTTGAAGTTGTAAGTCCCTGTAAATTCTCTAAAAAGGTATCACCGAGGTCTGAATAAACTCCCCAGTATTTCTTAAACAGTCTTCCTGCTATTTTCATAACTGCCACTATAGAAACCGGAATGAGTGGAACTAAAAGCAGAAGTATAAGGCTGACAACAAAGTTCACCTTTATGGCAAGTACAATAAAGAGTATAACCGGAGCAGACATACTGTAGGCAAACTGTGGAAGATATCTGCCAAAATAGGTCTCAAGCTGTTCAACTCCTTCAGAGCTTAACTGAACTACCTGTGAGGTAGAGACCTTTTCCCTGTAACCTGCACCAAGTCTTAGGAGTTTGTCATAAATTTTCTCCCTTATCACTCTTTTTACATCTACACTTGCAAGATAAGCTTCTTTTGCCTCAAGTTCTTCACAGGTCACCCTGATTATATAAACTATTACAAAAATTATAATTGCAATAAGAAGCGCATCCCTGTCAAGTTTGCCGCCTACTGCATTTTCAAGGACATTTGCAAGGGTAAATACAAGTACAATCTGAGCTGTTAAAGACAATATCTGCAATAAAATATGGTAGATAATATGCTTTCCTGCCTGTGACAAAAGTCCTATTAATCTCTTTTTAATCATTTTCCCCACCCTCAACTTCTAAAGTTTTTATGCCAAATATAAAGTAAAGCACATGGCAAACCCAAACTATCGCAAGTACAATCCTGCCAATTGGAACATGCTTCATCATAATAAATCCAACTGCCATTACCAAAGTTACACAGGCTGCTATTCTAATCTTAGTTTTAACCGTCATACCCTTTTTATTTACAAAGCTTTCAAGGTTTTTCTTGTAAAGCTCTGTTGACATAAACCACTTATGAAGCCTGTCAGAGCTTTTCGCAAAAGCAAAAAGTGTAAGCATATAAAATGGAAATGAAGGCAGAAGTGGTATTATAACTCCTACTGTACCTAGACCAAAGCCTATGAAACCAAGTATTATCCAAATTATTTTTATAATTTTATGTTTTTCCATAATGACCTCTTTAATTATAACAATTCTGTAAAACTCATTCGCTTTATACTATTTCTATTTTTACTTTAACGACCATCTACATCCCTGTAGCAGTTTAACAATCAGTAATTTTTAATTTCAAATGTTATTGTAACCTAAGATGGGATTTTAATCAATTGGAAAAGATTAAAATAATGTAATATTCTCCTTGTCCTCTGCCAATTCTTCAAATGCTTTGAAAAACCTTATACCTATCGCCTTGTTTTTCTTTATGAATTTTTCAGCGGCTTTTGAATACTTAATCTTGTAAAAATTCATCTAAGCTAAGTTCCTTTCCGCTTAAATTATCAAAGTCAATATTCAAAGCTTCAATTTCTTCCTGTTCGTGTTTGTCCATATAAGTGCAATTTGCATTTATATACTCTAACAGGCTCAGATTTTCACTTTTAGCAATCGCTTTTAAGGCGGCATCTCTTAAAAATTCAGAAAAAGACATACCACATTTTTTAGCGTAATCATTTATAGTTTCATAAGCTGTAACAGACAAAGTGATATTTTTTCTAACCATGTTCATAGCATCATCTCCTTATATATCTATTATACACACTATGTCAACTTATCTTTCTATATTAAAGTAAGCTTGCTATTTTTTATTAGTTAATTAATCTACATAACACTTTTATAATTCACTGGAAAACCAATAAGGGATAAGTCTACAACATCTTTATATTCTTCAATTAATTTAATTATTTGATTCTTAAACTCTTCTCTCAAACTATCAGCAGGAAGTCTATATATTAAAACTTTAATATATGCGAACAAGGAATCATTGTTAACACTAGGATTATCTCTTAGAAATTTTGCAGACAACCTTGCCGGTGGATTATATCTCGTATTAATAAGCCTTGCTGTATGTTCACATTTATTTCTGAGTACTGACATACAATGAAGGTGATTTATCAAGGTTTTACTTCCTACTCCAATTAGACTTGCTATATTCTCCTGAGATGTTTTATACATTGCTTTGTAGAGCATAGAGACATTAGAAAAGGACATAAGTTCAAACATTGCCCATAACGGCATTTTACCTTCATAGTTTTGCTTATGATGTTTTACAATAAGACTATCAGTATAATATTGCTCTTCCTTTTCAAAACACTCTATAGTTTTATTAAATCCATCTTTGTTGAAATAATTATCAGGATTATAATGTTGGTTATATGGCGGTTCTGTACATTTTTCTAATGCAAAAACATTTGAAATATGTGTTTTATAATACACTTCATTAATCTCAATATATTGCCTTATTAAAGACCTTAACTTTAAATCAAAATCATAGATTTTAATTATCTCTGAAAATAAGTGTTCTGCTATAAGATCACTATTGGATGGATTTTTCCTAAAATGTAGTATATATCCTGTAAGTCTATAGTAGCTAACCGTTTGTAAAAAACATTTAGCTTCATCAATATTCTCTATTATTATGCCATGCGATTGTAGTTTTTCCAATTGTTCTTCAATTGTAAGTGGACACTTTAATTCCATTATACTATCCCCCAATAAAAGTAAAAAGGTCGAGATAATTCCCGACCTGGTCCCCAATGCAATGACTGGGCAACTCTGTTGCATTAATTATAGATTAGAAACAAAAAAATACAAGTACTATATATTGAATAAAACGTCACATGTTTCTCTATATATAGTGTTGATTATTGATATTTTAAAATTGAAATCACTATTTGCAACCTCAACTTCATGCCTCAATCTCTAAAAACCTTTCCCTGCCTTTCTCAGTCAAATCATAAATATCCTTATTTATATCTATCATTATTAACCCTCTCCTAATAAGTCTCCCTGCTATCTTATCAACCTCAGACTGTTTCCATTTAAGATGGTCTCTGATTGAGCCTAAGCCAAGTTCCTCAAGTTCTTCCTTTTTGCCACTGTGGTTTCCTATATGGATAAGAAAAAGTTCGGGCTTTAACTCACTCTTTCTCTTAAACCTTAAAATCAGAGCAGTTACCAGTCCTTCCCTGTTAAATAAGAAAGTAATTAAAAATGTAACACCAGCTGCGGCGGCTGTCATTCCCGACATAGATACATTCATAAGAAGTGAAAGCACATAGCCTATAATCGAATTAATAACTGCATAGCCTGCCGATATAGCTATCATCACCTTCAAATCTTTGCTTATAAGATAGGCAGCCGCCCCGGGAGTAATGAGAAATGAAACTACCAAAATAGCCCCCACCGCATCAAAGGCTGTAACTGCTGTAAGTGATGAAAGTGTCATCAAAGCGTAAAATAAGGCAGCTGAAGAAAAGCCTGCAAGCTTTGCAAAGCCTTTATCAAAAGTTGTTATTTTAAGTTCCTTGAAAAATATGATTATAAATAGTAAATTTACTATAAACAGTACCCCCATTTGTACAAATGCCTTAGGCAAGTCCATGCCCAAAAACTCTGTTCGGTTTAACGGTGCTATTATGACCTCTCCCATAAGCACTATATCCGTATCCAAGTGTACATTTCTGGCAAATTTTGTAATAAGGACTACTGCAAGGGCAAAAAACATAGGAAAAACTATACCTACCGCATCATCATTTTTAACAAGACCTGTTCCTGACAGAAATTCTACTGCAAAAACTGTAATAACACCGAATAAAGCCGCTCCTGCTATCAAAAGCGGAGAGCCTACATCTTTTACTATAAAAAAAGCAAGAACTATACCAAGTAAAACTGAATGCGAAATTGCATCTGAAACCATTGACAATTTTCTAAGTACCAAAAAAGGACTTAAAAGCGCACAGGCTGTAGCAGTTGCTATAAGTACAAATAGAGACTCATAGGATATGCTAAAATAAGATATTAATGATTCAATCATTTCCTTCACGCCTCCTCATCTTTATATTGGAAATCATGCCATGAGGTCCTATTACAAGTGAAATTACGGCAAGACTTCCCATCACAAGAATAATGGCAGCTCCGGTACTCATTCCGTCATATACAGTAGAAATATAAGTTCCGATAAGGGCGGAAATCCCCCCTGTTACACCGGCTATAATTAAAACTTTGCTGAACTTTTCACTCCACTGCAGGGCTGTAATTGCAGGCATTATAAGAAGGGATGATATGAGAATTGCTCCAACCAGTTTAAGCCCTGCCGCAATTATTCCCATTGTCATTACAAGAATTATCCCATATAGCAAAACCGTTTTTATGCCTATGGTTCTTGCATAAATTTCATCAAACAAAAACAGCTTGATTTCCTTGTAAAACAATATAAGCAAGATTAATGTCGGTATACCTATATAAAGGATGAGCTTTACATCATCTTTCATAATATAGGCAGCCTGTCCGAAGATATAACTTGAAAGCCCTGACTGAGCTGCATCTTTGTATGCACTGTTTCCCTGAATGTGGCTCTTTAAGACCATACCCACTCCAAAAAATGAAGACAAGGTGACAGCCAGTATTGCATCCAGTTCAAGCTTTGAATTTTCTTTTATCACCTGAATAAGCATAAAGGCAGTAGTACCCGATACTACCGCCCCCAGAGTTAAAAGTACAGGCTCTCTTTGCAAAAAGAGCATAAAAGACAGGACAATGCCCGGAAATGCCGCATGCCCTATGGCATCTCCTATAAGAGACTGCCCCTTAAGTACTGTAATACAGCCAACTGCACCGGCTATTGCCGCCAGTAAAAATGTTCCGCTTCCAACTATTAAAAAAGAATAGCTGGTAAGTACATCCATATTAAACATGTTTCATCATCGCCTTTTCTAAGTTCTCGTTTGTAAATACCTCATCTACCTTGCCTGCTGCCACTACCCTTTTATTGATAATGACAACATGGTCAAAATATTCCCTTATTGCCGCAAGGTCTGTAATTATATCAATCGGATAATAAAATTCAACATCATACCCATCATTTTCATTATCTCTTAATTTTACTGTAATCGGTTCATCATTCTGTCTGAAATTACCGTTTAACTTATCTAAACCTAAATCCGCAAATATTTCCGCAAGAGATATTTTTTCCTGCCTCTTATACATAAGATATGAAGCCAGTGTCAGACTATCATCGGTGTCGCCTATATAATTGTTCCAATATTTATCTGCTATGTACATTTGTGTTTCCCCTTTCCAATCAGTTTCTTTGTCCTGACAGCTTTGATTTCTTTTTCATATTTCTTATAAAATTCTTCCGGCTCTTTTTCATACATTTCCGTATCTTCCTCATCCAATACATAATATCTGTCATAGCCTGCTACCCATGAAATATGCACACAGAGCAGATGTTTTTCAATCTCCGGACAATATCCCAACATAAAGAATTTATCTCTGTCGATTCTTTTATTTTCTATAGTTATATTCTGTATTATATTATTCATACTTGTACACCTCAATCAAGAGTCCTCGAATATTCAACATATGTTTCCAAAGATGTTTCGTGAATAATTTGAGTTAAATACAAAATGCAGCATAAAGTGGAACAATTTTTTTGTTATCTTCAAAAGAAAAATTTTTAGCAGAAAGCTTGATAGCATACTCAGGTTTATATGTATCCATATATACTTTCAGGCTTTTTGCTTTAGTATTATCCGCAGATTTGACTTCAATCGGTATGATTTTGCCATCCCTCTGTATGATGAAATCTACTTCTGCTCCCCGCTCAGACTCCCAATAATAAGTTTTATATTCATTGATTAACAGTTGTATATTCACATAATTTTCAGCCATGCCACCCTTAAAATCATTTAACTCATCAGACATATATAAGATATCACTTGCCCGTAAATCTTTTTTGGCACATAGTAAACCTGTATCTGAAACATAAATCTTAAACGAATCAATATCACGATAGTTTTCAAGGGGCTTTTTAATCTGCAGAACCTTATACACTTGAGAGGCTATTCCTGATAAGCAAAGCCACTCTATTGCATTTTCAAATTCAGAAGCTCTCCCCCCTTTTTTTACAAGCTTATATTGAAATCTTGTATTTTTCTTCGATAACTGAACTGTTATGTTGTCATATGTAAGCCTTGTTTTCTTAATTTCATTTAGATTATTATATTTACTCATATCATTTAAATAACTTACAAGCAATGTTTCTTGAGTATGCCTTACAAGAATATAATCTTTTGTTTCAGCATATTGTAGTACGCATTCAGGCATACCACCCACAACCAGATACTGCCTGTAAAGTTCCATTGCACTATCATGTAAAGCTGATGGCATTGCTGTATCATTAGCAAAACATTTTTTTATTTGTTCAACAAGTTTAGCCTCCCCCAGTGCAAGCATAAACTCTTCTATATCCATTGGATAAAGTGTTTTCATATCAACTTTTTCAACCGGAAATGAAAATTTTTCTCTATTTACCGCAACTCCAAGCAAACTTCCTGCTACAATTATATGGTATTCAGGTGCATCTTCACAAAAATATTTAAGCGAAGTTAATGCCCTCTCACAAAGCTGTACCTCATCAAACACAATCAGAGTTTTGCCCTTCACAATAGTTTGATTTGAAATATGTGATAAAACCTGAATAAGATAATCCGGTGCTATGTTCTCTTCAAATGTTTCATTTAACTTTGGGTTAGTTTCAAAATTGAAATATACAACATTTTCATAATAATTTCGTCCAAATTCCAAGACAGAATAAGTTTTTCCTACCTGCCTTGCTCCCTGTAAAATCAATGGTTTGCGATGAGGGCTTTCTTTCCAGTTTTTTAAATAATCCATTATTTTTCTATCCATAACAATCCCTCCATTTTATTAACTGATTTTAGTATAACAAGTATTGATGTGAAAATAAAGAGTTTTTTTGATAAATATTACATTTATTTACATGAATAATTTACACAATTTTACACTATATAACACGAATATATAACAACTCCTCATCAACATTAGAGGAATAAAGCAAGGTAAAGATTATGAGGTATCCTTCAAAAAGATAAATGGAAAACTTGAAATAATTCTTGTTGGAAAAGGCAATTTATATGGATTATTACTAAGATGGTTAGCTTATATCTTGGCTATATGAAAGTTCACTTTCAATATAGGCAAATACAGCTAACCATTAAGATAATAAAGATTTCAAAATAATTGATAGAAACCCGATATTCACCCAAAATTGGTAAGCACCGGGTTAAGTTTATTTCTATTTTTCTTCATACTCATTAGACTGCAGTACACATCTTACAAACTTCTCATGTTCAGAAACTGCTATTTTTGTGGTTCCAAAAAAATTTTGGTTTTGATTTTTCTCATAGCTGTCTCCTATGACTTATGTATATTGTAGGGATATTAAAGTTATATCCTATATTACTCTATAATAATTACATTTTTGCCATTTCAGCTGCTATTCTCTTTATTACAGAAACACAAACTGAATTTCCAGCTTGTTTATATAACCTTGCATTCATCGCAAACAATATTTTGATTATTAAAATTCATATGCAACTGGCTATCTGCTGACGTGTATTTATATGTATGATGTCCATCTGAAAAGAAAAAGTTTGTAGGGTTATTGGAACTAGTACATCCAATGATGGATAATTTCTCAACATCAATCCTATCATAAGATGTTTCTACTACAAATATTTTAGCTTTCTCAGTTTTACTTGATGGCATTAAAACATGATAAACCGAATGAACATTAGCATTACCAGCTTCAACTTTAAATCCCTTAGCATTCGCACAAGACGAATCAATTCTTGCATTACGAATTTCAGCTATGCCTTTAGCTAACTTCATATATAAATGTTCGTTCAAGAAATTTATTATCTTTTTATCATCAACTCCATTGCATTAGTCTTTATTTCATTAATTATTTCAGACCACTCGTCATGCTTTGCCTTAAACTGCACAACTTTCTGGTCACAGTTTCTTGAAATTTTGAATTTATTATGGGGACTATCTCTGAATTATTACTTTCATTTGATTTTTGAGCAAACATCTCCGTTAGGCTTGCGAAGGCTAATATTAATCGTTTATACATTTTTTTCTGATTTACTGGTAAGTCATCCCACATAAATTATCACCTCTCTATTTATTTCAAAAATGTTTTAAATAGTGTTGTTATATACACCTACAAATTGTCTAAATAATAAGTTTTTCTATCCCAAATGGCTTCTTTAACCGCTCTAACACATTCATCAACATTTTTATTAATTTCTTTTCCCCAAAACCTAATTACCAACCAGCCCATAAATGACAGCTGTTTATTTACTTCTATATCCCTTTTTCTATTTCTATCAATTTTTTTAATCCAGTATTCACTACGAACTCCACTTTCAAGTCTATTCTTGAGTATTTCCCAGTCTTTACCATGAAAAAACTCACTATCACAAAAAATAGCTATTTTATCTTTTGGAAGCACTATATCAGGTTTTCCCGGCAGTTTTCCATAATTCTTATAATAATGAAAACCACTCTTATACAATGCTTTACATAACTTTAGCTCTATGCTTGTATTCTTAGATTTAATATGTTGCATATTTCTTTTTCTTTGTTCTTTAGTCAGGTTATCCATAATACATACCAATCCTTTACTTTATACTCTAAGCCACAACATTTAAATTAATCCAACAATTTTATACTTACCAAAGAACTCCCAAAATACAAAATTCAGCTTTTCTTTGTGAAAACCTTTAATAAACAATATTATACCCCTTCAATATCCTCCCTGCTCATACCTGTAAGCTCCGTTATCCACACCCCCACAACATCAGAAAGTATAGAGTCACAGGTATATTCCTCATCACCATCCAGATATTTACATGAAAAAACCGGCTCTCTGGCAGCTGCATTATAAAATGTCAGCAGCTCATTCAGGTTTTCCGCTACTCTTCCGACTTCACCTTCACTTCCTATATCTTCACCCATATCCTATTTATTCGTATTCGCCTTCAATTATTTTTTGCATATATGCCGGCATATCATTTACAAATTCCTCAAAACCGCAAATGTCATTCATTTCTTCATGCTCTATATCATAGAAAGCTACCTTCTTCGTTTTAGGATTCCATACAATATAGATATGGTCATAATCTCCGGTCCGCTTAGATATACGGAGAATTTTCTGTCTGCCCTTTTTTAATCGGAACAGTATCTATCAGCCATTTTACAGAATTAAATTTTCCTATACCTTTTAATTTAATCATTTTAAGTCTCCTATGGAAAGTATCATCATCTGTTATAATTTGTTTTGCCTAAAAGAATAGGATTCTGATTTAATAGCACCCAGAGAACCGAAAGCTCACACAAACGCTCTGTTATAGCATCTTCATCACTACCATTTGCATCTCCTGCTGTAATCAGTTCATCAAAATCTTTTGGTAAGGTCACTCTTTTCTTTGCCATTTTTCTTCTCCTTATAAATTTAAATTATTACTCTCTTTCCTCTGCAGCCAATACTGCATATATTTCTCCCAATTCTATAGGATTTGACATCTCAGACCTATCACCCTTTATCTCCCCATTAAACCATACCTGTATTCTTTTACCCGGCAACTTGTCTTTTTTTATATTTTTAATACCATTAGATACACCTAAATCTTTAAGCATTATCTGCACAGGCTTTATTTCCTCTGTCTTTTTATCTCCGAAAATATAGTTAAATTCCTTTGGTAAATCTGTAATTTTAACTAATATTCTTTCCTTATCTCCTTCTATTATTTCCGCCTCAAAATGTGCCACACCTTCAGGTATTACCAAAGAGCTTATTGCTGTATCCTGAAAAACCTGCCATTTATTATCTATCTCCACATATAAATATTTAATATCAGCTTTCTGATATTTATATCCTGTACCAAAATTAGATTCATCATTTTTTTCAGGATACTCATCATTGCTTGTAAGAATCTCCCCATCCGCGGTACCGCATTTTAATACACTTAGAGCACAGCCCATATCCATATACAGCCTGTCATCTACCCTGACCATTCGAATCTTTTTCACTTCACTTTTAGTATCTTCAGATGGGGTTTCGGCATTTGAACTACCGGCATCCACGGCAGCTGCATCTGTCGTAGAACTTAAGTTATTATCATAATTTCCTACAGTTTCATCGGATACACTGCTTCTAACTAAATCTTTGCTCACCGAATTTTGTGCTTTTTCTTTATCCTTACTGCTCCCACAAGCAGTAAATACTATAATTACTGCCACAAGCGACAATGTAGTCAGACAAATTTTCTTGATATTCTTCATAGGCTTTACCTCCTTATCATAGCCATAAACTCATAATTACAATAATCCTGTCTTAGCTCTGCTTAATTTTGATTTTTATTCTTTTCTTGTCTTTCTTTAGCCTTACCCAACATCATTAAATGTCCGGCCAATGTCCATAGACTTCCTAAACTAAAAGCTCCTACCATTAAAGCATTTACCATTTCATGGTTGCCTAAAACACCTGCAATACTAACAAACAGTGTACCTACAGCCATAGAACACAAAATGCACCGGCGAGGATAAGGACTAAAGCCTCCTAACATCGCTCTTATATGTGCATAGACCATAATAAACCAACAAGGAACAAAGCTCCTATGATGCCTATTTTTAATAATAAAGCTATTTTATCCCAGTCAATGTCTTTTTTACAATTATTTTTATCCTCCATAATTTTTCCTCTTTTATTTTTTAAACTTCTTTTGCAATCTTCCGGTATTCCTCTCCCAGAACACCCCATCTGCATAGCCTTAGATAGTCTTATCAGCTTCTGCCATATAAAGTCGTTTTTCAGCCCCTACACAGTATTGCTCATTTTGCTCAATTCCTATGTAATGCCTGCCTAGCTTCTTTGCAGTTACAGAGGTAGAGCTTGAGCCTAAAAACGGATCAGGCACAACATCCCCTTCATTTGAACTTGCTAAAATAAGTTTTGCTAAGAGCTTCTCAGGTTTTTGTGTAGGGTGGGTGGTATTTTCAGGCAATAAGCTTAAGATTTCAAGGGTATTTCCAAGTATTGTCTTGTCTAAAATCTCAGAAAGTCCTGCTTTTTCTGTCAGGGATATACATCTTTTAAGGTATTCTCTACCCTCCTCTACCGATATATCAATCGTTTTATTTCTATCTGCTTTCATTTTCAACATTTCCTCTTAAAATATGTAGCTTACTTTTATTTTGCCAGCTTTTCTGCTCTTGCAAGAGCTTTATCAATATTATCGCAAATATTTTCCTTCCCGATTTTAGCAATAAAGCCCGCCTTTTCCATAACCTTCATCGGCTGCTCATTTACATGGGAAAGTAACAGTGTCATATCACGTTTATTGCAGGTTTCAAGTGCTTCTTCCAAAGCTTCAAGACCTGAGATGTCCATTACCGGTACATTCCTCATACGGAAAATGAGTACATTTTTACCTTCTTTGTGTACAACCTCTAAGAAATCATTAGCTGCTCCAAAGAAAAGTGCACCAAAAATTTCATATACCATAGCATTTTTAGGTATCTGCTTCAAATCTGTATTTTCAGATATTTCATCTAAATCAGGTTTATCAACCCATTGACGAACAGCAGCAACATCTGCCATTCTCTTAAGAAAGAGGAAGGATGCAAGTATCATGCCAAATTCGATAGCAACTACAAGGTCAAAAAATACAGTTAAAATCAAGGTAATAAGCAAAACAGCAATATCACTTTTAGGTGCCGACTTCAATATGCGAAGTACCGTCCTCCAACCACTCATATTATAGCCGACCATAATCAAAATAGCCGCAAGGCAGCTCATTGGAATCAAGGAAGCATATGGCATTAGAAACAGCAGTATAAAAAGCAGGGTAACTGCATGTACCATACCTGCTATCGGTGTACGTCCTCCATTTTTTACATTAGCTGCAGTTCTGGCAATAGCACCTGTCGCAGGGATGCCTCCAAAAAGAGCAGACATTATATTACCAACTCCCTGACCAACCAGCTCTGCATTTGAACGGTGGCGGCCACCTATCATTCCATCAGAAACCACACAGGAAAGCAATGATTCTATAGCTGCTAGAACTGCAATGGTAAATGCCGGTGAAATCATTTGGCGAATCAGAGCAAACGATATATCAGGTAATGTAAAGGTTGGTAAACCTGCTTTAATTGTATATAAATCTCCTATGGTTTTTACAGGCAGATGCCCCAATGAAACAATGATTGTAGTAACAATAATTGCAACCAGCGAGCCGGGTATTTTCCGAGATACATAAGGCCAGAAGCCTTGAATTAAAAGTGCCAATCCACCAATAGCAAGTGTCCACAGGGATAGGGTATGAAAATTCTCACCAAAGGCTACAAGCTTTCCTGTAAACTCTGCCGGTACAAAGCCCATCTCCAGCCCAAAAAAGTCTTTTATCTGGCCAACGATGATACCTATTGCAATTCCCATTGTAAAGCCAACGGTAATTGTCTTAGGAATGAACTTAATCAAATCACCAAATCTCAAAAGCCCCATAACAATCATTATAAGTCCTGCCATAAGAGCAGCAAGTGTTAAGCCAGCCATACCATATTGTGCAATAATTCCGTAAATAATTATTACAAAGGCTGCTGTAGGACCGCCAATCTGTACTCTGCTGCCACCTAAAAAGGAAATAAAAAATCCTGCAACTACTGCTGTATACAACCCCTGCTCCGGATTAACACCTGAAGCAATTGCAAGTGCGATTGATAATGGCATGGCAATAATAGCCACAATAATACCCGATATCAAATCTTTGGCAAACTGTTCTCCACTATATCCTTTTAGAACCGTAAATAACTTGGGTGTAATATGATTTAATGCTTTCATTTTTTCTCCTTGTGTCTTCTAATACATAATACATAACAGTTTTATTATTACACAAATACTGTCTGCAAGCAATCTTTTCTAAGATTATTCTTTGTTTATTGCGTTTGGATAAATAATATATGGTGGGATATATATTTTAGAAAACTTCATATCAAACAAAAACAGGGAACAAGCTATGCTCATTCCCTATAAAATCTCTTCATTACCACCACTTAATTAAATCAGTCACCTCATTACGAAGTTTAACAAAATCCGGTGAAGCAATATCACGTGGACGGGGTAAATCATTCATAATCTCTTCTTTTATCTTGGTAGGTTTATTAGTCAGCACCAATATTCTCTCACCAAGATATACGGCTTCCTCAATATTATGAGTGATAAAAATAACCGTAGTTCCTGTTCTCTGCCATAGATTAAGAAGTTCATCCTCCAGCTTGAAACGAAGTTCAATGTCAAGCTGACCATAAGGCTCATCCATAAGAAGTAATTCAGGCTGCGTTGCAAATGCTCTTGCTATAACCACCCTTTGTAACATACTTGCGGATAGCTGTTCCGGATAATATTTGCGGAATTTTGTAAGTCCGACTATATCCAGATATTCATCTACCAGTTTATTCGCCTTTGCCCTTTCCACATGTTTAATATCCAGACCAAAGCGAACATTTTCCTCAACCGTCAGCCAAGGCATGGTTGAATATTCCTGAAAAATATATGCCACATTATGTTTGTCCAAGTCTACCGGCTCATTATTTACAAGGATTTCTCCCGAAGTAGGCTTGTATAATTTTGTAATACTGTTTAAAAAAGTAGTTTTTCCACATCCTGTCGGACCTACAATACATAGAAATTCACCTTTTTTTACTTCAAAGGATATATCATCTAATACCAGGAGGTCGTCAAACTTTTTTGTAAGATTTATTACTTTAACCTTAGCTTCTCTATTATCCTGCATCCTCTCTCCTCCTAAAAAGATTTATCCATATTTTCAGTGATTTCCTTCCTTAATTCCAAGAATTTTGGATCTACATAGTTTCTTGGAAAAGGTAAATCAATCTTATATTCTTTTTTGATTTTTGAAGGACAGTTGGTTAAGAGTATAATACGGTCTGCCAAATATACTGCTTCTTCAATATTATTGGTAACAAAAACGACTGTTCTCTTCTCTTTCTGCCATATTCTTTGCAACTCTTCCTCCATCATATAACGGGTTTGTGCATCCAAATGTCCAAAAGGCTCATCCAACAGAAGAATATCAGGATTATTGCAATAGGCTCTTGCAATACCCACACGCTGCCTCATACCTCCGGATAGTTGTGAAGGATAGCTTTTTTCAAAACCTTTCAGACCTACAAGCTCAATGTAATGGTCAGCCAGTTCTTTACGCTTCTTTTTATCAAAACCGCGCACACTGGGACCAAACTCAACATTTCCCATAACCGTAAGCCAAGGAAATAAAGCTGTTTTCTGATATACTACTCCCCTTTCAGGGCTTGGAGCTTTTACCTCTTTATTATTTGATATTACCTTGCCCGTAGTTGGAAGTTCAAGCCCTGCCAATATATTAAGTAAGGTAGTTTTACCGCATTGTCCCGGACCGAATAATACCAAAAACTCATTTTTTTCTACCTGAAAGCTAATATCCTTCAAAACTTCATTTTTGCCGCTTCCGTCAAAGCTGTCAAACTCCTTCGATACATTGTCACATATTAAAGGAATATTGTTTAAAGTCCCTGCTGCCTGTTCCATCTACACAATCTCCTTTCTAAAGCGGACATTAAAGTTGCAAGGATAAATCCAATCGCACCTATAGCAACAATGCCTACCATAATCTGTATCGTATTACCGGTTGACATACCCATTACGATTAACCAGCCCACACCTTCATCAGAGCGAATCATTTCTGCCGCAACTACAGCAGACCAGCCGGCAGTAATAGCAATCTGTAAGCCTGCAAATATATATGGAACCGCAGAAGGAAGTACAACTCTTGTAAATACCTGCCTTTCATTTGCACCTAACATTCTGGCTGCTCCCATTAAGGTTTTATCAACATTTTTTGTACCATCATAGGTATTTACTGTTATAAAGGTAAAGCTTCCGAGAAATATAATGAACCACTTACTCTCATCTCCGATACCAAACCACAAAATGGACATCGGAATCCACGCTAAAGGCGGTATAGGTCTTACAAATTCAAACAGCGGCTTAAAAATAGCTTCAAATGTCTTAGAATATCCCATAAATACACCAAGGAATACACCTGCTACAGTAGCTATCAAAAATGCAACCAATACACGATAAAGGCTTATGGCAATATGTACCTGCATAGTATATTTTCCGACAGGAACGACAAAGCTTGTAAGAAATGCCTGTATAATAACAGAGGCAGGCGGTAAGAACATTTTTGCACCGGTAAACCTTGCAACCAGTTCCCATACAACGAGAAACCCGATTACTGCTGTTAAGGCCGCAAAAATGGTCTGCATTTTTTCGTTATGCCCTTTTACCAATTTCCCCATTATTTACTACCCCTTCCTATATATTTTTTCTGCAATTTTTCCAGACCATAGCTCATCATAAGACCGATGCCGCCTATTGTAATCATACCCACAATAATTACATCTGGTCTTCCAAGCATTCTTGCAACATAAATCATATAGCCTACTCCCCTTGTAGCAGCTAACATTTCTGCAGCAACAAGTGCAACCCAGGAGGAGCCGAGTGCCAGTCTTAAACCTGTAAATATCATAGGCAGGGCAGTAGGGATTGCCACCTTAAATAACATCTGTCTGTTTGTAGCACCAAAGGTTCTTGCAACCCAAAGGTGAACCTGATTCGTTTTCTTAATGCCTGTATAAGAATTAATTGTAGCACTTATAAATGCCGCAAAAAATATAATTCCTACCTTTGACAGATAGCCTATTCCAAGCCAAAGTATCATAAGCGGAATCCATGCTAATGCCGGCACCGGTCTGATAAGGTTAAATAAAGGCATCGCATACCTCTCAAATTTGCGGCTCCAAGCCATAGCTATTCCTAAAGGCACGCCTATAAAAACACCTACACCATATCCTCCGAGTGCTATCTTCAAACTGGAAAGAATATGCTCAATAAGATTTGCTCCGTCCGGAGTAGTTCCGCCTGTCAGCTTGTAAATAAAGGTATTTAATACCTTTAGAGGGCTGGGCAGCATAAACGGAGAAACAATTTTAAATACATCTGTTACAAGCTGCCATATCGTAAGAACAATTACAACTGTACAGATTGAAATGAGTTTGTATTTTAAACCTTTAGATTTTTTATTCATTTGTGTACTCATTCCTTTCTAATATCTTTTTTATCTAAATTATTGGGCTTTTAAATACCGCTTTTAAAGATTTAAGAATCTCTCAAAAGTGGCAGAGATTCTTAAATTTGGTTCATATCATTTTATTTTGTACCAAGCTTTTCTACAAAAGTTTTAACAATATTTGTATTGAATTTATCCATTAAGCTTGCATCAAGCTGTCCAAGTCCAATATAAAACTCTCCCAATTCTTTTGCAAAGCTTCCAAGTTCTCTGTTTTTCCAATCTGAAGCTTCAATGAATTTAACACGTCCTAAATCGCCTCTGATACTTTCCTCTGATGTTTCAGCACCGGCTTCTTTCAAGTAGTCCATCATAAGCTTTGTAGCCATATCCTGGTCAGCATTGAGTGCCGCACCGGCTTCCGCAAGCAGATTTATATATTTCTGAATAATCTCAGCCTTTGTTTCAAGAGATTTTTTGTTACCGGTAACCATATCCACATATTTTGTTCCCATATCCGCAAGGTTACCTACCTGAACCATACCATCGTTTTTAGCATCAAAGAAAGTAGGGATGTTTAACGCTACAGCGTCTGCCTGATCTGCTTTAAGAGCCTGATAAGCCTGTGCGGTTTCCATATTAACTATATTTACATCCTCTGCTTTAACTCCTATCTTTTCTAACCATTTTAAGGTGGTAAAATGCTGTGCTGTTCCGATTGGAAGCAGGATTTTTGCACCCTTTACCGTATCAGGATCACCGTACACATTAGGGTAGGAAGGGTTGAAGCCTTTTACTGTAGCAATTTTGCTCTCAGGCTTTACAAATACTCCTAAACCGTCCTGAGATTCAAGCACCTCGCCAATAATAGTCATATCATAGTTTGCTACACCTGTTACAGCCGCTGCTCCCATTGCACCTACATCCCATAAGTCCGCTGCAAGAGCCTCATTCATAGGAGCACCTGTGGCATACATGGTAGTTTCCATTTTAAATCCGTTCTTTTCATCTAATTTGTTTGCCTTAATATACTGTGCAGGTAAACTTGTCACAAAAGGCATCATAGCCACGCGCAAAACCGGCAAATCCGTTCCTGTCGTTTCTGCTCCCTTGGAAGCTGTAGAATTTTTTGCTGCTCCCACTGCATTTGAACAGCCAACCAAAGCTAATGCCAGCGATAATGCTACAATACGTCTTAGAATCTTTTTCATAAATACACTCCTCCTCAAGCTTTTATGTTTACTTATGTTATTATTATAATAAAATTTCTAAAAACTTTGTTTACGATTATTTTACTTTTCTTTCAAATTATTTTGTTTCTGAAATTTAATTTAGATTTTTCTATAAATATTTTGACATTTCTTTCACTTATTTGTGTTTTTTCACACACTATTGACAACAAAAACCGCCTATTATATGATAATTTAGTATAAAGATACAAGTGTCAAAAGTATAAAAATTCGATTAGGGTTTGCTTGCAAGAGAATTTATTATCCTTTGACATCGTATAAAACATTTACAAAACATCAAGTAATCACATAATTAAACCGCCTGTCCGGGAAATCTGTGATATATGGCATGAATAATTAGAATCTGGTACAGGCAAAGAAGGAGAACTGATATGAATACAGAACGCCCAAACATTGTTTTTATTTTATCCGATGACCAGGGAATGTGGTCTATGGGTTGTGCGGGAAATGATGAAATAATAACTCCAAACATGGACAGACTGGCAAATGAAGGAATGTTGTTCAACAACTTTTTTTGTGCGTCCCCAGTCTGCTCACCTGCAAGAGCTTCTTTACTTACAGGAAGGATCCCGTCTCAACATGGGGTACATGACTGGCTCAGAGATGATAATAAAAAACAGGGAGATATTGAATACTTAAAAGGTATGAAGGCATATACGGAGGTTTTGGCAGAAAACGGCTATGTATGCGGTTTATCCGGTAAATGGCATATGGGTAACAGTGCTGTACCACAGAAAGGCTTTTCTCACTGGTTTGCTCACAAGTCAGGCGGTGGACCTTATTATAATGCTCCGCTTATTAAAAACGGAGAACTATACAGAGAGCCTCGTTATGTAACTGATGTAATAACTGATGATGCTATAGAGTTTATAGAAGAATATGCCGGCAAACAGCCATTTTATCTGACAGTTGGCTATACTGCTCCACATTCTCCATGGTTAAACAACCACCCAAAAGAATATACAGATTTGTATAAAGACTGCCCATTTAATTCCATTCCAAAGGAAAAAGAACATCCTGACAGCATATATTTAACTAAAGAAGTGGCAAAAGATGTGCGTGCCAACCTGATAGGATATTTTGCCGCAGTTACTGCTATGGATGCAAACATAGGAAGAATAATAGATAAGATTGAAGATTTGGGTATCAGAGAAAATACCCTGATAATATTTACAAGTGATAACGGCTTTAGCTGTGGGCATCATGGCTTCTGGGGAAAGGGCAACGGTACCTTCCCGATTAATATGTATGACAGCTCTGTTAAAGTGCCTTTCATAGCCTCACAGCCTGGTGTTATTCCTGAAAATAAAGTATGTGATTCTCTTGTTTCAGCCTATGATTTTATGCCTACATTATTAAACTATGTGGGAATTAAAGATTATAAAGATGACAGCCTGCCGGGAAGAAGCTTTGCAAATGCCTTGAAAGGTCTTCCATATGAGCAGGATGATAAAATCGTGGTACTTGACGAATATGGCCCAAACCGTATGATACGAAGTAAAGAGTTTAAGTACATCAAACGCTACCCTTACGGACCTGACGAAATGTATGACCTGGTAAATGACCCTGATGAACGAAATAACCTGCTTTTACAGGATAATCACAGTGAAAAAGCAGCTGAACTAAGATATGAGCTTGAAACTTGGTTTAATAAATATGTTAATCCTGAGATTGACGGTGCAAAGGAAGCGGTTTACGGCTCCGGACAGATTAATCTTGCCGGGCTTTGGGCAAAGGGGGAAGTATCTCATAGTTGTGATGATTATATTAAGGAATCTCCAAATTATAAACCCTATAACTTAACCTAGATTATTCACAAAATATCATAATCAAGCCACATGCTTAAAAGCACAATATTTTCCGGATTTTGAGCAATACTATCCATAGTCACAACGTTAAAAGGTCTTTCTACCACAGTAGACAGAATCAAAGACCTGTGACTTATGGTGTGAATAATTGGTACTTAAAGCAGGTCTTTTATGAAAAATATAAAACTTAAAAAGATATTTCCAAATAAAATCAGGAATCAATTATTTGCAGTATATATTTTAACAATTACTGCGATAATAATAATTATTTCAACAGTCTTGATAGCACTTTTAAGCAATCTTATGATAGATAAGATAGGTGCTTCAAGACTGGATCTTTTAAAGCAGATAGGAGAAAGGGCTAATGCCATTAAAAACAGCAGCATTACCATTTCCAATCTGTACAAGCTAAATACCTCACTTATATCTGCTTTAGATGGAAAGCCTGATACTCCTAAAGAGAAAGAACTAAAGGTAAAGCTTGATGATATGAAGAAAAACCTTGATGTGGTATTCAGCGAAGTAGGTATAGCATTTGATGTTGTGGTAATCGGAGATAACGGTTTTTCATACTCCTCACAGGCAGGAGATAATTACGATTTTGCTTCTCTTAAAAATCAATTATGGTATAAGACGATTTATGGCAAAGATGATGACATAACCTTTATCAGCAGCTTTAAGGATAATTTTGGTTCAAAAAAGAAACAGTATGTTTTCAGTGCTTCCAGACGAATTTTAGATGCTTACGGTAAGGAGGCTGCCACCCTGTTAATAAACATTGATGAGGTCTATCTCTCCGATATCTACAAGTCTGCATTGAACGGTACTAATATCATCTATATAATTGACATTAACGGTAATATCATATCGCATACAGATAAAAATATGAGGGGAATGAATTTCATCAATGTAGAAAATTTTAAAAAACTTTATGGCGAAAATGAGTTCCGAATTACCAAAAAGTCTAGCGGTAAATACCTTATTTCAAACTATCATGATACACAGACAGGTTGGACAATAATAGAAGAAATGCCTGCCTCCTTTGTATTTTCTGATGTTTACAGAGCCTATATTATTATATTTATAATAATGGGAATTTGCTTTTTAATTGCACTAATTATCTCTTACATTGTTGCAAGGAAGGTATCAAAGCCTTTACTTAATCTATGTGACTCTCTAAATCAGGTAAAAGAAGGAAATTTTGATGTTGTAAGTGATGTAAAAGGCTATGATGAGATTAATCTGCTAAAAAACAGTTTTAACAGCATGGCTCAGGAAATAAAAAAATTACTGGAAGACATAAAGAATAAAGAGGCTTATAAACGCCGTATAGAGAATGATTTGCTAAAAGCACAGATTAACCCTCATTTTTTATACAATACCTTATTTTCTATCAAATGCCTTGTAGAAACAGGACAGCCCGAAGAAGTAAGCAGGATGATAAGTGCATTTATAGACTTTCTCAAAATGACATTAAGACAGGATGCAGACCTTATATACCTAAGTGAAGAATTTGCAATTACAGAAAAATATTTAATTTTACAGCAAATCCGCTATGGAGATATGCTCAGTTTTGAATTTGAACCTGATGAGGAAACCAAGGATTGTATGGTTCCTGCCCTGATTCTCCAGCCTATAGTTGAAAATGCAATTTTTCATGGCATAGAAGCTAAAAATGAAATGGGAATCATCATAATTACTTCTAAGATACAAAATGAAAAGCTGATTATCTCTGTCAGTGATGACGGCATAGGTATGAACAGTGAAGTCCTGGAACAGGTTATCGGTAAGTGCAATAAAAAAGAATATACAAGAAATGAATCTATTGGAATTGCCAATGTTTCAGGTCGTATCAAAGTGGAATTTGGCGATGAATACGGACTACAGATAGAAAGTGAACTAGGTATCGGCACTACAGTTACTATTAAACTTCCAGCTATCAATAAAAAGACAAGGACTGGCTATTATGAAAATTTTAATTGCAGATGATGAAAGAATGATTTGTGAATGGCTACAGTTTTGCATTAAAGAAAACCCCGAATATGAGATTGTCGGAGTTGCAAACAACGGAGAACAGGCATTAAAAATATACAAGGAAACAGAGCCTGACCTAGTACTTTCTGATATAAAAATGCCGGTTATGGATGGTCTTACATTATTAAAAGAAATCAAGAAAATTAATAGCTCTACCTTTGTAATACTCTTAACCGCTTTCTCTGAATTTGATTATGTGCGCGAGGCAATGCGTGAAAATGCTGATGAATACATTTTAAAAACAGAGATAAGCAAACAGTCCTTTCAGGAAATGCTTGCCGCTACCGCTGCCAAAATTAAAGAAAAAAACAGTCAAAACGAAGATGAAATGTCCTACAACGGGCATAAGCACTCTATTATAAGAAATATCCTGATTAGTGGAAAGCCAATTACAGAAAATGACATCAATATTTTAAGAGAATATAACATAAAATGGCGTGATTCCGGATTGTTTGCTCTAGCTGTATGGAAAAGAAAACTCTTTGATAATTTCACTGTGCCAAAGCAGGAAAATATAGTTCATGTAATTGGTGTGGAATATGATGAATTTATCTATGTCTTAGTGGGCAATCTTTCAAGAAATCTAAGTGAACTTGAAAAGCTAAATTGCTTGCAAAAATATGCCAATAAAATTATAGATAACAATAATTGTATGGTTGGTGTAAGCAATATTAAAGAAAGCTTAGTTAATGTAAGTAAAGCGGCAGAAGAAGCTGTAAATGCCCTGTCTCTTAGCTTTTACAAAGAGCAGGTAAAGCTTTATTTTCCGATTCATTCTAATAAACAGCAAAACGAAGAAAATGAAAAATCGAATATGGAATTAAAGCGTTTTTATCAGGAATTTTATGCTGCATCAGGAAAAGAAAAATATTTACAGCTTGAAAAAATTTTAGATTATATTGAAGAAAACAAAGTGCTTCAAATTAAATATATAAAAATGCTCTGCAAAGAATGTCTTGATGTAATATATTTACAATATGTAAATGATAATACTACCTTTACAAAAAACGCATTAAACAGGGCAAAACTTGGCATTGATGAAACAGTACACTTTTCAGAAATGAAGCGTATCTCTTTAGAATATGCCGGTACAAATATGCCTGACAATGAAATTAACGAAAAGGAGCTTTCCCAGAGAATATTTAAGGCTGTCGTGTTCATTCAACAGCATTATAGTGAGCCAATCAGCTTAGAGCAAATCGCTAAGGAAGCTAATTTAAATCCTGAATACCTCTCCAGAGTATTTAAGGAAGAAACCGGCTATAACTACAGCACATTTTTATCCAATATCCGCTTGAAAAAAGCTGAATATTTATTGATTAACACTGTCGAAAAAGTCCAAAATATAGCTGAAATGGTCGGCTATTCCAATGTCAGTTATTTTTCTACGATATTTAAGAAGAAATATGGAGTAAATCCTTACGAATTCAGACGGAATAATGTGGGGAAGTATGCCGGTGGGAATAAGAATACGAATTAGTTGGAAATATTTCCTTTACTTTTCGGTTTATTTTTTTATAAAAATATGTTAATGATTAGCTGTATTTGCCTATATCGAAAGTAAACTTTCACATAGGCAGCATAAGCTAACCATCTTAATCTTCTTTATTGTTGGAAATTTAAAAAGAGAGGAATTGGGAGATATTCTCTCTACTCAAACTCAATCTCCTCATTAACCTTTTGATGAATATCAATCCTATTTTTAACATCAACCACATTTACCAACCATCCGTTTAATGTACAGTTCCTGATAAATTCATTAATTCTGTTTATACCATTCATTTCTTTAAGTGTTACAACCACTCCAAATCTCACACCCTCTCCATCCTTAGGGTTTAATCTGTTATTGGTCTTTATTTCCATTCCCCAATTCTTATTTTTATAAGAATCCTTAGGTATCATTCTTTTATTGGCACTTTCTGCAATATATTTTACATTGTCCCATTTTCTAAATTGCCTTCTTGCTTCAACTTCAAAAAGATAATTCAATGTTTCATCTTTATTTTGCTTATCCCCCTTAATGTCAACAACCTTGCCATCCTTACCCAACCTTCCAAAATGTAAGTTAAGTTCAGTGTTGGTATAGTCTACACCCTGTGTCCTATCACATAAAGGAAAATAGCACATGGTCGCCCTTGCAATATAAGGATATTTATCATCTTTAAGCGGAACCGGGAAATGATAATTGTATGTGTTCCATTTTTCACTGACATCTGATACCACAAACTTTATTTCATCATTTTTTGTCTGAATGATATCATTAATATGAATCGGCACAATTCCATGTCCATATAATGCAATTTCTTCAGGATCGGGCTTTTCATTCCAGTTTCTTGCAGCATCAATAATCATTGCTTTTGCAACCTCCCTGTTTATCCCTAAAATATCAATCAAATAGGACAGTTTACGCGCAATCCAAGGTGCGGCAAATGAGGTTCCTGCAACATTTGCTGCTCCCAAAGGCTCACAAACTTTGATATATTGTTCTTCACTTCCACCATAATAACTAACATCAGGTTTGGCAAAAAAAGACAATACTAATCCCTTACGTGAATATTTTGTAGACAGACCACTTTTAGTGACTGAATTTACAACCATGCTATTGATAGAATCTGCCGGAGAGCCTATTTTTACTACATCTTCATTTGGTTTATTAGTTCCTGCCACAACAAATATTACATTGTTTTCAAATTGTATCTGATCTAACATTGAGGCTTCCGCTGAAATAAAGTTGTCATTAATCTCCTGATTGCTTCCAAGCGAAATATTCCATACTTTTATATCTAAATTATTTAAAACAATACTCTTAATTTGTTTGATAATCGAAAAAGATGAAAATTCCGCCCCTACTGCCACTCCAAAATGCCTCACTCTAAATCGTCCACATCCATCCTTTAACCACGGATTTAACCTTTCACCATCTACAATAATTGATGTTACCGCAGTTCCATGACGATAGTCATTTGAATTTCTCGGTATATACTCTGATACCATATCATGGTATTCAACCCATTCACTAAAATATACATTTTCATCAAATAAAGTATCTATTACTCCAATTGTCGGCTCTATGGTTGGTGCAGGTATGGTAACCATATCATTTTGGTATTTATCAATAAAATCATCCGGAGATAATTTGGTTAGATTAGCAGTTGCCATCGAAACCAGATATGGCGCTTTTTCAAAAAGGACTTCAGACTGTTTTTCATCTAAATAAACTGTCTGATTATCTAAAATTCTGGTGCTTAAAAGGTCTATTCCTAATGCTTCAAATAATGACTTAACATCTGTTTTAACATCATAAAGTGTTATTATGCTTTGTTTAAAATCCGTTGTCTTTACTTCCACTCCAAAGGAATCTATATATGAAGCATCTGCAATTATCTGTTTAAATACTGACATACTTAACGGAAGATTCTTAAATAACATAAAGTTAATAAGTTTTTTATCCTCCATAGTTTTTTGGTTTAATTTACCTGAAAATTTTTGAGACAATACATTTGCCGTGTTAAATAACAATTCAATACTTGTATTTAAATCTTCCAAACCAAGAAAATATATTATAATATGCTTACTTTTATTTTCATTAAATTTTGCTCCCACAATCGCCTCATTAGACTCCTTCCCCTTAAACAGACCGCCTATACGATTACTTTTTGCAACAATTTTATTGTAATAAACACTTACTAAGATTCCTTCAAACGGTCTTGATTCCTTAGCCCAAAAGGCTTTAATCTGAATTAACTGCTCTCTCAATCCCATTAAGTGTTCTGCAGTTACTTCTTTTTTGCTGTTCATGGATATCCCGCCGCCTGCTCCCTCTCTAGGTGCCTGAATAAATCGCTTACCTCTTAATTCCAACACATTATTCATTGTCAGCTCCTTCTTTATTTAATTTTCTTGCTACTGTACTTTTAGATTCGCCCTTTAATTTTTCAATTTCTCTTATTGTAAATCCTTCTTCATAAAGTTTACTCAAATCCTTCTGCTCCAAATTACCTATCAGGTTATTATATAACCTTCTCAGATAATCATATTCAGAGCCAATGTCGCTAAATGCAAGCGATGTTTTTATGATATTTTTCAATTCTCCCGGATATGGTAGTTTTTTTGCTGTTTTTAATATCTTTCTAAACAATCTGACATCTTTTGATGTACCCTTGAAGTTTTTTATAAATGATGAAAAATAGTATTCTGCTACTTCTATCAAGTCTTCCTCACTGTATCTGTTAAAATTAATAACTGCATCAAATCGTCTTACTAATGCCTTATCAAAGTTTGAATACAAATTCGTAGTTGCAATAATTACTATCTCTTTATTCAAATCTGTCAGCCTGTCCAGTTCTCTTAAAATAGTTGATGTTGCCCTTCCCATCTCTCTGACATCATTTGAGTTAATTCTATCTAAGGCAATTACATCAATTTCATCAAATAAAACTACTATTTTGTTTGCATTTGGAATCATATTTATTTCTTTAAAAACATTAGTAATATTTTTATTCGTCTGCCCCAGCTTGCTGTCTATCAGGTTCTCAAAATCCACGACAAAAAGTGACCTGTTAAGTAATCTTGCAACATTTTTTGCAGCCTCAGTTTTCCCACTTCCGGGCAATCCTTCAAATAAAAATTTGTTTATTCCCACATTATGATTTACTGCATTTATAATTCCCTTGATATCTTCTGATATCTCCAGCGGTAAGTTCAAAGCCTCCAACCCTCTCGTTTCTATCTGCTTTAAAAATTCACTTTCAAAGTCACTGCCCTGTGGTGTATACAGGTTTGATTCTGATATCAGTCCCATAATATATTCAGCTAATTGGTAATCACCGATGCTATCAAAGTATCTTGCTATTGCTACCACTTCATTTCTAAAAGAATTCTCATTCCTCTCAACATGATATTTTATTAAATTTAAAACATTCTGCTTTTTCATTTTACCATACCTCCTAATCTAAAATCATTTTATCATAAATCGGGACAAATATCTATATTTGTGGGACAAAATGCGTTTAAAAAATTATTTCTATAAAAAAATCCAAGAACCAAAAAATTATTCAAGTTCTCGGATTTTCTCTATTTTTAACATTCCACTTTCCCTACATAAGCCATACTCCCACAAGCTTCCGATTCTAAATCAGGGAAATCTTCCACCGATACACCCCAGATTACATTTCCCTCTAAAATGCCTTTCTCCTTACATTTTCTTTCAAATTCATTTAAGTCTGCAATATAATCTTTTGCCAGCTCTCGTGCATTACATAAAGAAGGCCTGACAGAAAACCAAAAATCTTTTTTGTCCAATTCTTCTAAGTCCATTTCCTTGCAAAAACCACATTTTCTTTTACTCCCTGAGTTGTACTATTGCTATGCAGTTCCATAGTATCTCTTGGTTTCATCAAGAAATACAGACAAATTTCATGACATTTTAATCCTGCAGAAGTACCATTATTTTCATTAAAAAAATTCTCATGGATTACTGCCAGATGGTCAATCTCATACGAAACTCCAGTTTCTTCGTAAACCTCTCTTTTTACAGCATCCTCAGCAGTTTCCCCAATGTGAACTGCACCACCAATTGAATAATAATAGTCATCAAGTTCATTGCTGGCAAACAAAACATGGTTGTCTTCTACAATGATTGCTGCTGCACGATATCTAAAACGGTTATTTTCTCTTGTAAATCCACAATCAAAGTTTTTCATTATCACCTCTGTTTAATCTGCGTAAAAATCTCTCAGCCCTGGGGTTTCCTGACGGTCTTTTAGTTTTAACATTTTCTGTTATGACCTCAGGTACACCGTTTAATCTCCTTCCTCTATTGCAGGACAGTGCATTAATCATACACTGCCAGCCGCAGCCCTTACAGACTTCGTTTGTGGTATTGGCTTTAGCTTTATTTTCTTCATTTGTGTTCATTTCTTTTATTTTCCTTTAGTAAATTTAGTAACCTCCGATTATTCACACCATAGTTCACAAGCCTCTTATCCTGCATAATGCAGTAGAATAAACTGTTTTGGTCGAATTTAACTTATTTTCATAGGTAAAATAAGTATACAATAGGTTATATTTTTTGTCACTTATAAAATACTCTTCTAATGAAACTGCCTTCATCTAAAAAGACTCCGGTACAGCCACTAGTGGCATTTTACCGGAGTTCTCAGTTTCAAATAATTTGCAAAATACTATATAAGATACACAATCACTGACACAACAGTGCTTGTAAGTCCTACTGCTGCTTCAAAAGGTATCAGCTTCATACGTTCCTTAATATTCATAAATACAGAACCGCCTGTTGCGTGGAAAAATGAACCATGTGGAAGGGAATCCACCACTGTGGCACCTGCATGAATCATAGCTGCTGCCGATATAGCCGGAACACCTGCTGTTGTCAGTGTACCCGCAAAGGTCTGTGAAGCAATAGTTGCTCCTGCTGTTGTGGAAGCTGTAGCTGCTGCCATCAAAATACCCGACAATGGTGCAAGTACAAAGGCAGGCATATTCATTACTTCAAGCAGATTAATCATATCAAACTGCAGGGCAGAAGCCTTGATAATACCTGCTATCGTACCCGTTCCTATAAGAAGGACAGAAACACCGATTACCTTGCTTAGGCCAAACTCAGTATATTCTACCATATGCCTTGCTTTACCGGTGACAAGTATACTTACAATTCCGCCAAGAGGCAGAGCAATCAGCGGATCAACACTTATTCCACAGATAGGACGAAGTGACAATAAGATAATTACAACTAAAGGTCCCAATACAGCCTGAAATATATTCGGAAGTTCTTTAGTATCTGCTTCTTCACCTATATCGTCAAAGCCTTCGTTCTTTTTCTTCGCAAGCAGACCTGCAAGGCAAACAGATACTACCAAAGCCACAAGTGCAGGAATTATATTTTTCATCATCAAGGCTGTGAGGTCAACATTAAATGCTTCCGATGCCGCTATTGTATTTGGGTTAGGAGAAATGATATTGCCCGCCTTTCCACCGCCTATCATAGCAAGAAGCACTCCTGATTTTGAAAGGCACGCTTTTTTACCGATTGCAATCGCGATTGGAGCAACTGTGATAACTGAAATATCTATAAATACACCTACTGCACAGATTATCATTGTAGCTATGGAAATAGCTGCTATTGCACGCTTTTGCCCAAGCTTGGTGACTATGGTATCTGCTATTTTTTCAGCCGAACCTGTCTTAATAAGTGCACCGGCAAGTATACCGGAGGTCATTATACGAAGGACGGAACTCATCATACCCTGTGCCCCCGAAACCATGGCAGCCACCGTTGCAGCAAGACCTCCGCCTCCGATAATTCCGCCAACCAAGGCTCCCAGTATCAAGCTATAGGCAGGATGTGCCTTTTTAATAATTAGAATAATAGCTGCCACGAGTCCAATTAAAGCCCCTATTGTTGTAAAATCGTATGTCATTTTCTTAATCCTCCTTATCCATAAGACGAATCAGGCGAAATGCCTGCTCTACCGTAGCTGCCATATTTTTAGCAGCATTTTTCGTATCCATAGCTTCTGAAAGCGAAACAACTCCTCTTAGAATTGGGAAAAATGCATCTATTCCATGCTCATTGCAGGCTATGGCATCTTCTGTAACACAACCTGAAAATGCAATTACCTTCTTACCATACTTTTTGGCAATGTCCGCAACTCCGACAGGGGTTTTGCCCATAACAGTCTGTCCGTCAAGCCTTCCTTCCCCTGTAACTACTATGTCTGCATCTTTTACATATTTTTCAAGCTCAGTTTCTTCCAATACAATTTTAATACCCGATTCAAGCACAGCATTTGTATAAGTTAAAAACGCAAAACCCAGTCCCCCTGCTGCCCCTGTTCCTGCCTGATTCATATTTGCGTGTGGATATTTTTCTCTGGATAAAGCTGCATAGTAGGCAAGCCATTTATCCATCTGCATTATCATAGTAGGTGTTGCTCCCTTTTGTGGTCCGTAAATGGCACTCGCCCCCTGCTCTCCACAAAGAGTGTTTGTCACATCGCAGGCTATTCTAAAAGTACAGTCTTTCATTTCAGGAAGCACAAATTCATCTGATATAGTCTCAATCTCGCTAAGCCCCTGTGCCCCAAATGAAACCTGTTTACCGCTCTTATCCAAGATACCAAACCCAAGCGCCTGTAACATACCTATTCCGCCATCATTGGTAGCACTTCCGCCTATGCCTACAATGAAATGCCTGCAGCCTTTTGCTATTGCATCTTTTATCATTTCGCCCACACCATAGGTTGTGGTCTTAAGAGGATTTCTTTCCTTTTCATCTACCAGAGTAATTCCTGCCGCTGCTGACATTTCAATAATTGCGGTTTTTACCTTATGTGTTTCCGAAGGCTCTAATATTCCATACTCAGCCTCAACTTCTTTTCCCAAAGGACCTGTCACCTTTACTTTTTCAAGCTTTCCGTTCATTCCGAGAGTCAATGCCACAGCTGTGCCTTCACCACCGTCAGCCACCGGCCGGATTACAACCTCCGCCTTCTTATAGACCTTCATGATACCTTTTTTTATGGCTTCACCTGCTTCAAGTGAAGTCAGGCTTCCTTTTAATGAATCAATCGCAATAACAGCTTTCATAGCAAACCTCTCCTTTTTATAAATTACTGTCGCTTGATTTAATTGTTCTTTATGACCATATAATATCAGCTTTAAATATTAATATATATGTTCTAAATAACATTAATATTTGTATATTTAAATAATTTATGTTATACATAACATAGAATTTACTATTATCCATGCCTAAATACTTTATGTTGTTATACTGCTATCACAAAGGAGAATATATATGGCTATTACTTTATCTAGAAAGACAGCTCAGAAAATAGTTGATACAATCAAAGATGTATGTGGACAGGATATCAACTATATCAATACAAACGGAATTATTTTTGCAAGCACCAACCCTTCACGAATAGGCGATTTCCATGAAATAGGAAAAAAAGTAACCGAAAGTGCTGAAACGATTGAAATAACCTCAGATGACAGTTTTTACGGAACTCAAAAAGGTATAAATATCCCTTTTAGTTATAATAAAGAAATTATTGCCGCAATCGGAATTAGTGGTGAACCAAATGAAGTCCGACAGTTTGCTATCCTTGCCCAGAAAATAACTTCACTTATTTTGCGTGAGCAGGAAATTGATTCCCTGAACTATGGCAGAAAAAATCAGTTGAATTATATTATTCGTTCCCTTGTAAACAATACGGAAATTAACCATGATTATCTCAATGAATTTTTAGGAGAATACAAGTTACAGTTTGATACTGTTTGCAGAACTGTAGTAATCAAGCTTGATTCACGCTATAATATATCCAATCTTTCACTCATTGAAAGCCATATCTATAAGCTTTTTGACCAGATATCAGCCGGACTGTACACTTTTATATTCCCAAATGAATATGTACTTATTCTGCCTGAAAATGAATACCGGAAGTGGAGCTATGTTTTTCACTCTTTTGCGAAAACTTCTGAAAATATACTTTATATCGGCATCGGCAACCAAACTTCTTTATTAAAGCAATATGATTCTTATTCTGCTGCAAAGCTTGCCATTCACAGCCTTACAGCAGGCAAAAATATAGCTGTTTTTGATGATTTAGACCTGGAAATTCTTTTGGGTTGCGTAAACGAGCAGGCAAAGAAGGAGTATCTCAGTAAAATACTCACAGGGCTTGAGAAGGAAGACATTGATTTGTTAAAGGTATATTTCTCTACGGATATGTCATTGAAGGACACTTCTGAGAAATTATTTCTGCATAAGAACACATTGCAGTATAAGCTTAACAGAATTGAGAAACTGACCGGCTATAATCCACGCGTGTTTAGTGGGGCGGTAAGGCTTTTTCTGGCGATTTTGCTATAAAGAAGTATAAAGAACACATTTTAATGCAATCTATATTTTTTACAAATGATTGACAATGTATATCAAAACGATTATTATAATTATGAAAGGTGGTGATTATATGGCTACAATCCCTACTCAAATTCGTATTGATACAAATGTTAAAAAGCAGGCTGCAGAACTGTTTAATAGTCTTGGGCTTGATATGTCCAGTGCCGTAAACCTTTTTCTTCATCAGTGTGTTCTTCGTGGTGGTATTCCATTTAATATAGAAATGCCAAATTACAATCAAAATACTTTAGACGCTATGAATGAAGCACGCAATATTTCCCGAAATCCAGACATAAAAGGTTATACAGATATGGACGAATTAAGAAAGGCGCTAGAAGATTAAATGTATACAATTAAATTCACTAACGCTTATAAGAAAAGTTATAAATTAATGAAAAAACGCGGACTAAATATTGCCCTGCTTGATGAAGTCGTTGATAAATTACGTCAAGGAAAACAGGACTTCTCCACTTACCCGGATAGAAGTCCTTTATGTTTATTTCCTATATTCTACAAATCCTTCACCCTCAATGCCCTGATAGCATTTAGAACCGCAATTATCATTACTCCCACATCTGCGAAAATTGCAAGCCACATATTGGCTAAGCCGACTGCTCCGAGGAAGAGGCAGCCAAACTTGATAACAAGTGCAAAAACTATATTCTGATACACAATTCCGAGGCATTTTCTAGAAATTTTAATTGCCTTTGCTATCTGCAGAGGATTGTCATCCATAAGCACAATGTCTGCCGCCTCTATAGCTGCATCCGAACCCATAGCTCCCATTGCAATTCCTATATCGGCTCTTGTAAGCACAGGTGCATCATTTATTCCGTCACCCACAAAAGCAAGCTTTACTTTCTCTGATTTGGCATTTAATAATTCCTCAACTTTGGTTACCTTATCAGCCGGAAGCAGCTCGCAATACACTTCATCCACATTAAGTGAAACCGCAACCTGTTCAGCCGCCTTCTTCCTGTCACCTGTAAGCATAATAGTTTTGGTAATTCCAGCCTTCTTTAATTCCTTTATCGCTTTTTCAGCGTTTGGTTTTACTATATCAGAAATAACAATATGTCCGGCATATTCACCGTCAAGTGCCATGTGAACTATACTTCCTGCCAAACGGCATTCATGATATGGAATGTTTAATCTCTGCATCAGCTTGCCGTTTCCTGCTGCCACAGTGCTTCCATCAACCTTTGCTATAACGCCTTCTCCACTGATTTCTTCTATGTCATTTACACGATTTCTGTCAATCTCTTTGCCATAAGCCGCACGCAGGCTTTTACTGATAGGGTGGGAAGATGCACATTCCGCAAGGGCTGCATACTCTATCAGTTTCTCCTCAGCCATTTCACTATGATGAACCGCACTTACCTCAAATACTCCCTTAGTAAGTGTCCCTGTCTTGTCAAATACAACAAATTTTGTCTGGGAAAGGGTTTCAAGATAGTTTGAACCTTTTATAAGTATGCCCTCTTTACTTGCTCCTCCAATTCCTGCAAAGAAGCTTAGCGGTACACTGATTACCAAAGCACAGGGACAACTGATTACAAGGAAGGTAAGTGCTCTATACACCCAAACATCCCAGTCCGGAGTAAGATGTAATAATAACATTCTTATCAAAGACGGCAAAAATGCAAGAGCAAGTGCACTGTAACATACAAACGGAGTATATACCTTTGCAAATTTTGAAATGAATTTCTCTGATTTTGACTTCCTTACACCGGAATTTTCCACAAGCTCCAATATCTTTGAAACTGTGGACTCTCCAAATTCCTTAGTAGTCCTTACCTTTAGCACTCCGTTTATATTAATACAGCCACTGACAATCTCATCACCCTCTTTAGCATCTCTTGGCAGGCTCTCTCCTGTAAGTGCACCGGTATTAAGAGTTGAATTTCCTTCTGTAATAATTCCATCAAGAGGAACCTTCTCTCCCGGCTGTACTATTATAATACTTCCTACAACCACTTCATCCGGTGACACCTTTTCAAGTTTTCCATCTCGTTCTATATTGGCATAATCAGGTCGGATATCCATAAGCTCGCTGATATTTTTACGGCTTTTTCTTACTGCATAGCTTTGGAACAGCTCTCCTATCTGATAGAAAAGCATAACTGCAATTGCCTCATTATAATCACCGCTTTTTTCGTAAATAGCAAGGGCAAATGCTCCGACTGTGGCTATAGCCATAAGGAAATTTTCATCAAACACACGCCTGTTTAAGATACCTTTTCCAGCTTTTCTCAAAATATCATAGCCTATTACCAGATATGCCACAAGGTAAAGCCCTAAGTTTACAAACCCTTTTAAATGCACAAGATTCAATGCCACAAGCAATACTATGGTAATAAGTATTCTTATGAGCATTTTTTTCTGTTTTTTATTCATATCAGCCTCTTTTCTTCAAAATGGGGCATCATTCCAAAATCGGAATTAAAGCTCTATCTCGCAGTCAGGCTCTACCTTCTTACAGGCTTTTAGTACCTCTTTCATAACAGCCTTTTCATTCTGCCCTTCTTCAAACTCCACAACCATTTTCTGTGCCATAAAGTTTACCGCAGCATCCTTTACGCCTGCTGTTTTCCTTGTTACATCCTCCATAAGATTTGCACAGTTTGCACAGTCAACTTCGATTTCATAAGTTTTTTTCATAATAAGCACTCCCTTTCTGTATTAGTTTTATTAAACGATTAAGCATTTATTTAATTATTGATATAATATTAGCATCTTTGCTGTCGGATGTCAAGAAATTTACTATCTGAGTCTATTATTCCTAACTACCATACTGCCAGTAAAAATGCCGGTACATCTGCCGCAGGCTGTGCCATATACAGCCCTCTCTGCCCCAAAATAAAAAATAAACGGAAGTGCAAACAACAGAGGAATATAAAATATCCCCTGTCTTGATACGGAAATGACAAGCGAAGAATAATATTTCCCGATATTCTGCATAAGCATGCTGCTTGTGGCAAAATAAGCCAGAAAGGGAAGGCTAAAACATTGAAACCTAAGTATCTCTGCACCTATATTTATCACTTCAGTATTTCTTGACAAAACCATTGTAAGAGAAGTTGCAAATACATAGAGTAGCATTGCGGATACACTCATAAATATTTTCCCTTGTAAACCTCACATTTTTCAAATTTAGGACTATATTTCCATTCTTTCCGGTAAGTGCAAATAATACTGCCGCTCCAATTATCTGCCCTATCAAAGTCGCATAAGCAGCACCTATAAAGCCTAGCTTAAATCCAAACATAAGTATCGGATCTAAAATTATATTGGTGAGCATACCCGAAAGCAGCCCCTTCATACCATCTTTTACATTACCACAAAGTCTGAACTGGTTATAGGTGACAAGGGAGAACAGCATAAAAGGGATGCTTACAGCTATAACTTTTAAGTATTCTTTTGTTCCGTTGTCCATGATAATGCTCCTTTTACCTATTATGTATTCCTTATTTTACTTGTATTAATTGTCTTTCACATCCTGCTTATCTTGCCGGTTTTACTTATCTCTCATGTTTTTAATTATTCTCTGTCCCTCAAATTTTACTTACCTCTCCCTTATCTCCGTCTACCCTTATTCTGTCTCCATCCTTAAACTTTGTGGTTGCAAAGCCCACACCTTAACTGCAAGCGGATATTTTTGATTTCTCCTGTTTATTTTTTCTTTGTCACTTTCACTTAAATACCCTCTTTTTAAAGTTTCCATCAGTTCTTTATGAAAAAGATTGGCTATTCCTGCCCTATAATCTTCATTGTCCAGTAACAGAAAATTAGTTCTTTTAAGGCATTTTCTCACATAATAAAACAGGGTTTCCCAAAGATACTGGCTCTCCTCACGCACTATATGAAAATACCTGAAATATTCGATTCTCTTTTTAATTTCAGTATATTTCTGTCCGGAAACTTTCTCTATCTCAGTTAATAGTCTGCTAAAGTCATTGGTGTTTTCCTTTTTAGCATCTTCCTGTAAAATAAGCGGTTTCATTATATTTATAAGTCTGTCCTTATCTTCCGGGAAGGTCTTACCTTCAATACAATAGCAGTTATAGTCCGATTTAAATCCGTTTGTAGTTTTTCAACTTAAATGCAACATGGTGTTGCACTTACTCTGACAGGTACCTCTCAAAGACTGCAATAAAAAATGCCGCTCATGCCATCTTGCCAAAAAATACTGTGGACATTATAACAAAAAAAGCTGTAAACACTGGAATGGTTCCACAATAAAGCTGTGCAACGGATGTGCAAAAAGAGGATACTGCCGTCTTGAAAAACATTTCTACGATGCTAAAAAAGCTCATTTAGCTTACTGTGATACCCTTGTACAGTCACGAAATGGTTTTGACCTTACTCTTTATGACATAACAAGGATAAACAGCATAGTCTCGCCACGCATAAAAAAAGGACAGTCACTTTACCATATAGCCAAGAATAATGAAAGTGGACTTAATATTAGCGAGTCTACCTTAAGAAGGCTTGTTATGGCAGGGGAAATGGATGCAGGAATAATAGACCTTCCTCAGGCTGTTAAGCGGAGAAAAAGAAAGGTTAGAACAGCACCAAAACTGAAAAGCATTAGAAAAACCGGACACCTATACTCCGATTTTAGAAAGTATATTTCCGAAAATGATATCCCTGTAGTACAGATGGACTGCGTTGAAGGTAAAAAAGAAGATTCTCAGGTTTTGCTCACGCTTTACTTCACGCAGTTTCATATGCAGCTTGTATTCAAACTTAAAGAGCATACTGCAAAATGTGTTAAAGAGCTTTTTGACAGCCTCGAAAGAAAGCTTGGAAAAGAACTTTTTGCCATATGTTTCCCTCTAATCCTCACCGACAACGGGCATGAATTCTCAGACATAGACGGTTTAGAGAACTCATTATTCGGAGGAAAGCGTACTAAGATTTTCTTCTGTGAGCCAAACCGCTCAGACCAAAAAGGGCAGTGTGAAAATAACCATAAGCTTATAAGAACCATCCTGCCCAAGGGTGTTTCTTTCAAAAATCTTACCGTAAGTGATGCACTTCTGGTCACTAATCACATAAACAGTTATGTGCGGAAGTCTTTGTTTGGTAAAAGCCCGTATGAGATAGCCATAACCACACTGCCTAAGGAGTTTTTTACAAAACTAAAGCTTAAAATAATAAGTGAAAGTGATGTAAATCTGACTCCAAAACTATTAAAACACTAACCAGGGATAAAGTAAATACCTTTCAAAGTAAACGCAACACTAAAAACCGTTGCATTTAACCTGAAAGATATGGTTTCAGGTCTGTTTGCTATACCATTTTTTCGCCAAAAACAATAAAATCAGGCCAAATTTGATTAAATTCAGTCTGATTTTATTGATATAATTTTATTATTTTATCTAGCAATAGTGTTGCATTTACTATTTTTATAAAGTGTTGCACTTACCTTGAAAATCTAGCTTATTATAAGATACGGATGTCAAATGCTTTTGGTACTTGTATCCTATAAAAAAATACCCCGCCATCTCATCATAGAAATGGCAGGATAGATTTATTATCTAAAATTTATTTGGTAATTCCCTTCTCTGCAGCTACCTGATTTACCTCTTCAATCATAGCTGAAAGTCCGTTATTCTCATAGTTTTCATACAATTTGTCAACCATTTCACTAACAGGCTGTGTATCCATCATAATCTGCATAAAGTCATCATTGACATTAAGCACAAACTCACTCTTAAGCGGTGTGGATAAGAAGAGTACATTGTCATAATATTTTGGAAGTGTTCCGTTATTTACAGCATCCATATGCCTGTCTTCACTGAGCTGCCTATATTCCATAGGGATACCTGATGGATAACTCATATCCCATGAAGATGGTCTCCACATACCAAGACTGTTTATATCAGTATTAGGATTTGTAAATTTGTACTTAGTTGCAATATTAACTCCTTCTCTAGCCACAACCTTTCCATCTTTTACATCATAATCCTCACCTTCTATACCACAGAACATCAGTCTCCTGCCTTCTTCTGAGTAAAGATAATCATAAAGTCTGCATATAGCTGCCATCTTCTCATCATCTACCTTAGATGAGAAATAACTCTCACTCCAAGCTTCTGTATCTACAAAGTAATGTTTCTTACCGTCACGTCCCGGATAAAGCTTAGCAATCTTAACATCATCTATGAACTTGCGATCAGGATAAAGCTGCTCATAATCTTTTACCATATTGTTGTAAAGTCCTGTAGGTCCTGCCCAGGTAAATGCTACTGCTGCACTTTCACCTTTTAAGAACTTTTCTTTACTTGTCTCAAGTTTAGCAAGTGCTATATCCTTTTCTACAACTCCTTCTGTATAGTACTTTCTTGCAAGCTCTAAGGCTGATACAAGGCCTTCCTTATCTGCCAAATAACTTGGCATAAATTTTCCTTCTTTATTTACTACCCATTTTTTCTCAAGTATACCGCCGTAAGGAAGGATGAAGCCCGCCAAAACACTTGGATTCACCTGAGTCATACCCGATATATTCTTTTTCTCAGGATCTGCCGCTATTATCTTTTTAATCATATCAGCAAACTCTTCATAGGTCTCAGGCTCTTTGGTAACTCCTGCCTTCTTTGCAAGATCCCATCTGTAAGCTATGTTTCTGTCAAGTACACTGTAAGAAATATCCTTGTAAGTACTTCTTGGTATCATATAGTACTTTCCATCTCTCATTGCTGCCTGAGCCCTTTCCATCTTAAGGTACTCTGTAAGATTTGGATAAGCTGATAAATCATCAGGCAAGGCTCTGATTGTACCCTGCTCAATCCAGTTTCCAAAGAAGGCTTTTCCTACAAAATCACCTACAAAGATATCAGGAAGCTGTCCGTTGGTTGCCCAAAGCTGAACTTTCTGTTGAGCATCATCCCAGGTTATGTTCTGCGGAACAAGATGTACTCCTGTCTTCTCCTCAAGAGTCTTTAATATAGGATCATTAGGATCTGAAAGTCCATCATCAACTCCCCAAATAGCCACCGTTACATCTACAGGCTTTGCACTGTCAGTATCTGTACTGCCCTTTGAGCTACTTGCAGTACTCTCTACTGCTTTACCTGACTTTTCTGCCGGCTTATCATTGTTTCCGCCATTCCCACAACCGGCAAGCATTGATGCTGCCATTGTCATTCCTAAGAAAGCTGCCAACAATCTTTTGTGTTTTCTCATCTCTTTTCTTCTCCTTTTCTTTACTAATTCCCTTTATAGAAACACTGCTTTCAGTGTACTATTCCTTAATTGAGCCAATCATAATACCGGATACAAAATACTTTTGCAAAAACGGATACAGGCAAAGTATAGGTAACATTGTAACAACTATAGCCGCCATCTGAACAGATTGTATAAAAATCTTCTCCTGTGTAAGCATCGACTGTGCCTGCGTTGCAAGCTGAGTATTGAAATTTACCAGTACTTCTCTTAAATAAATCTGTAAAGGCTTTATATTCTTATTGCTTATATAAAGGAAGGCAGACCACCATCCATTCCATCTTTCAACCGCATAAAAGAGGGCAAAAGTTGCCATAAACGGTTTTGATATGGGTAAATATATTCTAAGAAGTATTGTTAGTGCATTGGCACCGTCTATACTTGCCGCCTCCGAAAGCCCTATAGGCAGACTTGCAAAATAATTCTTCATTATAATTACATAATAAGTATTTAACATAGTCGGCAGTATCATTGAGAATACATTATCTACCAGCTTAAAATCACTTATTACAAGATAGGTAGGTATCATCCCTCCCGAAAAGAACATTGTAAAAAGAATAAGGCTTAACAAAAACTTTCTTCCAATAAGTCCTCTTCTTGAAAGTACATAGGCTGCAATAATGGAAAAAACCATATTAAGTGTTCCACCCACTACAGTAACAAAGATAGTTACCAAAAGGGATTTGAAGAAAAATATATCATTCATTATTGCCTTATATCCCTCTAAATCGAACACATAAGGCAAAATGTACGGTGAATGTTCCACGCTGGCTTTTGTGTTTGAAAATGATACAATGAATACATTGTAAAACGGATAAATTGTTATAAGAGCTAATATTCCAAACAATACATAAAGTATGATATCGAAAAGCTTAACTGTTTTTCTCTCCTTCATTAGAATAAGCCCTCCTCTCCCATTTTGGTAACTGCCTTATTGGCCGTAAGGAGAAGTACCACTCCTATAACCGATTTAAGAAGACCTACAGCTGTAGTATATCCAAAGTTTGCACCGGTTATAAAGGATTTTCTGTATACATAAGTATCAAGAATATCACCTACAGGATATACAGGTGCCGAATAAAGGTTAAATACCTGATCAAAAGAAGCACCGCTCATTATTCCTCCTATCTGAAGGATGAGCATTGTACTTACTATACCTCGGATACCCGGCCATGTGATATGGAGTATTTTCTCAAATCTGTTTGCACCATCTATTTCTGCTGCCTCATAAAGTTGCGGATCTATGCTGGTAAGTGCAGCCATATAAATAATTGCATCCCAACCAAATTCCTTCCAGATATTGGATATCCAGATAAACGGTCTGAAATAAGCCACTGATGTCAGAGGTGCTACTTCTCCCCACCCAAGTGCTCCAAGAGTCTGGTTTACTATACCGTTTGATGCAAATATATTGATGAGAATACCTGAAAGTACTACCCAGCTTATGAAATGTGGAAATGTAAATATAGTCTGAAATAACTTTCTTACCTTTGGAAGCTTAATTTCATTTAATAAAACTGCTACTATGATAGGTACCGGAAAATGAAATAAAAGTTTACCAAGACTGAAAATAATTGTATTTTTGAATGCCACTCCAAATTCTCTGTTGGCAAACATTGCCTTAAAATGCTTAAATCCTACTATTGGACTTCCCCATATACCCTTGTCAAATCTAAAATCTTTGAATGCAAGTGTAATACCACCCATTGGCAGATAGCAAAACAATAAGTACCAGACCAATACCGGAATAATCATTGCATAAAGCAGCCAGTCATTTCTTAACTTTTTCTTTATCTCTGAACTGCTGTATTTTACCCTTCCCTTCTTCATTTCTCTTCCTCACTTTTTCCTGTTTTCTTTTTGTAGTCTAAGTATATACTTTATTATTAAACAAAAAAATGTTATTTTAATACCAGTTTTTTGTTTATTTTTATCTAAATCATTGTTTTTTACATTTTTAATGTTAAAATATGTAATATTGTTATGTTTAACTAATAATATTACATATTTTTTATATAAATGATGCTGTATCATTATACTATAAGTATATAATTTGAAAGGTTATTAAAATCATGCCTCAACATAAATCAAAATCCGTATTAAAGCAGTTTCACTTCGTCATTATTTGCTTTATTGCACTTGGAATAGGTCTTTTTGCTCTAAGCTACAGTGTAATAGACAGGCTGATAACCGCAAATGCTTCGGCTTATGCAAAAAGTACTGCTGAAAAGTTTGAAAACGAAGTGAATTTTCTTATAAAAAGAGCTGATACAATATTCACTACACTGCTTTTTGATAACAACATAGAAAGCCTGATGCTTTCGCCTTTTTCCGGTAAAACCCCTGATTATATACGGACTTTACAGGTTCAATTCTCCTCTTATTCTGTAATGAACAAGGATATAACCGATATTGCCCTTGTTTCAGACAAGTTTGCATGGTCAAATTATTATGATAAAGCCTCACTCAGAAAGTTTTCAAAGGAGATGGACGGAATTTACAACTCTCACTGCTTTGGCCTGAAGCCCTCTTCTCTTTTTAGTATTACCTTACATGAAAAAGGAGCCTACAAACTGCTTTTCGGACATAATATTTACAGTATGAAGACCGGCATAAACTACGGAAAACATTTGGGTTCTGCCTTTCTCTCATTAGATTTGAATAAATCAAACCTTGTACCGCCTAAAGACAATAAGGTTTTTACTTATTTTATATTGCTTGATGATAAAGGTAACAGTTTTCCTTTTAATGGAAGTTCAGAGATTAACAGTAAGATACTTCGGGAAATTAGAGCTTCAGGAAATGATACAAACTCAGAACTCAAATTGTTTAACACAAATGATTATCTTATATATACATCAAGAATTCCGGATACGGGACTTACGGTAATTACAGCTCTCGGCAAACATTCGCTTACCAATGAAGGGCGTGAAGCTGCCTTTATAATAATTGCAGTTTCTCTTGTTTCATTTGCTATAATAACTCTGCTTATGAGAAGTATTTTGCGTAATATAGTAAGCCCTCTTAAGACTCTTTCTACACATATAGAAAGCTTAAAAGAAATAAGTCCGGTTTCCGGGAAAATCCCTGTAAAACTTGAAGGTTGTGCAGAAATAAAACTACTATCAGACTCCTTCAATGATATGATGCAAAGACAAAATGAGCTAAGTCTTGAACTACAGGAAGCTACAGTCAGCCTCTATGAATCAAAACTGGGAAAGAAACAGGCCGAGTTGAATTTCCTAAGAAGTCAGATAAACCCACATTTTCTCTATAATTCTTTGGAATCAATAGCCGCTCTCGCATCGGAAAAATCAGTACCTGAGATTGCAGAGGCTATAGCCGCTCTCGGCAAGCTTTTCAGGTACAATATAAAGGGTGAAAGCATAGTTGATTTGGAAAAGGAACTTGAAATGATACGCTCTTATCTTACCATCTGCAAAATACGATTCCCTGAAAAACTGAATGTAATTTACAGCATAAGAGAAAATACTCTCACTGTGCCTATAATGAAATTCATCTTGCAGCCTTTTGTAGAAAATGTGCTAAAACACAGCGTAGAAGCGGGAACTAAAACTATTACCCTTTATATCGGGGCAAGGCTTGATAAGAACCATCTCATCATGAGCATATATGATGATGGTAAGGGCATATTACCCGAAAACCTTAATAAACTGAAAAAAATTGTATCTGCGCCGCTTTCATTTAATGAAGATGAATGGCAGGGGCATATAGGGTTATACAATGTAGCCAAACGGTTGTTTTTATACTACGGAAGTGATTGTAATATAGAACTTAACAGTGAACCCGAGAATGGAACTAAGGTTATTATAAATATTCCCATACAAAATGAGAAAGTTGAGGAAATTAATGTTAAAAGTAGTATTAGTTGATGATGAAATCCCGGTATTGAACCATTTGCAAGCAGCCATTCCCTGGAAAGAGCTTTCTATGGATGTAGTCTGTACAGCAAACTGTGGGGGTGATGCCTTAACATTTTGTAAAAATAATAAAGTAGATATACTTATCACAGATATTCGCATGCCTGAAATGGACGGGCTGACACTTTGCAAAGAAATAAGAAACTCACAACCTGAAACACAGATTATTATTCTCTCAGGATATTCTGACTTTACCTATGCCAAGCAGGCTATAGACCTGCAAGTATCAGGATATTCTCTAAAGCCCATAGACGTAACTGACTTAACCGATACTCTAAGAAAGGCTGCCAATAAAATCCTAAAGGCAAATAAGTCAAATGGCGATTATCTGCTTGATGCCATTGAAGAAAACGATGTTGAATCAATCAAATCAATACTTTCAGAACTTTCCTTAAATACAGACAGACTTTATCTGGCAGCCTCTATGAATGTACATAATATAGGCGACAAATTGGGGGCTGATTTTACTCATAAACTTGGAAAGCACAACTATCTCTACATTTCAAATACTCCCTTTTCATATCTTGAAGCCGAAAAAATAATAGCATTTACCAAGGACATGGGAGGAATAGGAATATACAGGGAAGCTGTGAAAACAGAAGATTTAAGACTGATACTTGATGAAGTTATGTCTATGGCTTTTCAGTTTTTTGTAAATGGCACGCCAACTCTTTGTACCGGCACACCTAACCCACTGCTCACCGAAGAAATGTTTGGAAAATTAGAGGAAGCAGGTAAGGCACCGGATGGCTTGAAAGACTTTCTTACAGAACTTTCAGCCGCAAACTGTTCCCTGCTTTTTGATATGAAGTCAGCTTTCAGATTCTACAATAAACTTGCTTCCTGTAAATATATACAAGCACCTTATAGCCCTGACGAAATTATCATTTATGGCTATACCCAGCTTCTTGTAAACTTTAAGACATTTTCAGAAATGCTTATTAAAACTGCTGAAACCATACAGTTTAGTTCTATTCCTGAAATTAAAGCAAATGAAGGTTCCGGCAACAGCTTTTTATCAATTCTGAAATATATTGAGAAAAATTATCAGGAGGATATTTCTCTTAAAATTATTTCAGAAGAATTTCATTTAAATGCTAACTACATAAGCCAACTTATTAAAAGTGAAACAGGGCTAACTTATACTCAATATCTGACTGAACTTAGAATAGGGAAAGCAAAGGAGTTACTTAAATCAAATTCTATGAGTCTTGCCGAAATAAGTGAAGCCGTGGGATTTAACGACTATTTTTATTTTATTAAGAAATTTAAGAAAGCTGTCGGAGTTACTCCAGGGAAGTATAGGGAATGAGAAAAATGTGTTAATTTTTATTGAAAGATACGGAAAAATGTGTTAATTTATTATAATAAACACGGAAAAATGTGTTAATTTTAAAAGGCGGTGGTTTGCATATGAATCGGAATGCCATACAAGAGTTGATAGCTTGGAAAAATAGCGAAGAACGAAAACCCATGGTTCTAAAAGGTGCAAGACAGGTTGGCAAAACATGGATAATGAAAGAGTTTGGCAAAACTTATTATAACAGTTATGTGTATTTTAACTTTGATGAAGATGATAAACTTAAGTCTATTTTTGAAATAAATAAAAATCCACACCGAATAATTGAGTTATTATCCATGATTTCCGGTACAAAAATAACAACCGGAAACACTTTAATAATTTTTGATGAAATTCAGGAATGCCCTGAAGCCCTTAATACACTTAAATATTTTAAAGAAAAAGCTAATGAATATCATGTAATTGCTGCCGGAAGCCTGCTTGGAACACTGCTTGCAAAACCAAAGTCTTACCCTGTGGGAATGGTTAATCTTCTCAATATTTATCCACTTACCTTTGATGAATTTCTTGAGGCGGTCAGTCCTAATCTATATGAATATTATAAGACTGTTAAAAAGGGACAGCATATTGAAGATATTTTTCATAACAGTCTGTCAGATATATACAATAATTATCTTATAATAGGCGGAATGCCCGAATGTGTGGCTTCTTGGTTAAAATATAAAGATCCTGCCAAGATAGCAGGTATTCAACAGGAATTAATCGAGCTTTATGAACATGACTTTTCCAAACATAACGGCAAGGTTAACAGCGGTCGTATACTTATGGTTTTCCGCAGTATTGTCTCACAGCTTGCAAAGGCTAATGAAAAATTTATGTATGGAGCAGTTCGTGACGGCGGTAGGGCAAGAGATTTTGAAGAGGCTATAGAATGGCTGGTTTCTGCCGGTATGCTTAACAAAGTTAATAATGTTTCTAAAATGGAACATCCTCTTTCTGCCTTTGACAAGTTGGACCAATTTAAGCTTTTTGTATTTGATACCGGACTTTTAAAGCAAATGGCAGGAATAGATAATAGTGCAATTCTTTTAAAAACAGATTATCAATTCAAGGGAGCTTTAACTGAAAATTATGTATTACAGCAACTTCACGGACAATTCGATGTAGAACCAAGATATTTTTCAGATAAAGCCGGAGAGATAGACTTTGTGATGCAATATGGTACTGATATTATTCCTATTGAAGTAAAGGCAGGCGAAGATAAGTCTGCTCCGTCTTTTAAAAGATATGTTGCAGATAATAAGCCAAAATATGCTTTAAGGTTTTCCAAGAGAGGATATAGAAAAGATGGTGGAATAATCAATATTCCGTTATATTTGGCAAGGAAAGTCAGAGAGGTTTTGTAGAGAAATGAAGGGCTGCACCTTATATTTGGCACAGCCCTCTTGCTTCAATTTGTATCACTCAAATATTCTCGTAATAT
>NZ_JBQNBU010000006.1:0-53986 GCF_052169795.1 Catonella sp.
AGGCTAAGATTTATCTTTCTTATATGCTTATCGGACTTCCTGCATTTGCTATTTCACAGGCTTATGGAGATACTCTAAGATGTGTGGAAGAAACAATAATACCTATGAAGGCAGGGATAGTTTCAGTTATTGTAAATCTTTCATTGAACTATGTACTTATTTACGGTAAATTAGGAGCACCTGCACTTGGAGTTGCGGGTGCTGCCATAGCTACGGTAATAGCACGATATGTAGAGATGGCTGTTGTGGTAATATGGACACATACTCATAGCAAAAGACAGCCGTTTATAAAAGGAGCATTCAAGCACTTTAGAATACCTGTTGTACTTGCAAAGGACATGGCTGCTAAGGGAACACCACTTATATTAAATGAGACTCTTTGGTCGATGGGGGTAGCAGCACTTCTTCAAAATTATTCTGTAAGAGGTCTTGCTGTTGTCGGAGCATTGAATATTTCACAGATTATAGCTAATCTTTTCAATGTAGGCATCATTGCTATGGGAAGTGCGATTTCAATAATATTAGGTAGAAGACTTGGTGCAGGAGAGATGGAAGAGGCGAAAGAATATTCAGTAAAACTTATATTTTTTACTGAAATTTTGTGTTTAATTACAGCTTTTCTGCTTATGATGCTTGCACCGTTTTTTCCAATGATATACAATACAACAGATGAGATAAAAGGATTGGCGGCTTCATTTATCAGGGTGGCAGCAGGTTGTATGCCTATATATGCATTTGAAACCTGCTGTTATTTCACCATCCGTTCAGGTGGTAAGACCTTTATCACATTTTTATTTGACAGTGTATTTATGTGTATTGTATCAGTGCCGACAGCCTATATTTTAGTTCATTTAACAACATTGAATATAGTAACGGTATTTCTGCTTGTACAGCTTGTAAGTCTTATAAAATGTGTAATTGGTTATTTTATGGTTAAAAAAGGTATTTGGCTGAATAAGCTGGCTTATTAAGGAGGAAAGTATGGAAATTATAGCAGTAATAGTATTTATTATTATAATGATTGCAGGGAAGAGGGGTAAGGGAAAAAATAATACACAGAATATAGGCGAGCAAGTGGCTCAAAATGTGATTCCAAGGACAAATAATGACTATAATGCAGTTTTACAGAGTAATCATCAGGGAAAGTCAGTGAAGGCATTTAGGGAGGCAGGTCAGACGGCAAACAGACAGATAGTAAGAGAGGAGACAGTTAAATCTGACTTCACAGGATTTAATGAATCATTTGAAAAGAAGAAGGCTAAAAAAAGGGTAACGCAGCCATTAGAAGTAAAAGAAGAGATGAAGGATACAGCTGTAGAATGTTTTGGTGTAAGTAAACACGAAAATTCTACAATTGTAGAGAATACATCATCCTACAGTTGGGGAATTTTTGATGATTTTGCGGCTTCTGATGCTCTTTATCTTGCGAGGAAGGATGTGGAGAGAAGGAAGGCTGGACAGTCTATATAAAATTAGAACTTACATTCCGCTGTATGATAACAGACAGCAGGCTAAAATAAGCATCAAAAGACCGAAAGCCAAACCTTTCGGTCTTTTGCATATAGGAAAAAATGAATAATATATATAACAATCTTATTAAACATAAAGACAGTGACTATTATCCGTTTCATATGCCGGGACATAAACGGAATCATGAAATGATAAAAAAATATGGAATTTGGCAGGAGGGACTTTCTCCGTTTGACATAGACATAACGGAAATTGATAATTTTGACAATCTCCATAATCCGGAAAGTATAATAAAAAAAGCAGAGAGTTTGGCAGCCGTATTATACGGGGCAAAGGAAAGTATCTACTCTGTAAATGGAAGCACAGGGGCAATCTTAGCTGTACTTGGACTTATTAGCAGAGGTGAAACAGTGCTTATTGCCAGAAACTGTCATAAATCTGTCTACCATGGAGTGGAACTCTATGGACTTGTGCCGCATTATTTTGTAGGTAAGACAGATGAATACGGTATGTATCTGAGCCTTGAGCCACAAGAGGTGGAAGATGCTTTTAAGCTTAATAATTCTATAAAAATGGTAGTTATTACTTCTCCTACTTACGAGGGAGTGGTTTCTGACATTGGTGAAATTGCAAAAATCTGTCATAAGTACGGTGCTTATCTTATGGTGGATGAGGCACATGGAGCACATTTCGGCTTTGATAAATATTTTCCCGAATCGGCAGTTAGGTTGGGTGCGGACTTTGTGGTACAGAGCCTGCATAAAACCCTGCCTTCATTTACCCAAACAGCCATTTTACATATTTGTTTAGATAATGAAACATTAATAAGGAGAATACGCAGGCAGTTCAATATTCTTGAGACTTCAAGCCCTTCCTATATTTTTCTTGCAGGAATGGAAAACAGTCTAATTTTGATTAGGAAACATGGAGAGGAACTATTTTCATCCTATAAGGAACGACTTGTAAAATTTAGAAATGAGATGGCTTTGCTAAAAAATATAAGGCTCTGTATTCCACCTGATTCATTTGCTTATGATAATGGTAAGTTAGTGATGAGCGCAGGTATGAATTTGGGAGCAAAACTTTATAAGCTTTTATATGAAAAATACCATCTTGTTATGGAGATGAAGTCAAAAGACTATGTAGTTGCAATGACAAGTATTTTTGATACGGATGAGGCTTTTGAAAGGCTGTCTAAGGCTCTTTTTGCTTTAGATAAAGATGAAACATTCTTTAAACTTGATAATGAGGCAAATTTTGATTATACTTTAAGGGATGAGGCTTTTAATTTTTTACCGAAGATTAAGTTGCTTCCTTTTGAAGCGGTAGAAAACTCAGTAAAATTTGGTAAGCAAAAGGTTAAATTAGAGGAAGCAGAAGGCTTAATTGCAGCAGACTATGTTTATTTTTATCCTCCCGGCATTCCTATATTAGTTCCGGGGGAAGTTATTGATAGGGATACTGTAGCAAAAATAAAAATAGCAGTATCCACCGGTATAGATGTTTATGGAGGATGTGACGGTAATGGGATTTTTGTTTGTGCTGATGGGAAAAAGTGCTACGGGAAAGGACAGCATATATAAGAAACTTTTGGAGGGTTTAGACTTAAGAGAACTTATTCCATATACAACTCGTCCTATGAGAAAAAATGAAACTGAAGGTGTCGAGTATCATTTTGTAACTGAGGCTGAACTTAAGAAATTGCGAGAATCAGGTAAGGTCATAGAAGAGAGATGCTTTCATACTATTGACGGACCATGGTATTATTTTACAGTAGATGACAGTACAATGGACTTAACAAGTGGAGATTATATTTGTATTAATACATTGGCAGGTTTTGCCGGTCTTAGGAAGTATTTTGGAAAAGAGAGGGTTAAGCCGATTTATATAGAAGTTTCGGATGTGGAGCTATTAAAAAGGGCTGTAAGTCGTGAAGAAAAGCAGGCAAAACCCAATATTGCTGAAGTATGTCGGAGATTTTTGGCTGACAGTGAAGATTTTAGTGAGGAAAATCTTAAAGAATTTGAGGTAGATGAAGAATATAGATTTCTAAATGAAAAATTGGATTGCTGTACCAATAGAATAATTGATTTTATAAAGGAAAACTGATATGGATATAAAGATTAATCCTTTGATAGCACCCAAGACTACAGCAGTAGAAAAGACAGATAAGGTGGCTGACGGGCAATTTAAGTTTACACTTATAAAAAATATAGAAGACAATTCTTTGGCTGAAAGACTGACGGCAATGATGAATTCTATAACCATGGAAGGCAAAAAACTTAAAAAGCACATGGACATAAGGGATATGAAACATTACCGAGGCCTTATAAAAGAATTTTTGAATGAGGTACTTACGAGAAGCCATGAATTTTCAAGGGAGAATTATCTGGACAGGAGGGGCAGGCACAGAGTTTATGGTATAATAAGGGTAATAGACCAAGAACTTGACAAGCTGGCAGAGGAACTTGTAAAAGATGAAAAGGATGCTATAGGCATACTTGGAAAAATTGATGAGATTCAGGGACTTTTGCTGGATATTTTAACCTAATACAGGAGATGGATATGAATACTGATATTTTAGGAAGGGAAGACCTTGTAGAATATATGAGGACTGCTACGGCTAAGGAAGAATTTTCCCATGCGTACATATTTGAAGGTGAAAAGGGAATGGGGAAACTCTTTTTGGCTAAGGAGTTTGCAAAAATGATATTATGTTGCGGTAAGTCTTCTGATGAAGAAAAGCAGCTTGTATGTAAACAGGTTGATAATGGCAATAGTCCTGATATAATATATGTGGAACCGGATAAGTCTACAGGCATAAGTGTGGATGAGATACGCTCTAAAATAGTTGGAACAAGTGATATTTTTCCTTATGGCAAGTATAAAGTTTATATAGTAAAAGAGGCGGAGAGAATGAATGAGCAGGCTCAGAATGCATTGCTTAAGACTATTGAAGAGCCGCCTGAATATGTTATAATAATCTTGCTTTCTTCAAATAAAGACAGACTTTTACCTACGATAAAATCAAGGTGTATTACTCTTGACATAAAGCCTATTGAAGTAAATAAGATAAAGGATTATCTTATTGAAAATTATAAAGTTGTCGATTATGTAGCAGATATGGCTGCAAAGTTTTCAGCGGGTAATGTGGGAAGGGCAGTAAGGTATGCCTGTGATGAAGATTTCCTTGAAATGAAAAATGTTGTGATCAATATGTTAAAAAATTTGGATAAAGACAGTATTACCGAAGAAGTCACAAACATTATCAATTTGGAAGGATATAAAAAAGAAATAAAGGACTGTATTGAACTTATGATACTTTGGTTTAGAGATTTGTTAGTATTGAAGGCAACCAAAGATGTCAATAGGCTTCTTTTTAAAGAGGAAGATAAGTTTTTGCATGAACAGATAGCTACAAGAAGCTATAGTTCTATAGAGAGAGCCATTGAAAGTATGGAAAAGACTAAAAAGCGTTTGGATGCAAATGTAAAATTTGAAACAGCAATAGAACTTATGTTTATGTACATGAAAGATAAATGAATTTAGACAGATTGGAGAAATATGGTAACAGTAATTGGTGTAAGATTTAAGAGGGCCGGAAAAATTTATTTTTTTGATCCTGAAGATCTTGATATAAGTGTCGGAATGCATGTAATAGTGGAGACTGCACGAGGCGTGGAATACGGGCTTGTAGTGATAGGCAGGAAAGAAATAGAAGAAGATAAGGTTGTCCAACCGTTAAAAGAGGTTATAAGAATAGCAACTCCTGAAGATGATGAAATAGACAGGAAGAACAAAGAAAAAGAGGCTGATGCTTACGCTGCCTGTCTTGAAAAAATAAGGCAGCATGAGCTGGCTATGAAGCTGATAGCCTGTGAATATACATTTGATAATAACAAGATAATGTTTTATTTTACAGCTGAAGGAAGGATAGACTTTAGAGAACTTGTAAAAGACCTTGCCTTTATATTTAAAACCAGAATAGAACTCAGGCAGATTGGAGTAAGAGATGAGGCCAAGATGAAGGGGGGAGTAGGCATCTGCGGCAGACCAATCTGTTGTCATACATTTTTATCGGAATTCATACCTGTTTCAATAAAAATGGCTAAGGATCAGAATTTTTCCCTTAATCCAAGTAAAATATCAGGTGTTTGTGGAAGACTTATGTGCTGTCTTAAAAATGAGGAAGCCGCTTATGAATACCTTAATTCAACTCTTCCTGATATTGGAGATATCGTAGAAACTGCAGAGGGATTTAAGGGAGAAGTTAGTTTCGTAAGTGCCTTAAAACAGCTTGTAAAGGTGATAATTGAGAATGAAAGCGGTGTCAAGGAAATCAAAGAGTATAAGGCTGAAGAACTAAAGTTTAAACCTAAAAAAAGAAAAAATGACAGGGAACATGAATCTTATGAAATTAAGGCTTTGGAGGCACTTGAAAGAGCTGAGAGGAAGTCACATTTAGATTAAAGGATGGAAAATGGAATTTAAGCTAAAAGAGAAAGAAAGGCTTGATGACCTTGAAATAAGCGGACTCCATATTATACAATCGCCTGATAAGTTCTGCTTTGGAATGGATGCAGTGCTTTTATCAGGCTTTGCTTATGCCAAAAAAGGGAATAAGATTATAGACTTAGGTACAGGTACAGGTATTTTGCCTTTACTTTTATGGGCTAAGACAGATGGAGAGCATTTCACAGGTCTTGAAGTACAAGAAGAAAGTGCCGATATGGCAAGAAGAAGTGTAAATGGTAACAAAATCACTAATATTGATATAATTACCGGAGACATAAAGGAAGTAAGCCTGTTATTTGATAAACAGAGTTTTGACATTGTAACTTCTAATCCACCCTATATGATAAATGAGCATGGTATTGTAAATCCTGATGCTCCAAAGCAGATAGCAAGGCATGAGATACTTTGTACTTTGGAGGATGTAGTTAAGGCAGCAAGCTATTTATTAAAGGCAAATGGGAAATTGTTTATGGTACATAGACCTTTTAGACTACCTGAAATTTTTGAAAGCCTTAAAAAATATAATCTTGAGCCCAAAAGAATGAGGCTTGTATATCCAAGTGAAGATAAAGAGCCTAATATGGTTCTTATTGAAGCTGTAAAATACGGAAAACCCAGGTTAAAAGTTGAAAAACCTCTGATTGTATATGATGAAAACGGTAAATATACCGAAGAAATGATGAGAGATTACAGATATTAGAAAGGAAGCGTATGGCTGGAAAGTTATATTTATGTGCCACTCCTATTGGCAATTTGGAAGATATTACTTTCAGAGTGGTGAGAACTCTTAAAGAAGTAGATGTGATAGCAGCAGAAGATACCAGAAATTCTATTAAACTTCTTAATCATTTTGAAATTAAATCCCAACTTACCAGTTATCATGAATTTAATAAATATGATAAGGCCAAGGTCTTGGTAGCCAGGATGCTAAATGGAGAAAATGTTGCACTTATAACTGATGCAGGCACTCCGGGAATATCAGATCCGGGCGAGGAGCTTGTAAGACAGTGTTATGAGGCGGGAATTGAGGTGACTTCTCTTCCAGGAGCGGTAGCCTGTGTTACAGCACTTACATTATCAGGTCTTTCTACAAGACGCTTTGCCTTTGAGGCTTTTTTGCCTACAGATAAAAAGGAAAAATCTGCTATTTTAGAAGAACTTAAAACTGAAACAAGAACTCTAATTATATATGAAGCTCCGCACAGGCTTAAAAAGACTATTTCAGAACTTTTATCAGCACTTGGCAATAGAAGGCTTACAGTTGTTAAAGAATTAACAAAACTTCATGAAAATGTATTTTTAACAACTTTAGAAGAGGCTCTCGTACATTATGGGGAAAATGAGCCTCGTGGTGAGTTCGTACTTGTAATAGAAGGCAAGAAGATAGAAGACATCAAGAAAGAAAAAGAAGAGTCATTTAAGGAAATGGATATAAATGAGCATATGAAGATATATCTTGATAAGGGAATGGATAAAAAGGAGGCTATGAAAGCGGTGGCACTTGACAGGGGCATACCTAAAAGAGAGGTATATAAGATGTTGTTGACACCTACATAAAGAAAAAGTAAAATAAAATATGGGGAGACTGATAAATGCCGCTTACAGGTAAAGAAATGCTTAAACTATTAAAACAAAATGGATGGAAATTAGAAAGGCAGGAAGGTTCACACTGTCAGCTATTTAAAAATGGAAAAAGGATTACAGTACCGGTGCATAGTAATAAAGATTTAAAAAAGGGATTGGAACAAAGGATATTAAAAGATGCAGGATTATATGGGAGGTTATGATATGTCTGAAAAAAATCTTAATATGGCTTTTCCATTCTTGTTTCATCATGATGAAGATGGAGGATATTTTATAGAGTGCAAGGATATAGATGGAGTTTATACTTGCATAGATGAAGATGATATTGTTTTTGGAATGAAGATGGCAGAAGAGGTTCTTGGTATGACACTTGCAGATATGATTGAAAAAGGTGAAATTATTCCGAAACCTAGTCAAATAAATAATCTGGAATGTGAAGATGGTTTTGTAACTATGATTGTCGTTGATGTAGAAAAATATATTCGTGATAAAACATTGGTTATGAAAACTCTAAATATTCCTAAGTGGGCTAATGACTTGGGAATAAGATTGGGAATTGATTTTTCTAAGGTTTTAACTGATACAATATCAAATATGGCAGTTAGCAAATAATATTTCAATTCTTCGCTCTCTAATAATATTGGAGGGCGATTTTTATATTTTAAATATAAAAAATTGTATAAATTCATAAACAAAATAAAAAAATTAAAAAATGCCTGTATTAGTCGCTTCTAACTTATTGAAACTTTCTTCTACAACAGTTATAATATAGAAATTGAATTCGTACTAAATTAGTAGGAATTAAAAGAGTTAATTATGAATTAGGAGGCAGTTATGTCGGAATTATTAAAAGTAAAAAATTTATCAGTAGCAATAGATGATACAGAAATACTTAAAAATGTCGATTTTTCAATAGGTACAGGGGAAACTCATGTCCTTATGGGACCCAATGGTGCAGGAAAGTCTACACTGGGATTTACATTGATGGGAAATCCTGAATATGAAATAAAATCGGGAGATATCTTACTTGATGGTGAAAGTATTGTAGAGGATGGAGCAGATGTTAGGGCTAAGAAGGGTATGTTTCTTTCATTTCAAAGTCCTTATGAAATAGCAGGCATTTCGCTGGAAAGTTTTTTAAGGAATGCAATAAGGCAGATTACCGGTAAACCGCTTAAGATTATGCAGTTTAAGAAAGATTTAAAAGAGGCTATGGAAATCTTGCAGATGGATGAATCCTATCTTACAAGAGACTTAAATGTTGGATTTTCAGGCGGTGAGAAGAAAAAATCCGAGATTTTACAGATGCTTATGCTCCGTCCTAAGCTTGCAATTTTAGATGAGACAGATTCAGGGCTTGATGTGGATGCGGTTAGGACGGTGAGCCGTGGAATAGAGGCATATCAGAAAAATAGAGATGGAGCACTTTTAATTATAACTCACAGTACAAGAATTTTGGAGGCTTTGAAGGTAGATTATACACATATTATGGTCAAGGGTAAACTTGTAGAAACAGCCGGTCCTGACCTTGTTGAAGAGATTAATAACAATGGATTTGCAAGATTTGAGAATGTAGGAGAGTAAAATGGCTGATTTAGATAAGAATGAAAAAATGGTCATAGATGATATAGACAGCTCTTTCTATGACTTTAGATATGATGAAAATGATGAGGACTTTCTGAAACTTGATAAGGGACTGAGTACAGAAATAGTCTTGCAGATTTCAAAGGAAAAAAATGATCCTGAGTGGATGAGGGATTTCCGTCTTAAGTCTTTAGATATTTATAATAATATGAAAACTCCTGCTTGGGGTCCGTCCATTGAGGGACTTGATATGAATACAATAATGACCTATGTACGCCATAAGGGTGATATGAAGGGAAGTTGGGAAGAAGTTCCGGATAATATTAAGAATACCTTCGAAAAACTCGGTATTCCTGAAGCAGAAAGACTTTCGCTTGCAGGAGTGGGGGCACAGTATGACTCGGAGCTTGTATATCATAGTGTAAGAGAAGAGGTAGCCGCTCTTGGAGTTATTTACACAGATTTAGAATCAGCCATGCATGGTGAGTATGGAGAGATGATTCGTGAGTATTTTATGAAACTTGTTCCACCTTCAGACCATAAGTTTGCGGCTTTGCATGGTGCAGTCTGGTCAGGCGGTTCTTTTGTCTATGTACCAAAGGGAGTTAAGGTGGACATACCTTTGCAGTCATATTTCAGATTAAATGCGGCAGGTGCAGGACAGTTTGAACATACATTGATTATAGTAGATGAGGGAGCAGATCTTCATTTCATAGAAGGATGTTCCGCACCTAAGTACAATGTTGCAAACCTCCACGCAGGCTGTGTAGAGCTTTTTGTTAAGAAAAATGCCAGACTTAGATATTCAACAATAGAAAACTGGTCAAAAAATATGTACAACCTGAATACCAAAAGGGCTATAGTTGAAGAAAATGGTGTAATTGAATGGGTTTCAGGTTCATTCGGCTCTCATGTGTCTTATCTTTACCCTATGAGTATTCTCAAAGGAAATGGCTCGAGAAGCGAATTTACAGGAATTACTTTTGCAGGAAAAGGACAGAACCTTGATACAGGAGCTAAGATGGTGCATATAGGAGAGGATACTTCTTCTATTATCAATACAAAGTCAGTATCAAAGGGAGGCGGAACTAATACTTATAGAAGTATGGTTACAGTCAGAGAAGGGGCGAAACGCAGTAAAGCCTTTGTTTCCTGTCAGTCTCTTATGCTTGATAGCGACAGTCGTTCCGATACAATTCCTGCCATGGACATAAGGACGGATGATACGGATATAGGACATGAGGCAAAGATAGGAAGAATAAGTGATGATGCGGTATTTTATCTTATGTCAAGGGGAATAAGCGAGGATGAGGCAAGGGCTATGATAGTAAGCGGTTTTGCAAATCCGGTATCTAAAGAACTTCCTCTTGAGTACGCAGTTGAAATGAATAACCTCATTCAGCTTGAGATGAAGGGAGGTATGTAATGAAGTTTGAATTAAAAGGAGCTGTAAATTATCTTCCAACTCTTACTTACGGAAGAATGAAGAACAGCTATGCAGAAATAGATTTTTCTTATGAAGTTAATGGCGAGAATGGTTTTGACATCTCTCTTCAAGATGGTGTAGAACTTCTTACTAAGGGCAGCTTATATGAGGAAATTGTAGCCAGGGCGGATTTTGTGAAGACAGGAATGGAGGCTATGTACCTTGACTCTAAGGCGGGTGGAGACAGCCTTGAAGATGAAAACAGAAGGGATAGGGAAGTAAAAGATGCACCTTCTACAGATATAGTAAGAAATGCATTAAAAGCAGCAGAAATACCTGTCAAAGTAATCGCTACCAAAAAGGGAAATTCAGTCAGTAATCCTGTCAAAATAGTGTATAAGGCAGGTAGCAATAATTCAATTAATAACAATATAATCTATGTAAGTGAAGGCTCTGAACTCACACTTATTGAAGTATTTGAATCTGAAAATAAAGAAAACCTCGTAGGACTTCAGACCAGAGTTTATGTCTGTGAAAACGCCAGAGTAAAGCTGGTAAGGGTAAATATGCTTTCAGAAAATACAGATCACTTTGATGATTTAGGTTTCCACCTTGAAAATAATGCTAAAGCAGAACTTGTACAGCTTGAGCTTGGAGGTAAGCGCTCTTATGTAGGAGTAAGGACAGAGCTTGTAGGAAGAAAAAGTGAATATAATAGTGCTGCCGGATACCTGTGCAGAGGGGAAAGCCTGCTTGATATGAATTTTATTACTAATGAATGGGGAAAAAAGGTATCTTGTAATATGGATGCAAGTGGTGTTCTTCTTGATAATTCCACTAAAGTATACAGGGGAACTATTGATTTTAAAGAGGGTGCTAAGGGAGCAAGAGGTTTTGAAAAGGAAGATACCTTATTATTTTCTCCTAAAATAATTAATAAATCAGTTCCATTAATCCTCTGTCATGAAGAAGATGTAGAGGGTGACCATGGTGCTACAATAGGACGAATTGATGAGAAACTTATGTTCTATATTAAGAGCCGAGGTATAGATGAAAAGGCGGCAAAACAGCTGATGACAGAGGCTTATATAAATGCGGTTACTGAAAAAATAGGTGATGATGAAACTGAAGGCAGAGTTATAAAATATGTAAGTGAGGTTTTTAACGATGAGCAGTAATTTTAGAAAGGATTTTAAATTTTTTAATGAGTATCCTGATTTGATTTACTTTGACAATGCTGCTACAACCCAAAAGCCTGACATAGTGCTTGAAAAAATGATAAAGTATTATGAAAGTGAAAATGCCAATCCTCTTAGAGGGGTATATGATCTTTCCGTTAAGGCTACCGCTGCTTATGAAAATGCAAGAGAAAGAACCGCTAAATTTATTGGAGCAGAATCTGCATCTGAAATCATCTTTACAAGGAATGCTACGGAAAGCCTTAACCTGATTGCACGAAGTTATGGAGAAACTTTTCTAAAAGAAGGAGATGAGGTGGTGCTTACCGTAATGGAGCATCATAGCAACCTTCTTCCTTGGCAGGAGGCGGCTGGAAAAACGGGAGCAAAGCTTGTTTTTCTTACACCTGATATGACAGGATTTATTTCAGATGAAGAAATAGAGAAGAAGATTACCGAGAAAACCAAAATAGTAAGTATAGCCCATATTTCCAATGTGCTTGGGAGGAGAAATCCGATAGAAAAGATAATAAAAGCAGCTCATAATGTAGGAGCGGTAGCTGTTATAGACGGAGCACAGGCAGTACCTCATACAAGGGTAAATGTGAGAGAACTTGATGCAGACTTTTATGTATTTTCAGGGCATAAGATGCTTGCACCTATGGGAATAGGTGTGGTTTATGGTAAGAAAAAGCTGTTAAATAAAATGCCGCCATTTCTTACAGGTGGAGAAATGATAGAGTATGTGGAACTTAATTCCGCTACTTATGCAGAAGTTCCACATAAGTTCGAAGCAGGTACTGTAAATGTAGGTGGTGCTGTTGGGCTTAATGCCGCAATGGATTACCTGGACAATATTGGTTTTGACTATATAGAAGAGACAGAACTTAGGCTTACCAAAATGATGTTTGAAGGAATGAAGTCACTTCCTTATATTAATATTGTGGGTTCTGACAGATTTGAGGAGCATAATGGAATAATAACATTTACAATAGATGATGTACATCCACATGACAGTGCCTCTATTCTGAATGAAGCAAAAATTTGTGTTAGGGCAGGACATCATTGTGCACAGCCTCTAATGAAGTTTTTAGGTCTTAACTCTACACTTAGGGCAAGTTTATATTTTTACAATACAGAAGAAGAAGTTGAGAGATTTTTAGATAGTTTAACAAAGGTAAGGGGGTGGCTTGGTTATGGAGCTTAGAAGCATTTACAATGAAATACTTACAGAGCACAATATGCATCCTAATAACAAGCAGGAAATAGAGAATCCTACCATAGAGCTTAGGGGGGTTAACCCAAGCTGTGGAGATGATATTACACTTAAATTACAGATCGAAGATAATGTAGTAGTGGATGGCGGTTATACAGGAACAGGCTGTGCAATCTCACAGGCATCTGCAGATATGATGTTAGACCTTGTAATAGGTAAAGAGAAGGAGGAAGCACTTAGGCTTTCAGAACTTTTTATGGGAATGATTAGAGGTGAAGTTAAGGAAGATGAGGTTCTTCTTGAACTTGATGAAGCTATTGCTTTAAGGGATATAGCCCATATGCCTGCAAGGGTTAAGTGTGCGGTACTTGGTTGGAGAACCTTGGGGCAGATGCTTGGTAAGAAGGAAGAGTAAGAGTTAAATTGGTAAAAATCGCAGTTTTTTACCAATAAACTTTGTTAGACTTTCACAAAAATTTCAAGCAAATTTCAACAAAGTTACATATTGAAAAAAATTAAATCTATGTATATACTATTTACATAGATACAAAGAAAAGAGGTTCATATGGATAATTTTTTCAGTCCGGAAGATTTAGCTTTATTAAATGAAGAGCTTGAGGAAATGGAACATTCAGCCGTAAAAAATGAAGAAGATGATCCTGAGATGGATGCAGCTGCAAGAAGGTATCAGGAAATAATTAAAAAACATAAGGGCGACCGGTAATCCGGTCTCCCTAAAAATTAAAATAAATAATTCGCTGTTCTGTAGTAATATTTAAAATAATTATTTGAAGTTTATTAAAAATTATCATTTATTTTCAAAAATAAAAATTAATATGTGTAAGAGGTCTATTTTATAATAGTCTTTTTTGTGTACCCAAAATATACAAGGAGGTGGTGTAGTCTTGCAAGGGGAAACTCTGGCAATTTATGATAAAGAAGAGGCTTATGTTGAGGCTTTATCAGATTATCTTAATAAAAATATGGAGTTAGGAATTGTAACAGTTGCATTTTCTGATTCTAATAAGCTTGTAAGTTATTTAGAAGAAAGAAAAAGCAGTTATGTTATTTTGGGCGAAGGGTTTGATAAAGACAGCATTAAAGGTAAAATAAATGAAGATAAGATTATAAGCCTTGTAAATACTAAAGAGATAGAAACTAATGGACCTTGGATTTATAAGTATCAATCGGCAAAAGCTATAACTAAAGAACTAAAATCTATTATTATTCAAGACGAAGAAGAACTAATTTCAGAAAATAATCTCAACATTATATTTTCAACTAAGAGTAGCCTTGAAAGGGAAGAGTATACTGACTTATTACTTTCAGATCTAAAGAATAAAGGTTCTGTACTTTATATAAATATGGAACAATTTCAGGGACAATCTGAAGACAGGTATAAAGAAGGAAGAGGAATGTCCGAACTCATTTATTATTTGAAACAGGGAGGAGAGAAACTTAAATGGAAATTTAAATCATTAATAGAAAGAGAAGATATATCGGGCAGGATAATGCCGGTTAACTGTCCTCTTGATTTGGATGAGCTTACAAAAGAAGATGTGAAAACTTTGCTAAGCCTATTTAAGGGACTTAGTGAGTATGACTTTATTTTAGTAAATCTAGGGATTTTAAATCGTGCAACTTTTGAGCTTATGAAAGCAGGATCTCATATAGAGATTGTTGTAACAAGAAAGAAGGGTGACAGGGAAAGTGCAGAAAATTTAATATCTCACTTTAAAAGGTTAGGTATGGCAGATGTGGAAAGAAGGGTGGAAATAATAGAATTTGGAACAGACACTTGGATATAAAATTAAAGAAGAATTGTTAGACCGACTTGATTTTTCAAGAGAACTTACAGATGAAGAGGTGATGAATGAAATCGAAGAAAGGGTTTTAAACCTAAATAGCGATGAATACATCAGTATTACAGAAAAGAAAAATCTCTGTATTGAGATATTTAACTCGGTAAGGAGGCTGGGGATTTTACAACAGCTGATAGATGATGAAAGCATTTCTGAAATTATGGTTAATGGACCTGAAAATATTTTTATTGAAAGAAATGGTAGAATACAGAAGTTTGAAGGCAGGATAAATTCTGAGGAGGAACTTGAAGATATAATTCAGCAGATAGTGGCAAAGGTAAATCGTACAGTAAATGAAGCAGAGCCTATTGTAGATGCAAGGCTTACTGATGGCTCAAGGGTAAATGTGGTACTTCCACCTATTGCACTCGGAGGAGCAGTAGTTACGATAAGAAAATTTCCTAAAATTCCAATGACGATGAAAAGACTACTGGAATTTGAGACATTAACCTCTGAAGCAGCAGATTTTATACAGATACTTATGGAAACAGGTTGTAATATTATAGTGAGTGGTGGAACATCTTCAGGCAAAACTTCATTTCTAAATGCTCTTGCTGATTATATACCTAAAAAAGAAAGGGTGATAATAATTGAAGATTCAGCAGAATTGCAGTTATTTGGAATACCCAATCTTGTTCAGATGGAAACAAGAAATGCCAATGTGGAAGGAAGGGGAGAAATAGGAATAGGAGATTTAATAAAGTCCTCACTAAGAATGAGACCTGACAGGATATTGGTGGGAGAGGTGAGGGATGGGAAGGCAGCAATAATGCTTCTTAATGCATTTAATACAGGGCATTATGGAGAGTCGACAATCCATTCAAATTCAGCAGCAGATACAGTATCAAGGCTTGAAACACTTGTACTTACAGGTGCAAATATACCTTTAGATGCTGCAAAGAGACAAATTGTATCGGCAATTGACTATATTATATATCTCGGACGGCTTAAGGATGGGAGGAGGAAGGTTTTGGAAATAAGTGAATTATATGAAGATGATACCGGTAATATTACATTAAATCAGATATTTGAATATAAGCCTGACTTAGGGCTTGTCAGGTGTGGAAATCCTAATAGAATGTCAAAGTTTGAAATGGCAGGTTTTAGCAAAAATGAATTATTCAAAATATAAGAGAAATAAGTTAGAATGGATTAAACTAATAGGAATATGGTCGCTTATATCTATAAGTCTTGGGATGCTTTTTTATAAATCCATTATAGGAATTTTAATAGTACTTCCATTTGGAGTTATATTTGAAAGAATCAATAGAAAACATCTGATTGAAAATCGTAAAAATGAATTGGCAGCCCAGTTTGTAGAATTTTTACAAGTTATCCTTTCATCCTTAAAGGCAGGAACTTCACTTGAGAGAGCCATACTTTCAGCGAGAGAAAGGCTTTACAGTCTATATGATAATACTTCTTTAATAATGTGTGAACTTGTTTCTATGGAAAGTAGTCTTAAAATGAATATTCCGGTTGAAGATATTTTATATGATTTTGGAAAGAGGAGTGATATAGATGATATAAATCAGTTTGCAGAAGTATGTAAAGTATCAAAGCGGGCAGGAGGAAATCTGATACAGGTTATGGAGCATACAATAAGGTGCATCGTAGATAAAAACGAGATGGAGAGGGAAATACAGGCTTTTATCAGTGGTAAAAAACTTGAAAGTAAGTTTATGACAGTGATTCTTCCGGCAATACTTTTGTATATGAATATTTCAATGTCAGATATGATGAAAAGCCTGTATCAGGGGCTTGCAGGGAGACTTATAATGAGTGGTGTGTTGGCAGGTTATGGTTTTTGCTGTTTGTGGTTTGACAAAATAACAGATATAAAGGTGTGAGATGGAAGCATATAGAGCATTTGATAAAAAACAGAAATTAATCATATTAATATCCTTATTACTTACAGTGCTGGGGATAGTGGCAGGGTTAATATATGATAGCCGTCTAAAAAATGAAGAAGTAAAAAAGTTTATAAGGCCTAAGTCCTACGAGAATCCTACGAATATAAGTTTTGAATTAGAAGTTGATGGAGTTGATACAGATGAGAAAATTAATTATACAGGACAGGTAGATGTTAAAAAACTGTCAGAGAACGAGATTGATAATTATTTGAACAAGGCTTTAGAGGAAACTGAAAAGAATATGTTCAGAGAAGGGGAAAGTAAGGAAAAAGTCATCACCGGTATAAATATAGAGCCTAAACTACCGGAAAATCCTGTAGATATAAGTTTTAGTACAGATGAAAGTGAAGTTCTATTTGAAAATGGAGATATTAATTTTGAACTGGTTAAGGAAAAGAGGAAGGTAATTGTTAAAATATTAACTAGCTATGAAGAGAGGGAAAAGGAGAAATATATAGATATTATAGTTTTTCCTAAAGCATTGACAGAGGAAGAAAGGCTTAAAAATGCAGTAACAGAAAAGATAAATTTAGCATTATTAAGTAGTGAAAATGAGATTGTTGAAATCCCTAATGAAGTGGAAGGGCATATGGTGAGAGCTTTTTTTCCTAAAAAAGAAATTACAGGAAGTATTGCAGGATTTGCGATTGTTTTAATAATCTGTCTTTTTGTAGTCTTTAATGAAGATAATAAAAAGAAGATAAAAGAAAGAGAGGAGGAATTGAAAAATGGTTATACAGAATTTGTCGGACGCTTTGTTATTCTTTTAGGTGCAGGACTCGGTATCTTGGCGGTATGGAAAAAGCTTGAAAAAGGCTTTACATCCAATAAAAGTTTAAACGAGGAGATTAGGTTTACACTTTGGGAGATAGGTAACGGAAAGACAGAAAGGGAGGCTTATGAGAATTTTGGACGGAGGATAGGAGGAACACAGTATGCTAAGTTTGTATCGGTAATAAATCAGAGTTTAAAACTAGGTTCGGGGCAGTTGCTTAAGAGATTGGAAGCGGAGTCTGAAGCAGCTATGTTTGAAAGAAGGAATAATGCTAAAGTTATGGGAGAGGTGGCTGATACAAAGCTTCTACTGCCTATGATGATACAGTTGGTACTTATTATGTTGGTGATTATGGTTCCTGCCATAATGGCAGTGTGAAAGGAGAATGATATGAGAGTATTAGGAGAAATTAAGCAAAGAGCAAAAGATTTTTGTTATGGCTTCGAAGTGAAAAAAATGCTTGCAAAGGACAGGATTAAAGAAATTCAAGAAGATAATAGAGGAATTGCTGTAATTGAAATAATTTTGATATTAGTCATTGTCCTAGGTTTAGTATTAATTTTCAGGAATAATCTTAAAACTATGATTGATGAAATTTTCAGTAAGATAAAGGGCAATCAGAAAAAGATTGTAGCTCCATTAAGCTAAAGAGGGAAGGAGAAATAAATGAGGGCAAAAGGAAGTGTCACGATATTTTTATCTTTGGCTCTCATTCTTGTCATAGCTCTTGTGGGCAGTCTTTTAGAGTCTGCAAGAGTTACGGTGGCAAGGGAAATTGCTACAGATGATTCATATTTGGCAGTCCAAAATATTTTAGCTGAGTACCAGAGAGAAGTTTGGGATGATTATCATGTGTTTTTTGTTGATGCCTCAGAAGTAAATGGTGAAGGTGGTGCTATAAAGCTGGGAAATTCTTATCTGAATAAGATGCTTCATAGTGAAAATAATGATTATATGGGTGCAAGAGCTGATTTTACAGAGATTGGTTTTAAGGAAAATATGACAGAGAATAACTGCTATTATTTTGTAAAGCAGGCAGCAGCCTACATGAAGTATAGGACAGCAACAAGCATGGGAGAAAAATTGATTGGTAAGAAAGATATATTAAAAACTGCTGAAATAGATGCAATGAAAAAAGCTTTAAAAATCAAGGTCGAGGCTGAGAAAAAGATAATAGAAATTGAAAGAGAAAAGAAAAAACTTGAAGAAAAAGCAGAAAAAGTTAAAGATAATCTAAATAAAGTGAAAGGATTGTCAGATGGGGAAGTGGTTGGTGTTAATGAAGGCTCAGATAAAGAAAAGATAAATGTTAAGCCCATTAAAAAATCTGAAGCAAAGAAAAAATATAAAGAATATCAGAAAAATTTAGATATTGCAACAAATGAGGGGGCTGCAGGAGGTCTTTTGGGAATGTTCTTATCTTCAGGAAAAAGAGTTTCAAAATTACATATAGATAATACTGTTTGGAATGAGATAGAAACTATGGAGAAAGAGAATAAAACTTTGGCAGATGATGGATTGTTAATAATGTATGCAAAAGAGCATTTTAAGAATTTTTTATCTAAGAGTGAAGAAAATGATAAAAGAGAGGCATTAAAATATGGTATTGAATATCTGATATCCGGCAAAAATAGTGATGAGGGCAATCTTAGTTCAGTTGCCAACAGAATATTCGGTATAAGAACATTGGTTTGGTATAGCTATCTTCTTACAAGACAGGATAAGGTAGCCGAGGCTGAAGCTATAGCCATTGCCATAGCCGGAGCATTAGCACTGCCTGCTGCAGTAGAAATCATAAAATTGGGTATCATTATGGGTTGGGCAATAGACGAGGCCAGACAAGAAGTAAGAACTTTGTTAAATGGTGGAGAAATACCTATGTTTCCGGGAAATACCGGAGGAATGAAGCTAAAGTATGAAAGCTTTTTAGATTCATTCATTGTTTTAGCCGTAAATACTTTGCCTGTGAGAACAGTAAAACTGATAGAACAGAATATTAAGGTAAGATATTATAATGGCTTCAGGGCAGACAATTTATATGCAGGAATAACAGGTGAAGTAAGGATACAAGTAGAGCCGAGAATATTTAGGCTTGCTATGTTAGATGGGATAGTGCAGAAGAACTTTAGCAATTGGGAATCAAGAATACAGGTTTCACAAAGCCTTTGTAGAGAATAACAGCTGTTGCAGACTGTCCATATACAATCAAAGAAAGGAGTGTATATTTTTAGTAATAAGAAATAGTCATCCTATGATATGCTGTCATTGCTATGAGGAAATAAGGTTTTCTATAGGCAATGAATGCAGGTTATATAAGTAATATGTTACCCTGATATATTATTTCATCAAAATTATAAATCCCACAAAGAGCAGAATCAAATAGCAAACAATGTCAAATTTTATCCAGGTATATGGACAGTCTGCAACAGCTGAATTAATAAACATTATGTAAATGGAGTAAAGAGTGAAAAGGTTAAAAGGAAGTCTTACTATTGAGGCGGCAGCTGCCCTTCCGTTATTTATACTGGCAATCAGTCTATTAATATTTTGGACAAAATTTTTACAGACTCAGGCAGAATTGAATTTAGAGGCAACTGACAAAGCAAGAGAGATGGCAAAATTAGCATATCTTACAGAAGATGATATTGGTAAAAATCCTCAACTTATAGAAATTGCAAAAGGAGAGATTCTTAACGGTGCATATTTTGAAAGGCTGGCTGTAGCAAGACCATTTACAGGGAATTTGTATTATGGTAAAGAGGGTGGTAATGCTGAAGATAACAGGATAGTGTTTGTTACAAAAAATGGTGAGGTATATCATACAAGTAATATATGCAGTCATATCAATCTATCAATAAGAGAGGTTGAATTTAATTCAGTGACTAAACTTAGGAATAATGGGGGTGGTAAGTATTATCCCTGTGAATATTGTGCAAGAGGAGGTTTGAATGGAATGGTTTTTATTACAAAAGAAGGTAATAGGATACACAAGAATAAAAACTGTGTGGGGTTAAAAAGAACAGTGGTAGAAATAAAAAAGATAGATGCCATAGCAAATGGATATCGCCCTTGTGAAAGATGTGGAAGAGTACATGATTAGTGCAGGACTGTTAGCTTTACTGGCAGTAATTGATTATATGAAGAAAGAAATACATATTTTAGTATTAGTACCGGTTATAATTATATGGCTTATAATGCCTGTATGGAATAATTCTATAAGTATTTCTTCAATAGTGGCAGCAGGTATACTGATAGGTTTTAGTTTGGCTGTAAAACAAGCATTAGGTATGGCGGATGCTATAGTTTTATCTTTAATTGCAGTTACAGAAGGAATCTTTGGTATGCTGATTATTTTCTTTATTGCAAATATCATATTTCTTATATTTGCAGTAATAAAGTTGGGATTTAAGCAGAAGAATAGGGAATATCCATTTATTCCATTTATATTTGTGGCATTTATCATGATAAAAATTATTTTTAGTGAGGGACTATGAAGTTAAAAGGTAGTATGGTAATTGAAGCAGCAATAATATTTCCTATGATAATTACTGTTATATTTGCCCTTATATTTTTAGCATATTATGAGCATGATATAGTTGTTTTAAGGAGTGACATAAGGACTGAACTTATCAAGAATGTTGCAGAAAATATTGATAGTGAATGGAATTTTCCAAAAGAAAACAATGAAAATTTATTTTATCTTTCATATGATGAAATGAAAAGTCATAAATCAGGTGGGAGATGTTTTGTATCAGCTAATGCCGTATTTACCATCTTTCCTTTTGTATCAGAATATCTTGATAAAGATTTAACAGATGGCAGTTTTGAAGAAAGTTATGAGGAGTATCTACCTTGGAAATTTGTGAGAAAGATAGGAAGTATAGAGGAGTGAGGAGGATGGTTGTAAGATGGAAAAGTTTAATTACATTCAAGACGGAGGAAAGAATTATTTAAAGTCGGATAGAATTAGCAGGATGGATTATGTGACAGAAATGCTTATAAAAAATGAAATACCATCTCTGGCTCCGGCAAGATTTAAAAGCTTAAATGCTGAAAATTATATATGTTATGATATGAATGGTCTTATTTCTATAAGACAAAGTTTTGAAATGAGTAAATTAACAGCAAAGCGGGCAGAGAGTTTTCTTCGCTCAATAATAATGGTATGTAAAGGAATGGAAGAATTTCTGTTACCATTTAACAGGCTGATAATAGATGAAACATATATTTATGAAAATTATGGCAAAAAGGAAGAATTTTACTGGATTTATGGCAATGATGCTACAGAAGGAAGTTTTACATCTTTATTTGAAAGGCTCTTAGATAGGGTGGACTATAAGGATGATAGGGCAGTTAAAATGATGTATTCTATGTATCAGGCAGCAAAAGATAGTGAAGAAATCATAAACAAAGACATTGGAGGAAGCAGTCTTTTTAAGATTAAGGAAAAGGCAGAAGAAATATTATCTGCACCATATAAAAATTTGGATGTTAGGGCAAAAGAATTGATTATGATGGAAAATAAACAGGCAATGATGGAAAAATCAGTATATGACAGAGATACTGAGCCAGATATTTATGAAGAAAATAAAAAGATGAGGACAGATGTAGAAAAACAAGATTTACTAAAAGGAAGATTTAATTCTAAAAAGATAGTTAAAGAAAAGGCAATTAATAAAGAAAAGGCAATTAAAGAAAAGGCGGTGAAAGATAAACAAGCTAAAGGAAATACTATGGATAAAAAATTCAATATGAAATCAAAATTTAAACAAGTATGGGATTATCTGAATGCAGATATTGGCAGTAAGCCTGTAAAGGAAGAAAACATGCCGGTAGCAGTAGAGGAAGAAATGCCTTATAATCTAAGAGAAATAAAAAGCAGGGTTGTAGAGAAGCGAGAAGTTGAGTATAATCCTACAACATTGCTCACAGGAGCTATGATTGGAAATGGTATTTATTGTCTAAAATCTGAAGAACTGAATGATGAGAATATCTTGCTTACTGAGTTTCCATTTTTTATAGGAAAATCAGGAGAAAAAACCAACCATAGGATAGAAGACAGTACTGTGAGCAGATTTCATGCCCGAATTGATAAAGAAGAGGATGACTTATGGCTTACAGACCTCAACTCTACAAATGGTACTTTCTTAAATGGAATAAGAATGCTTCCTTATGACAGGGTTAGGATTAGCAGGGGGGATTCAGTAGTCATATCAAGAAAAAGATATGAAGTTAAATATATGGGATAACTTATGTTGTATTTTTCAAGCTAAAGTCTTATACTAGGATAGTTATATATGAACTTTGGAGGTTGAAAATGAAAAAAATAGTTTTAACCGGTGGCGGGACAGCCGGTCATGTGACTCCCAATATTGCACTTATTCCGGCATTAAAAAAAGAAGGTTATGAGATTCACTATATAGGTTCTTACGATGGGATGGAAAGAGCCATGATTGAAAATCTTGGCATCAACTATGTAGGAATATCTTCCGGAAAACTGAGAAGATACATGAGTGTTAAAAATTTAACAGATCCGTTTAGGGTATTAAAAGGTTTTAATGAGGCTGTTAAAATTTTGAAACTGGTTAAGCCGGATGTAGTATTTTCGAAGGGTGGATTTGTAACAGTTCCCGTAGTTTTTGCCGCTAAAAAATGTAAAATTCCGGCAATTATACATGAGTCAGATATGTCACCAGGGCTTGCCAATAAGCTTTGCATACCTAAGGCGGAGTATGTACTGGCTAATTTCCCGGAGGCATTGGAAAAACTTCCTAAAGAAAAGGGCGTTCTATCAGGAACACCTATAAGAGAAGAACTTTTTAAGGGTGATAGAGAAAAGGGACTTAATTTCTGCGGATTTACCGGTGATAAGCCTGTTCTTCTGGTTGTAGGGGGAAGTCTTGGTGCTGTAGCTGTAAATGAAGCTGTAAGAAAGATAATTACAAGACTCACTGAAAAGTTTGATGTAGTTCATCTTTGCGGTAAGGGAAAGTTTGATGAGAGTTTAAGTGATATGAAGGGTTATGTTCAGTTTGAATATGTGAGTGAGGAGATGAAAGACATATTTAAAATTACAGATTTAGCACTTTCAAGAGCCGGTGCAAATGCGATTTGTGAACTTTTAGCCTTAAGAATTCCTAATATCTTGATACCTCTTTCTGCAAAGTCAAGCCGTGGAGATCAGATTTTGAATGCAGATTCATTTAAAAAGCAGGGATTTTCAGAGGTACTTAATGAAGAGGATATAACGGAAGAAGGATTGTTAGATCTCATTTATAGAACCTATGAGAATAGGGAAGAATACATAAGCAATATGGAAATGAGTTCCCAGACTGATTCAATTAAAATAATTATGGATTTAATTCAAAAATTAACAGAAGATAAGAAATAATAGGAAAGCTATTATCCCATAAGTAAAAGTGGGGTAATAGCTTAATATTTTGTTGTAAATAATAATATTTTAAAATTTTTATTCAACCAAAATTTTTCGGAGTTTATAAAATTTGATTAATATTTTCGGCAAATTTAGCAGCTTCGCCGGTTTCATAATTTTCCTGGGTCCAGGTGATTTTGCAGTTATCTTTGTTATAGCGTGGAATGACATGGACATGGAAGTGAAATACAGTCTGTCCGGCAGCTGCTTCATTGTTTTGTAAAATATTTATACCATCACAGTTTAACAGCTTTTTAAGGGCAATAGCTATTTTTTTTGCAAGTACAAAGGTTTTTTCAACATAAACATCTTCAAGCTCAAAAATATTGGCTGCATGAGATTTTGGAAGTATGATCACATGACCTTTGTTAGCCGGAGAAGCATCCATAATTGCTCTTAAGTAATCATCCTCATAAACAGTATGGGTTGGTATATCACCATTTGCCAGTTTACAAAATATGCAATTTTCGTCTTTCATAATTCATCCTTTCTTTTAATTATTCTTTCTGAAACTGAAATATAGTATCAAACATCCTAAGAGTTTTGAAGTTGCCCTTTGCAGCCAAATCACCGGACATAAAGGCTTTTTGGAAGGTGATTTTACCTGAAACTATATCATTAAGCACTTCGCTCTTGGTTCTTGATGCAACATCTGTTTCAGCAAGAGTGCCGTAGTAACATTTAAGTTCTTCTTTATTTATCTCTATAATGATGTTTTTAGATAAATCAGACAATTCTATTGAGTATGTGGCTTTAAAATCTTCCTGTGGTGTGAAGTGATTTCTAAATTGTTTAATTATATCGTTCTGGTCACTTCCCTCACTTCCAAGCATCTCCCTAAACATCTGTGAAAGTTCTTCAATATCTTCTTTTTGCTTTTTAACATAATTGTCATTTGAAACATAGACAGAGAGCTGTTCACTTTCTTGAGGAGTAAGCGGAAGATTACTTCCTACTACAGTATTACTTCGGATAGTAAATTCACTTGAAGGGAAAACAGTAAGATTTTGATTGATAGCCCTATAAAGGTCTTCAGCAAGCCGTTCTATTCTTCTTGCGTATTGTCCGTTTAATTCAAACTCTGTATGGTCTTCAACATAGGCAGTTATTCCCTGGCATATATGTCCTCCAAGAATCTTCCAAGCCCTTACAAGGTTAAGATAAGAATCATCTTCACCAAATGCAGTTGAGGTAACAACAGGCATCATAAAAAGCCCTGCAATTTTAGATTTATCACCGTAAAGCCAGCAGGCATCTAAGAATTGGAGCATATATCCTCCAATTCCGTACCACTCAAGACTGGATGCGAGTATAATACCGTCAGCCTCTTTCAGTGTTTTTGGGAGCATGGTTATACTGTTTTTTTCTTCATACAGATTATATCGTTTGACCTGTACCCTAAGTTCTGTTAGAACTTCTGTAATTTTGTCACATACATAAATCGTGGGATCTTCTATCAGTCCCCTTCCACCATAATAAATGTTAATGTTCATGCCAAGTACCTTCCTGATTATGAGAATGTTCAGTTATAGCAAGACCGATTATAAAACCGGAGATAAGTCCGCCTAAATGTGCTATATTATCAGTGTTTGAATTTGCAAATCCTGCATAAAGACTGAAAACAGCAAATAATATAATCTGCCTTTTAGAAATTGTTCTAAGTTTGTTTCTGCATTTTACAACTGAAGATATAGAAGCTCCAATCAGAGCAAAAATCGCACCCGAAGCCCCCAGCGAAACAATTTCCTTGCCAATTATCATATTATAAGACAAAGAGGCTATGCTTGCAAGGATTCCGCCAAGAAAATAAACAAAGCTAAAGCGAATCCTTCCTTCAATGCTTTCGTACCTCTTGCCAATTGTAAAAAGGATGAGCATATTGTTTAAGAGATGGTTTAAATCTGCATGAAGGAAAATTGATGTAAAAATGCGATAATATTCACCATTCCATTTAACAGCCATCCACGAATTATCAAAATTTGATATTATATCAATACCATTTTGCAGTAAAAACATATTTAAAACTATGTAAATACCTATATTTAATCCGATAAGTATATATGTTATCACAGAAATTCTCCTTTTTGATAGATGGGGAAGAAAATTATCAATTTTCTTGTAAGCACACCTTTTTAATATAACAAAATTTACAAAAGACTTCAATAACCACTTGTATTTATTGAAAATTTGAGGTAAAATATAGATGTTTGTTAGTTGATTATAAGAATTATTCTTAGGGAGAGTAATTTAAACACTTTTTTTGGGCAGAAACAGGGGAGTGCTTTGTTTCTGCCTACTTTTGGCTAATAAGGAGGTATAATGAAGAGTAGGCTGCAATTAATTGTGGTTCTGCTTTTTGTGGGGATAGCCGGAGTATTTTTTGTGTTTTCCGGTAAAAATACTGAAAACACAGCAGAGTTAGAAGTTGTAGAAAATGAAGCAGAGCAGGAGAATTCAAAAATAGATATGATGTCATCTATTACTAAAAAAACTGAATTGCAACAGGAAGAAATTAAGGAAAAACTGCCATCTAAGATATTTGTACATATTTGTGGAGAAGTGAAAAAGGAAGGTGTTTACCAAGTTGATTCCAATGCAAGAATTGTTGATGCAATAGAGGCGGCAGGAGGTCTTACAAATAAGGCTGCAAGCTATGGAATCAATCAAGCTGAACAGTTAAAAGATGGCATGCAGATTTATGTTCCGTCAAAAAAAGAGATAGAAAAACTTGGCGGAAACGGGCAGATTTTACACCCGCCTTCTGCATCAGCAGGTTCATCTGAGAGTACGCAGGGAAGCCTTATAAATATTAATCTTGCTTCAAAAGAAGAATTGATGAAAATTAAAGGGGTTGGAGAAGCAAAGGCTGCACTTATAATTAATTATCGGGAAACAAATGGCAGTTTTAAAAACATAACAGATTTAATGAAGATTAAAGGAATTAAGCAGAAGTTTTTTGATAAGATAAAAGATAGTATCTGTGTCTAGTAAATAATTTGTGATATAGATTAGAAAGGGTGACATATTATGGCAAGAAAAGTTCTTGTTGTAGATGATGAGAAGCTCATTGTTAAGGGAATCAGGTTTGGGCTTGAGCAGGACAGTATGGAAGTCAGTGTTGCTTATGATGGAGAGGAAGCCCTTGAAATGGTTAAAACAGGAAGCTATGATATTATACTTTTAGATCTCATGCTTCCTAAAATGAATGGATTTGAGGTATGTCAGCATATAAGAGAATTCTCGGATGTTCCTATAATTATGCTGACTGCAAAAGGTGATGATATAGATAAGATAATGGGACTTGAATACGGGGCAGATGATTATATGACAAAGCCTTTTAATATTCTTGAGGTAAAGGCCAGAATAAAAGCAATTCTTAGAAGAAATGAAAAGAATAAAGTAGTGAAGGAATCTTCGGGAAAGACACTTTACGGTGAGCTTGGAATTGATTTTGAGGGACGCAGGGTATATATAAAAGAAGAAGAGATTAATCTTACTGCTAAGGAATTTGACCTTTTGGAATTACTTATTAAAGATGAAAATAAAGTATATTCAAGGGAAAAACTCCTAAATATAATTTGGGGTTCTGATTATCCGGGAGATGTAAGAACTGTAGATGTGCACATTAGAAGGCTTAGGGAAAAAATAGAAGAGACTCCGGGAGAACCTAGATATATCCATACTAAATGGGGGGTGGGTTATTATTTTAAAAATTAAGCCGTTCATCCAGCTTATAAAAAGCTTAAAATTTCAAGGATTTATGGTTGTATTTTTAGTAACATTAACATCTCTAATTGTGTATTCAAACATTTTAATAGCTTCATACGATAAGAATTCTTATGAAACAAGACTTTCCATAATTAGGGAATATGGTGTCACAATAGCTAATAATTTAAGTGTTTTGGGGGTTATAAATAAGGATACCATTACTGATTTTGAATCTGAAATAAAATATTTTTCGAACATGTATGATGGAAGAACCCTTGTCATTGATAAGAATCTTAGAGTACTTTTTGATACTTTTGGACTTGAAAAAGATAAGACACTTATTTCAGAAGATGCTATAGCAAGTCTTGGAGGCAGGGAAAGTATATATAGAAATAAGATAAAAAACTATGTGGAGCTTATATTGCCCATAAATAACCAAAATGATAAGTCGGTCATTGGTATGTTGGTATTTAGTTTCTCTTTAAAAGCTCCATCATCAATAGGAGAGAAACTTTCTTATACTGCAGTTACTATTCTTGTAATCATAGCCGCTATAGCTCTTATCATAGCTTTTATATATGCTTTCGGTATTTCCAAAGCCATAAATAAACTTTCTTTAGAAATAGATAAAATTACTGATGGAAATATTGATGAAATCAGTTCTGTGTATGGATATACAGAACTGGAAAATATTTCACTTTCATTTAATAAGATGTTGAGTAAGGCCAAAAAATTAGAAGGAAGCAGGCAGGAATTTGTGTCAAATGTTTCCCATGAATTAAAAACGCCTATGACTTCAATGAAAGTATTGGCTGATGCACTGTTAAGCCAGCCTGATGCAAGTATTGAAATGTATAAAGAATTTATGATAGACATCAACAATGAAATAGAGCGTGAAAATATTATAATAAATGATTTGCTTTCTCTTGTGAAGTTTGAAAAAAAAGCTGAGAGCATAAATATTAAAACAACTGATTTAAATGAATTGCTCGAACAGATTTTAAAAAGATTGAGACCGATTGCAGTTAAAAACCATGTTGAATTGGTGTTTGAGAGCTTCAGGGCAGTGAGTGCAGAGGTTGATGAAGTTAAGCTTTCATCTGCAATTTCAAATCTTATTGAAAATGCTATAAAATATAATAAAGAAGATGGTTGGGTAAGAGTGTCGCTAAATGCGGATCATAAATTTTTCTTTGTCAAAATAGTTGATTCGGGAATAGGCATACCTGCCGAATTTCAGGATCAGATATTTGAAAGATTTTATAGGGTAGATAAGGCAAGGAGCAGAGGTACGGGAGGTACCGGTCTTGGCCTTTCAATTACTAAAAGTGTAGTTATGATGCATCATGGAGAAATCCGTCTTTATAGTAAGGAGAATGATGGTACAACTTTCACTATAAGAATACCGTTAAGTTATATTCCTCCTAAAAAATATAAAGACAAAAAGAAGGGTGGTGGATTGAAACTTGTCAGATTGTAAAATTACAAAGATTGTTTTGAGTATATTTTTGTTGGGGATTATTTTTAATTTGGCAGGCTGTAACCCATCTACACGGGAAATGACTGATGATAAGAATTATTATAAAATTTATTATGTCAATAATTTGGAAGATAAATTAGTTACTGAGGACTATTTTGCTAAAGAATCGGATATTGACAAGCTGGTTTATGAGCTTGTTGGTAAGCTTACAGATGTGCCGGAGGGGATAAATTTAAAAAAGTCCATACCTGATGAGATAAAAGTAAAAGATATAAAGAGAAATGGAGAGGTTTTATCCATTAATTTTTCTGAAAATTATAATCAGCTTTCCGGCATTTCGGAGATATTAAGAAGGGCAAGTGTAGTAAAGACTTTATGCCAGATAGATGGTATAAGTAAAGTAGAGTATACTGTGGAAAATCAGCCGTTGATGTATTCTGAAGCCAATCCTGTGGGAGCTATGGCGGGCGAGGATTTTATAGATAATACCGGAGGTGAGACCACATATTATCAGACTGTACAGGTAAGTTTATATTATACAGATTTAAAAGGAAAGAAACTTTTTAATACAAGACATAATGTGGAATTTGATGGTACTATCTCTTTAGAAGAACTTGTAATAAGACAGCTTTTGGCAGGACCTTTAGAAAATGATAAATTGTCTCCGGTTCTGCCGGCCGGAACTAAAATAAATAAAGTCAGCTTTAAAGATGGAATCTGTTATGTAGATTTTAGTGAAGAATTTCTTGAAGGCCGTGATGGAGTTGCGGATGAGGTAGTAGTATATTCTATTGTAAATTCACTGACGGATATAGGAAGTGTTACTAAAGTTCAATTTTGGATAAATGGTAAACCAATAGGATATTATAGGGAAACTGTGCCTATAGATTTACCGGTTGAAAGGAAGTTTGATATTATTGCTGAAAGTTAAAAGACCTTTGACGGTGATGGCATTAATTCTGATATTAATATTTGTAATTTATGATGAAATAATGCCAACAGTAAATTCAGAATATGTTGGAAGAGTGATGAAATTAAAAGGCAGGGTAACCGGAATTAAAGGTTATGATAAGAAATTTGGAGAAAAAACTTTTAGGCTTAGAGTAGAAGATGGACCTAAAGCAGTTCCTAAATTTTTTGTTAAGATAAAAGAGAGTAAACTATTTGCAGCTTGTGGGATTAATAGAAGAAAAGGTGAGGAAGGTGATAAGGAACTTGACAATTTACTCTATGGCAGAAACATAAGCTGTAAGGGTAAGTTTAAAAAATTTGATGAGCCTGCTAATACCGGACAGTTTGATTCAAAAACATATTATACAAATTTAGGTTTTATAGGTAATCTGGAGGCTGATGAAGTAACTTTATTAAGAGAAGATTTTTATTTAGACAGCTATCTTCGTAAAATAAATTTTGATATTTCTGAAAAATATCAAAAAATATTAGGAAGTCAAGATGCAGGAAGCCTGTCTGCTATGATTTTGGGAGATAAAAGTAATTTAGATGAAGAAATAAAGGAACTGTATCAGGAAAATTCAATAAGTCATCTTCTTGCGATATCAGGTTTACATATTTCACTGGTTGGAGGAGCTATCTATCTGTTCTTAAAAAAACTCAAGGTCAGTTTTTCTTTTCCACTGGTTGCGGCCGGTATTATTTTAGTCCTTTATGGGGCTTTTACCGGTTTTTCTGTTTCGGCAGCCAGAGCCGTAATTATGATGTGTATATTTTTCTTTTCATTTCTTATTGGAAAAAGTTATGATCTGCCAAGTGCTCTCAGTCTTTCGGCTATTATCATTATGTTTTTTAATCACAGAGTTATTTACCAAAGCGGATTTCAGCTTTCATTTCTTGCAGTAATAGGGATATTCTATATAATGCCTGAACTTATGTATATATGTAATGTAAAGAATTGTAATCAAAAGGGAATTCAAAAGGCAGGATATTTTATTCTAAGCTCGGTTCTTTGTTCTTTAAGTGTAAATATCGCAACTTTACCGGTAATTTTAATAAATTTTTATGAAATTTCTCTTATTGGAATATTTTTAAATATCATAGTTATACCTCTTATGTCTGTGTTGGTAATAACAGGACTATTTGGTGGATTTATAGCATTAATTTCCGAAACAGTAGGAAGTTTTATACTGGGAGCATCATACTATATTTTAAAATTTTATACCTTTCTTTGCAGGATTGGCGATGATTTTGTATCTTTTAGGCTGATTTTAGGAAAACCTGAGAAGTGGCAGGTTCTTATCTATTATTCATTCTTATTTATTTTGATTAATATTTTATCATTAAGGAGAAGGGCTGATAAAATAGAAAGATTAAAAAATAATTCAAAATTTCAAACCAATCGTTTTAGATATGTTTTGTTTACAGTTGCAAGTCTGGTTTTCAGTTTTCTCATTCTTATATATAGGAAGGAAGATTTTTCGATTAATATGTTGGACATTGGTCAGGGAGATTGTTTTGTAGTGCATGACGGTTGTAAAAATGTGTATATATCAGACTGTGGAAGCACAACAGTGGATGAAGTAGGGAAGAGGAGGCTGCTTCCGTTTTTGAAGTCAAAAGGTTGGAGTAAGGTAAATACTATTTTTGTTTCACATATGGATAAGGATCATGTTAATGGAGTAAACGATTTGCTTGGCTGTCCTGAAATAGATGTAGAAAGGGTAGTTATATCGGTTAGTTATAAATCAGAAAATTTAAATTGTGAAGAACTTGACAAATTAAAAAATTTAACCGGAAATAGAAAGATAAAGCTGCTCTATATGAAAAAAGATGATGAGATTAAGAAAAATGGTATAAAATTCAGATGTCTTTATCCTAAGGGAGATGAAGTTATTGAAGATCAGAATGAAGCTTCTATAGTTATGCGTATGGAATATAAAAATATATCTATGTTATTTACAGGAGATATAGCAAGCAGAACTGAAGAAGAGGTTATGAAATATGTTGATAAAAAGGAATTGAATTGTGACATATTGAAGGTTTGTCATCATGGAAGTAAAAATTCCTCTTTATCGGATTTTCTACATACCGTAGATCCTAAATTGTATATGATAAGCTGTGGTCTTATGAACAGATATGGTCATCCGCACAAAGATGCACTTAAAAGGATGGGGGCGGAAGGTGGAAAAATACTTAGGACAGACCATATGGGAGGTGTGGAAATAACATTAAATGAGGGGAAAATTTCTGCGAAGTATAACTCGAAAGACCTGTCAGAAAAAGAATTTTTGCCTGCAAAAGAATGTGATTGCGAAGATTGCATAAAATTAAAGGTAAATACACATTTTAGATAGGACTAAATATGATGATTGTAATTAATAAAACTTGAAAAATTAGTTTTTTTTTAGTATAATATTTCAATAGAAAGAACAAACAGCTTATGAAGCCTGGAATGTTCGATAATTTCTGACATTTTGAACCTACATGACTGAAAAAGGGATTCCTATATTTATATTCTGATGTCAAGCCTCATTTTACAGTGGAAGACAGATGGTATGTGCGGTTGCCCACCTGGTAAAAGCTAGGAGTCAAAAGTCGGAAACCGGCATTTTGGGCTTTTTTTTAACTTAATTAATTATAAAAGATAGAAAAGTGCTTGAAAATGGTTTCAAAAAGAGTTATTATTATACAAAAGAAATATAAAATGTAACCAAGGAGGCTATTATGAAAAAGATAAATAAATTCATGTTGGTCATAATGATGCTGTTTCTTATCTGCTGTACACGATATGATACGGCTTATGCTGACAGTGCAACAATTGAAAATGAAAATGACGGTACAGTTAAATTAGTTTACAACAATGACTATGATGTGAAAGTTAAATTGATTGTTCAGCTTACAGGAGGGACACAATATAAGTATGATATTCCAAAAGGAAGTGTAGATATAAAAATCCCTATGACTCAAGGAAATGGAGAGTATAAATTCATCCTTTGCAGAAATGTTTCCGGTACAAAGTATGCGGTTATGCAGACAGTTAGTGTCACACAATCATTATCAAGTGATAATGAGGCATTTCTTTCTTCAAATTATATAATTGACTGGGATAAAACCAATATAGCGATTAAGAAAGCACAGTCACTGGCAGGTAAGGGAAGTGATAATGATAAAATCAAGTATATTTATGAGTTTGTAGTGAAAAACTATTCTTATGATAATGCAAAGGCTAAGAATATAAATGACATAGCTAAGACAGCAGCTTATATTCCTGATGTTACCAAGGTTTATAATGCAAAAAAGGGAATTTGTTATGATTATTCGGTGCTTATGGCTGCAATGCTTAGAAGTGTTGGAGTGCCTACCAAGGTAGTTACAGGTTATACACCTAATGCAGAAGTATACCATGCATGGAATAATGTATACGCTAATTCTAAGTGGAATGTTATAGATACTACCTATGATGCACAGATGTATAGAGCAAAACAGAAATATTCTATGTATAAGAATTTTAGTGATTACAAGGATGTAGTTTATACTTATTAATGATTACAATCCCGTAAACAGATATTTTATTATGTGTCTGTTTATGGGATTTTATCTGTGTTTAACAGGAAATTTCTTTGGAATTCACTATTAAGCAAAAAAATATTTAAATTCCATTGTATGTTTTTAGTAAAAGGTTTATAATAGAATGTGGGACAAAACGAATTGATTTATATAAATTTACTATAATTGGTTTTTCCCAAAATATTTTTATAAATTTAAATTTTTAATATAGTTTGAAAGGAGTAAAAGTCATGTCGTTTATTGATCAAATCAAGGCTAAAGCAAAATCTTCAAAAAAGGTAATAGTTCTTCCTGAAAGTGAAGATATGAGAACCTTAGAGGCTGCTGATGCTGTCCTTAAAGAGGGGATTGCAGAACTTGTTCTTCTTGGAAAAGAGGAGAAAATATTAGAGGATGCTAAGAAGGGCGGATTTGATGTAACCGGTGCTAAGATAATAGATCCGGAGAAGAGCGAAAAGCTGGATGCTTATATAGCAGGCTTAGTGGAACTTAGAAAAAGTAAGGGGATGACAGAGGAAGAGGCAAGAAAGATACTTACTTCAAGTAACACATATTTCGGTGTAATGATGATTAAAATGAAAGATGCAGACGGTCTTGTTTCAGGAGCTTGTCATTCTACAGCTGATACCTTAAGACCAAGTCTTCAGATTCTTAAAACTAAACCGGGCACGAAGTTAGTTTCATCATTTTTTATAGTGGAAGTTCCTAATTGTGATATGGGAGAGAAGGGTACTTTTGTATTCTCAGATTGTGGACTTAATCAGAATCCGAATGCGGAAGAGCTTGCGGCAATAGCAAAGTCATCAGCAGAATCATTTAAGGCTTTGGTTCAGGCAGAGCCAAAGGTAGCCATGCTTTCATATTCTACTATGGGTTCAGCAAAGCATGATGATGTTACTAAGGTACAGGAGGCAACTAAGATTGCGAAGGCTGAAAACCCTGAGCTTGCTCTTGACGGAGAACTTCAGCTTGACGCCGCACTTGTAGCATCAGTTGGAGAATTTAAAGCTCCGGGAAGTAAGGTTGCGGGTCATGCAAATACACTTATCTTCCCAAATCTTGATGCCGGAAATATTGGATATAAATTAGTTCAGCGTCTTGCAAAGGCTGAAGCGTACGGTCCTCTTACTCAGGGAATTGCAGGTCCTGTAAATGACCTTTCAAGAGGTTGCTCGGCAAGTGACATAGTTGGAGTTGTTGCAATAACAGCTGTACAGGCTCAGATGTAATGGTATTTTTTATTATATGATTAAATAAATATAAAGGGGTATTTTTTATGAAAATTTTAGTACTTAACTGTGGAAGTTCTTCTCTTAAGTATCAGTTCATTGATATGGAGACAGAAGAAGTAATAGCAAAGGGACTTTGTGAGAGGATAAGTATTGATGGTTCTATGCTTACACACAAGGCTGTAGGTAAGGAAGATTTTGTACTTAAACATGATATGCCTAATCATACAGTTGCAGTTAAACTTGTTATGGATGCGTTGACTGATAAGGAGCATGGAGTAATTTCTGATGTTTCAGAGATAGCGGCAGTAGGACATAGAGTGCTTCATGCAGGTACAGTTTATAGCGATCCTGTTGTTGTAACGGAAGATGTTAAAAAGGTTATCAGGGATTGTTTTGATCTTGGACCTCTTCACAATCCTGCTAATCTTATGGGAATTGAAGCTTGCGAAGAAGCTATGCCGGGTACACCTAATGTTGCGGTATTTGATACAGGTTTCGGTATGGTGATGCCTCCAAAGGCACATATGTATGCTATTCCTTATGAATATTATGAGAAATACTCAATTCGTCGCTATGGTTTCCATGGAACAAGTCATAAGTTTGTATCAGGCGAAACAATAAGATTTGGTGAACTTCCTGAGGGACATAGAAAGGTTATAGTTTGTCACCTTGGAAACGGTTCTTCAATTTCAGCGTCAATAGATGGAAAGTGTGTAGACACCTCAATGGGACTTACTCCACTTGAAGGACTCATTATGGGTACAAGATCAGGAGATATAGATCCTGCAGTTATCCAGTTTATAGCAAATCATGAGAATAAGAGTATAGATGAAATCCTCAATCTCCTTAACAAGAAATCAGGAGTATTAGGCCTTTCGGGTGTATCAAGTGATTTTAGGGATATTGATAAGGCTGAGGCTGAAGGTAATGAAAGAGCAAAACTTGCTAATGATGCTTTTAAATACAGGGTAATTAAATATATAGGCGCTTATGTAGCGGCTATGAACGGTGTGGATGCAATAGCATTTACCGCAGGTGTAGGTGAAAACGGAGCACATACAAGAAAAGATATTTGTGCAAATCTTGAATACCTCGGAATAAAAATTGATGATGAAGCGAACAGTGTGAGAGGTAAAAATATGCTTATATCTACACCTGACAGCAAGGTTAAGGTTTTTGTTATTCCTACAAATGAAGAACTTGCTATTGCAAAAGATACTCTTGAACTGGTAAAATAATACTTGACAAATCGTTTAAATGCTTGTAAAATACTTGGGTATGAAATTTTATTGTTTATTCGAGGATTATTATCTATGTGATAAATCCTTTTGAATACAATGTATAAAGTATTGATAAGGGAGGTGTTCACATGTCAATCTGTCCAAAGAATAAGAGTTCTAAGGGCCACAGAGATGCTCGTAGAGCAAACTGGAAGATGAGTGCTCCGGCACTTGTTAAATGCAGTAACTGCGGAGAGCTTATGGTTCCTCACAGAGTTTGTAAGGCTTGCGGTTCTTACAATAAGAAAGAAATCGTTAAAGTTGAAGCATAAGAATTGATTAAACAATATAAGCCACTTCATTATATTAATATGAAGTGGCTTTTTTGTATTTTAAAGATATTTACTCTTAAGTATAATTGTGTTAAAATATAGGATGACTATTCCTTTTTACACTAAGAAGATTATGGAAACTATAAGAATCGAAGATTTACCCGAAGATGTAAGGCCTTTTGAAAAGTATCGGAAACAAGGAATTAACATGCTTACAGATGCTGAACTTTTGGCACTAATTCTTAGGACAGGAACAAAAAAACTTAATTGTATGGAACTTTGCAGAGAGGTTTTGGAATTAGGAGGAGGTACTCTTGCGGGGCTTTATGGGAAAACTGAGGCTGAACTTTGTAAGATTTCAGGAATTGGTCCTATAAAAGCGGTTGAGATTATTGCTATCTGTGAGTTGGCGAGAAGAATAGCAAAATCACGCCGTTCATATGATGAACCGCTGGATACGGCAGCAAAGATTTCTGCGAGATATATGGAGGAAATGAGGCATTTTAAAGAAGAGCATGTGTTGTTGCTTCTTTTGGATATAAAGTGCAGGTTGATTAAGGAACTGACTATTAGTATAGGAACTATTAATCAGTCATTTTTACGGCCAAGGGAAGTTTTCATACAGGCACTTAAGCATGAAGCAGTTAATTTGATACTTCTTCATAATCATCCAAGCGGTGATCCTACTCCCAGTAAAGCAGATATATGGATTACGGATAAAATTATTGAAGTATCTGAACTGATAGGTATTCCGCTTGTTGATCATATAATTATTGGAGACTGCTGTTATATAAGTTTTAGAGAAAAAGGATTGGCTGATTTTAAAATAAAAAAATAGAGATAGAAAGGACTTAATTATGCTTGGAAAGAGTATTGGCATAGATCTTGGTACTAAGAGAATTAAATACTATAGAAAAGGTGATGGAATCATTTTTGACCAAGAGAATTGCATAGCCATGGAAAATAGGGATGAAATAAGGGCTATAGGCGATGAAGCGGCTGAAATGGTAGGAAGGACTCCGGAAACCATAGAGGTAATATATCCCGTAAACCGTGGAGTGATTGCCAATGTAAGTGCTATGGAGTTTCTTTTTAATACATCGTTTGACAGATTGTATGGAAAAGCTAAAAAAGCATCAGGAACCAGCTTTGTAATTGCACTTCCAACTGATATTACAGAAGTGGAGAAGAGGTCATTTGCCGATCTGATACATAAATCAGCTCTAAAACCTAAAAGTGTTTCACTGGTAGATAAGCCTATCTGTGTGGCTATGGCTGCAGGGCTTGATATAATGAAGGCTAGGGGAGTAATGACTGTAGATGTTGGAGCGGATACCACAGAAATTGCCATAATAGCTCTTGGCGGTATAGTAAGAAGCAGACTCCTTCCTACAGCAGGTAATAAGTTTGATGAATCAATATGTAATCATATAAGACAGAAGTGTGCACTTGTAATAGGAAAGAGCAATGCAGAACAGCTTAAGATGGGTATTGCAGGGGCTATATCGGGACAGTCGCTGACTATGCAGGTAAATGGAAGGGATGTGGTTACAGGTCTTCCAAAGAGGATGGAGATAGAGTCAGACCTTGTGTATGAAGCTATAAAAGAAGATCTTAAAAATATTACGGAAAATATTAAAAGTACATTGGAGCATGTTCCTCCGGAAGTATCTTCCGATATAATAGATGCAGGTATTTATGTGACCGGGGGCTCTGCTTTAATTGGAAATTTTGATAAGCTTTTAAACAAAGAAACGAATCTTAAAATCAATATTTTGGAAGATCCTCAGGATAGTGTCATCAATGGGCTTGGAAAGTTAATTGATGATGACAATTACAGGACTCTGCCTTATATATACAGGCAGCCGGGATATTCGGTTAATTTAAGGAATGTAAATAATGGTATCTCAAAGAAAAAGTAAAATAAAAATAAAAATTGTTCCAAGATATCTGTTTATGATTTTAGCTTTATTGTGCCTGATATTATTAGTTGTATCCTATCGCTTTTCTGATAAACTTGGTCCTGTTAAGACGGTTGCAGGAGATGTAATTACACCAATGCAGGTAGGAATAAATAAAGTAGGAAGTTATTTTACTGCAAAGTTTGATTATTTGAAAAGTATCGAGGATTTGCTTGCAAAGAATAAAGAACTGACCGAAAAGCTGGATAAAGTTAATTATGAAAATAAGCTTTTAATTCAGGGAAAGTATGAATTGGATGACTTTAGGAAACTATATAATTTGGATCAAACTTATGCGGATTATCCTAAGGTGGCAGCAAGAGTCATTTCGAAGGATACTAATAACTGGTATAATAATTTTAAGATAGATAAGGGTACTAATGACGGTATAAAGCCGGGTATGAATGTAATGGCCGGAAATGGGCTTGTAGGCATAATAATTAAGGCAGACCATAACAATTCTATAGTGAGGTCAATAATTGACGATAGCAGTAATGTAAGAGGAATGTTTCTTGATACATCAGATACTTGTACGGTAAAAGGTAATTTGAAACTGCTTGATGAAGGGCATATTGAAGTTGCTGATATAAAAAAAGGTTCAGGAGTTAAAGACGGGTATGAAGTTGTAACCTCATATGTAAGTCCTAAATTTCATCCGGGAATACTTATCGGTTATGTTAGTAACATAAAGGTAGATCCGTCAAACATGACGGAATCCGGTTATCTTACGCCGGCAGTTGACTTTTCCAAACTTGATATGGTGCTTATCATTACTCGTGAAAAGGAAGAATTGTATTGATGAAACGCATTATATGTTCTTTTATAATGATGATAATATTGTATCTTTTGCAGACTACAATATTTAATAAAATAGCAATAGCCGGCATAAAGCCTAATATTTTGATAATTTTAGTTGTATTTATAGGATATAAATATGGAAAAATTCAAGGAATGATTATGGGTTTTTTCATGGGACTGTTTTTGGATTTAACGGAATCGGACTATATTGGATATTATGCACTGATTTATCTCACAATTGGGTATTTAGTTGGATTTAGCGATAAGCTCTACACCAGTGAGTCTGTCATTATTCCTATGGGATTAGTAGGGTTGTCAGACTTTGTGCTTAATTTTTTGATTTTTGTAACCGGATTTCTGCTTAGGAACAGATTAGATTTGCCTTATTATATGATGAAGATAATTTTGCCCGAAGCAATATATACTGTAATTGTTTCGGCGGTATTGTATAAGGCTATAGACTATATATATCTTAGGCTTGAAATGATAGGGAAAGGGGATGAAGTCTAGTTTTGTTTGACAATTTGATGGTTTTTGTCAAAAATGTTATTAAAACACGTACCATTCCACTGATTTTGATATATTCTACATTCAGTATGTTGCTTATTTATAAAGTGTTTACAATTCAGGTAGTGAAGCAGGAAGATATAGGCAAAAATATTGATAAATACGATTCTATAATTCGGGAAACCAAGGCAACCAGAGGGAATATTTATGACTGCAACGGAGTGCTTTTGGCATACAATAAACTCTCTTATAGTGTCACAATGCAGGATTATAAGGCATTTGCAACTGAAGAAGAAAAGAATGAAATGATTTATAAGCTTATTAAAATCATTGAGTCAAGTGGTGATAAACTGTTTCCGGAATTTTTTATTGAAAAAGATAAATATGGAAAATTAAAATTTACTGTAGAAGGTGCTGCCGAAAACAGATTTAAAAGAGATGCTTATAAATCCACATCTATAGAAAAGTTGACGGTAGAGCAGAGAAATGCAACTGCAGAACAGGTATATAATCATTTAAAAAGCGGTGATTATATGTTTGGTATAAGCGATAAATATAGTATTGATGATACTCTTAAAATAATGAAGATAAGATTTGCTTTATTGTTAAATACTTATAATAAAGGGAATCCGATTTCGGTAGCTGTAAATGTAAACGAAAAGACAGTAGCAGCGGTACTTGAATACTCATCTGAACTTCCGGGGGTTGAAATTGCTGAGCATACATACAGATCCTATAATGAAAGTAAGTATTTTGCTCATGTTATAGGGTATACAGGTAGTGTTAATGAAAATGAAATTGCAGCAGATAAAGAAGAATACTATAACTCTACTGACCAAATTGGTAAGACGGGAATAGAATATTCTTTTGAAAAATACCTGCGAGGTAATAAGGGGTCGGAAGAAGCAACTTTAAGTTCCGGATACTATGTCACAGATGTGAAAACTATAACAGAACCTAAGGCAGGTAATGATATATATCTTACTATTGACAGTAAATTACAAAAAAACTGCTATAATATACTTGAAAAGGAACTTGCTACAGTGTTGTTAACTAAAATTCATAATTCAGCAAGTTATGGTGAAAGAGGAAAAAATGCCTATAATATAATGATACCGATTTATGAAGTATATAATGCTCTTTTTGATAACGGAGCAGTAGATTTGGGAAGACTTGAGAAGAAAAAGGCAAGTAAAGTTGAAAAGGGTGTTTATTCAAAGTATAAATCTGAGAAAAATAAAGTAATTATTAAGCTGAAGGAATTGCTTAAAATAAACGATGTAAAGGCTGAAAGAGATAATAAGGCTATGAGTGAATATATTGATTATTTATATTCTTATATAAAGGCTGAAAAGTTGATTGATGTTGAAATGGTAGATGAAAATGATGATAATTTCAAGGCTTATGTCGAAGGAAAAAAGAGTTTAGGCACTTTTCTTAAATATGCAATTTCACAAAGATGGATTAATCTTGAAAAACTTAATATTGGAAGCGAATATTTAAGTATGGATGAGATATATAAGATATTATTAAAAAATATTTTTGATAATGTATCATCTGATTTAAGATTTAAGAAGATTGTTTATAAAAATTTAATATTTGACAATGTGGTATCAGGTACTGAAGTTTGCTTGATATTATTTTCACAAGGTTTTCTGAAAAAGGATGATAAGGCATATAATAATCTGCTATCAGGAATAGAATCTCCTTATAATTTTATAAGAAGTAAGATTAAAAGCCTTGAAATAACACCGGCCAGACTAGCACTTGATCCTTGTTCGGGTTCAATGGTGATTACGGATCCTAATACCGGTAAAATAAAGGCATTGGTAACTTATCCAAGCTATGATAATAATAAGCTTGCAAATCAGATTAATGCTAAGTATTATGCAAAACTTCAGGCTGATAAGTCATATCCTCTGATTAACAGGCCTTGTCAGCAAAAAACAGCACCCGGTTCTACATTTAAGATGGTTTCTACGGCTGCTGACCTTGGTGTCGGTGTTATTAGTGAAAATGAAAAAATTCATACCAATGTCATATTTACAAAGACTGATAAACCTGCTTCATGCTGGAGTAAGGTACCGCATGGAAATATTAATGTCAGAACTGCCATTGAGGTATCCTGTAACTGCTTCTTTTATGAAACAGGATACAGGATGAGCTTAGATAGAGATGGAAAGTATAATTCAAAACTTGGTCTTGATAAATTAAATAAGTATGCAGCTATGTTTGGATTTAAAGAGGGAGTTACATCAGGAATTGAATTATATGAATATGAACCTTCTATATCTGATACAGACTCAGTGAGATCTTCAATAGGACAGGGTAGTTATGCATTTACGCCAAGCCAGATTGCAAGATATGCATCCTGTATAGCGAATGGCGGGAATCTAAACTATCTTACAGTTATAGGCGAAATTAAAAATATTGATGGAAAGAAGATTAAAAATACAATATCCAACAGTGTTAATAAAAAATCACCTAAGGTAGAACTTGACTCTAAAATTTGGAGTGCGATAAAAGATGGTATGTATTTGGCTGCAAATGGAGATAGAAGTTCCCATAAGGAGCTTTTTAAGAATATTAAAGTAAAAATTGCCGGGAAGACAGGAACAGCACAGTTCTCCAATATGAGGGGAGATCATGCTTTGTTTACGTCATATGCTCCATATGATAAGCCTGAAATATCAGTTACCTGTGTATTGCCATATGCCTATACATCTGCTAATGCGGCAAGGGCGGTAGCTGACTTTTATGAGTATTATTTTGGAGACAGAGATGATGAGGCACTGGGTAAGAAAGCTGTTGAAGATAATGTGGATAACATAATATCAGATTAATATAGGAGGAAAAATGAAGGAACCGGTTGTTATTAAGGCTAATAATTTTGGACTTTTGATTATACTTGATAAAGATTTGGAATTTGATTCTTTATTAGAAGCGGTAGGAAATAAGTTTAAAGAATCAGCTAATTTTTTTGGAAATGCAGATATGGCAGTTGCATTTGATGGTAGAAAACTTGCTTTTGAAGAAGAAGAGCAAATAATACAAGCTATTACTGATAATTCTTCTCTGAATATAGTATGTACTGTGGATCACGATCCTGTAAGGGAAGCACAATTCAAATCCAAACTGGACAAAATTGCCGTTTCTAAAGATATGAGCCTTGCTAAGATTCATAAAGGATATTTCAGATCAGGTAAGATGATGGAATTTGACACAGGTGTTATAATTATAGGAGATATTAATCCGGGTGCTAAGGTGTCTTCCAAGGGAAGCATAATTGTTTTGGGAGCTTTGAAGGGAGAAGCGGCCGCAGGCATAGATGGAAATAATGATGCTTTTATAATAGCCCTTGATATGAGTCCTATACAGCTTAGAATTGGTACATCAATAGGACGCTGTTCGGATGATTTAGAAACATATGGCAAGACTAAAGAGTTAATGCCTAAGGTAGCATTTGTGGAAGATAATGCTATCTGTATTGAAAATTTAGATAAAAATGCACTAGATTCATTAAGATTATAGAAAAATTTTTGTAAGTTACTTGTAATTAATGCATTTAAATAATATTATAGTATTGAAGAAAATTAGTTTAGTTAGGAGATTTTTATGGGAGAAGTTATTGTTATAACATCCGGTAAGGGTGGTGTAGGTAAAACTACTACTACTGCCAATGTAGGTACCGGATTGGCTATGTTAGGGAAAAAAGTTGTGCTTATTGATACTGATATAGGTCTTAGGAATCTTGATGTGGTACTTGGCCTGGAAAATCGTATAGTGTATAATCTTGTAGATGTAATTGAGCAGAACTGTAAAATTAAGCAGGCACTTATAAAGGATAAGAGATATGAGACCTTATATCTGCTTCCAAGTGCCCAGACCAGGGACAAGGATGCTGTAAATCCGGAACAGATGGCAGAACTTACAGAAGAATTAAAAAAAGAGTTTGATTATATTATTCTTGATTGTCCTGCCGGTATTGAACAGGGGTTTAAGAATGCCATAGCAGGAGCAGACAGAGCTATAGTTGTTACTACTCCTGAAGTTTCTGCAGTGAGGGATGCTGACAGAATAATAGGACTTCTTGAGGCAAATGAAATAAAGAAAACAGAACTTATTGTAAATAGGCTTCGTATGGACATGGTTAGGAGAGGCGATATGATGTCAAGTGAACAGGTTTTGGATATCTTGGCTGTAAGCCTTATCGGAATTGTACCTGATGATGAAAACATAGTTATTGCAACAAATACAGGTGAGCCACTTGCAGGAAATGATTCACTTGCAGGTCAGGCTTATATGAATATATGTAAGAGAATTACCGGTGTTGAGGTTCCGTTCCTTGACTTAGAAAGCAAAAAAGGATTATTATCACGTCTTGGAGATATATTTAAGAAGTAGAGGAGTTAGACTATGAGTTTAATGGATTTTTTTAGGAAGAAATCTTCAGGACAGCAGGCTGTAGACAGACTTAAGTTGGTTCTTGTGTCAGACAGGGCTAACTGCTCTCCTGAAATTATGGAACAGATTAAAAATGATATAATTCAAGTCATTTCAAAGTATGTTGAAATAGATGTTGAAGGACTTGATATTAAGATTGCACAGACAGAATCAGAAACGAATAATGTTTCTGTACCTGCAATTTTTGCAAATATCCCTGTAAAAAATATTAAAGGGACAAGAACATAAGGATACTGATGTTAAAAAATAAAAAATATGATTTAAAGAATTTTAGTGTTTCAATTATTATAGCTGTATTGATGCTTTGTTCGATAGGTGTGTTTTGTCTGTACAAAGCAGGAGATGTCAGTATGGCAAAAAGACAGCTGATAGGTATTGTGTTAGGCTTGTTTGTAGTATTGGTAGGGGCAATGATTGACTACCATTTTATATGTAAATTTGTAATCCTGTATTATTTTATTGCTATAATACTTTTGTTTATGGTAAGATTTACATCTTATGGCGTAGATCATGATACAGGTGCTTTCAGATGGCTTAGGATAAGTTCTATGGAAGTACAGCCTTCTGAACTTGTAAAGATTATATTGATTTTAGTACTTTCCGTGTTATTTACGAAGGTTCAAAGCAAATTGAACAGGTGGGGGATATTTTTATTATCAGGTATTGTGATGATGATACCTACTTCACTTATTCTTATCCAAACTGATCTTTCATCAAGCATGGTTTGTATGTTTATTTTTGCAATGATGATATTTATGGCGGGACTCAGCCTAAAGATTATCGGAATTACACTAGCTGTTTCAGCACCGGTAGGAGCCGGTCTGTTTTGGTATGTAATACAGCCGGGACAAAAACTGCTTACAAATGAGCAACAGAAAAGAATACTCAGCTTCTTGGATCCGGAGAAATATGCTCTTACCGTACAGTATCAGCAGATTCATTCGGTAAATGCAATAGCTTCGGGTAAGGTTTTAGGAAAAGCTTTGTTAGGAGACACTTCAGATTTTAGGCTTTATAATAAAGTATATGTAAACGAAAGTGATTTTATTTTTTCTGTTGTGGCAGAAGAATTAGGTTTTATAGGATGTGTTTTGGTAATTGCACTATTTGCTTTCATTGTTTTTAAATGCATATTGATTGCTAAAAGAACAAATGACTTTACAGGTAAGATGATAGCAATTGGTGTATCTGCAATGCTTGTATTTCAGTCCTTTGTAAATATAAGTGTTAATACGGCTCTACTTCCCAATACAGGGCTTCCTCTGCCGTTTATGAGTTATGGTCTGTCATCTTTGCTTAGTAATTTTTTGGGAATAGCGATTGTTTTAAATGTAGGGATTCAGAAGGTAAAACATGGCCTGTTTTCTAATACGGGTGAGAATGAGATTTTTTTTAATTACTAGGAGATTCTTTTGGAATTTATTGTAGTCAAAATACTAAATATCAAATATATAAGGGGTAGATTATGAATATTGGCTTGGTTGCACATGACGCTAAAAAAAAGCTGATGCAAAACTTATGCATAGCTTACAGAGGAATTTTGGGTAAGCATACTTTATATGCTACAGGAACCACCGGTAGGCTTATTGAAGAGGTTACTAATCTGGCTGTTCATAAGTATCTTGCAGGACATTTGGGTGGTGAGCAGCAGATGGCGGCTCAGATTGACCATAATGAGATAGATTTGGTAATATTTTTAAGAGATCCTTTGTCATCTAAAAAGCATGAACCTAATATAACTAATATTTTAAAACTATGTGATGCTAATAATATTCCGGCAGCTACTAATTTGGCTTCTGCGGAGCTTATGATTAAAGCATTGGACAGAGGAGATCTTGACTGGAGAGAGTTGTATAAGTCATGATTAAAATTAGAAGAAATCTGGTGATTATAGCCTTAATGGGACTTATTCTTACAGGTTGTGGAAATAATACGATTGCTTACTTTCCTTATGTAGATGGAAAAAATCAAACAGCTGCCTATAATTTTCAGAACGAAGGACAAAAGCTTCTTCTTATGTCGGAAGGAATACCGGTGATTACAGATAAGAAGATAAATAAATTGAAGAATAAGCCTTCTTTTAATGCTAAAGCAGTCTTTGTTTCCAGTGGAGAAGAGGCAATTTATTCAAAAAATTCTTTAAAAAAGATATATCCGGCAAGCCTTACTAAACTTATGACAGCCTGGGTTGTATTTGATAAAGAAAAAAATCTGGACAGGGAAGTCAGCATCACAAGTGAAATGGTAAAATTATCGCATCCGTATGCTAAAAAGATAAGGCTGATGGATGGTGATAAGGTTACTATAAGGCAACTTTTAAATGCATCGCTGGTGACATCTGCAAATGATGCTGCTAAGGCTTTGGCCTTTGCTGTAGCAGGAAGTGAAGAAAAATTTGCAGTTCTTATGAATGAAGAGGCAAAAAAACTTGGGGCTTCACATAGTAGGTTTGTAAATAGTACAGGGTTGCATGATAATTATCACTATTCAACATTATATGATTTGTATATAATTTTTAATGCATTACTTAAAAATCCGGAATTTGTGAAAATAATCCGGCAGCCATCTTATGTTATGAAATATAAAAATTTTGCAGGTGCAGAGATTGTAGTGACTATGGCAGCTACAAATCAATATTTGGCAGGTATATATAAAGTACCGAATGGTTATAGTGTGCTTGGCGGGAAGACAGGGACTACAGATGAGGCAGGTTCTTGTATACTTATGTCATTTAAGTCATCTGAAGGCAGAGAATATACGGCAGGAGTATTAAAGGCGTCGGACAGTCTTAATTTATATGCTCAGCTTGGTACTATTTTTGAAAACTTACCACAAAATATACCAAACTAATTGAATTTTTAAGTAAATTAGCATATAATATTATTTGTTTATAAACTTTATAATTAAAGGAGGCTTTTACTATGGTACATATTATTTGCGGGGAGAAGGGAAAAGGTAAGACAAAGGTAATTCTTGAAAAGGCTAATGAGGCTATTAAGACCTCTGGTGGAAATGTTGTATTTCTTGACAAGGATCTTGCACATATGTATGAGCTTAACAATAAGATTCGTTTAATAAATGTTAAGGATTTTCTTGTGGAGAATTCAGGTGAGTTTGTAGGATTTATTTGTGGAATTATTTCGCAGGATCATGATCTTGAAGCAATTTTCCTTGATAGTTTTCTTAAAATTTCGTTTACAGATAAAGAAAATATGAAGCCCGTTCTTGATAAGATAATTCAGGTTGCAGATAAATATAGTGTTGATGTAACTCTAAGCCTTTCTGTTAAGAGTGAAGATATGCCGGAAGAATATAGGCATAATGTTTTAGTTTCTTTATAAGATAAAAAGATTGTATGACTGTCACATTATTTATGTGGCAGTTTGTTATTGTATATCAGAATATAATAAGCCACCGGTTTATCTGGTGGTTATGATGATTTTTGGAGGAGTGAAAATTGTCTGAACCAAAATCGCTTAAAACTAAAAGAAATAATGTTGTTCAGTATGGAGAAAAGAAGAAGCATAAAGAGAGAAAACGATTCAATGTCAGCAGTATAATATTTTTGATTATAGTAGTTTATATATTAGGGCATACCTTTCTGTTTTTAACTAGAGAAAAGACTTCTATTTACAGGGTTATAATTGACGAAAGGAATGAAGTTATAAATACTTCAGGTTTAATTTTAAGAAATGAAAAGGTTTTTACTGCTTCAGAGGCGGGCTATATTAATTATTATATTAATGGAAATTCCAGGGTTCGCAAAAATGAAGCTGTTTTTTCAATAGATAAAACAGGAAATATATATTCGAAGCTGACCTTAGATGATCAGACAGATGAAGCCGGTGAGAGGCTTATGGGAATACTACATCAGTTTCAAATTAACAGAGATGATAATTTTATTACTACATACAGCCTTAAAGATTCTATGGCTGAAATGGTTATGACAACGTCCGGAAAAAAAGTAATGGCTTCTTTGAAAAAAATTACAGATGAAAATGAATTTTTTAATGTGAATTATGCATCTGACAGTGGAATTATTATCTATGGAACAGATGGTTTGGAAGGAATTACAGAAGCTGATATTAACCCTGAAATCTTCCAAAAGCAGAATGATTATGTATTGAAGATAGCGGCTGAAAATGATGGTAAGGTAGATGCAGGAGAGTCTGTATATAAACTTATCTCTGATGAAACTTGGAAAATTGCTGTTCCTATAACAGAAGATCAAAAAAAACTTCTTGAGGGAAAAGATTATTTAGATATTGTAATTGACAATAAGGGATTTACGGCTAAGGCACTGGCAGAAATAGAAAAAATTAATAATAATGAATATCTTATCTTAACACTTTTTAACTATATGGTAGATTATTCTGAAAAAAGATTTGTAAATATTTATATAATTCTTAAAAGCATGAACGGACTGAAAATTCCCAAATCTTCAGTGGTAGAGAGGACGGTTTATGAAATACCTGAAGAGTATTATAGTGGTGGAAGCGGAAATGTGAGTGGAGGATTTTCTATACAGACAGTAGATAAGAGTAATAAAATTATTAAAAAAAATGTTGAAGTGGATATTTGTTATAAGGATACAGATAAAAAAGTAGTATATGTAGATGTTGATGAAATTTTTAAAGCTGGAGATGAAATTATAGAACCGCAGGGAGATAACAAATTTAAAATTGGGAAAACAATCTTGTTGAAGGGAGTTTATAACATTAATAATGGCTATCCACGATTTAAGCATGTAGAACCGGATACAGAGGGGATGACATCAGCGAACAGTGATTATTATCTGATACCTACAGATAGAGGATACTATTTAAATGAGTATGATAATATAATACTAAATGCAGATAAAATGGAAATGGAAAAAAATAATGGTTGACTTGCTTGAAAAAAACATTCATAATAACACTATGAATATTTTTAATATTGATATCAATAAATAGGAGTGAATATATGTTTGAAGGAATAAGTAAACTTATTAATTCGGTGAAAGAAGGAACCGGCATTCCGGATGAAGATTATGAAGAAGATTATGAAGAAGATTATGAAGAAGATATTGTACAGGAACCAAGAGAGAGAACTAATGTAAGGCAGAGTAAAAGAAAAGCTTACGATGAATATAATGATGAAAATGAATATGAAGAAGATGATGATTATTCAGCTTCATTTTCAAGAAAAAAGAAGAAAGTGTCTAAGTCAGATTCTAAAGTAGTACCTATAACTAAGAAGATGAAGTCAGACTCTAAGGTATATATTGTTTCTCCCAAGGTATTTGAGGATGTTGAAGATATCTCTGACAGGCTGCTTGCAGGTTATGTAATTGCTCTTAATATTGAAGCGTTAGAAGATCAGGTGGCACAAAGAATTATTGACTTTATGACAGGAACCATGCATGCCATTGACGGAAAAATTCAGAGAGTATCTAAGTATGTCTATCTAATTTCGCCGGAAAATGTTGAAATGGCACCTGAAAATGAAGTTGACCTTACAAATGTTCTCTTTGTTTCATCTAATGTAACTGAAGATTAGTATGGATAAAGAGAGTAGTTTAGCATTCAGACATTTACTTGATTTGGCTGGAGCAGCTTATAATAAGAATATAAATATATTTTCAGATTTTCTGAGTGTCAGGGAAGTAGCAGTTTTAAAAAGACAGGCGGCAGACCTTCCGGGAGGAAGGTTTTTCCTTTTTGGAGGAATTGACAATGCTGAGCGGGTAATGGCTTGCTTTCCGGCTTCATATTATGAAAGAGAAGATATAAAATTTCCAATCAGTTGCATAGAAATTGGAGTTAAAAGTGCTAAATTTGAACAAAATTCACTTACGCATAGAGATTTTTTGGGTGCGATACTTGGGCTTGGAATTGATAGAAAATTAATAGGTGATATTTATCTTATAACTGAAAATAATAAAGCAGTTAATGCATTCATATTTTGTAATGAAAAGATTGAAGAATTTCTGCTTAGGGAAATGGTACAGGTTGGCAGGCATCAGGTAAGCTGCATAGCTGTTTCAGCAGATAAAGTTTTGGCTGTCAGGCAGATTGAAGATAAATTTGGAACGGTATCATCACTAAGGTTGGATGTGGTAATAGGAGAAGCCTTTAATTTATCACGGTCTAAGGTGAAGGATTTAATTGATAAAGAAAAAGTTGCAGTCAATTCTGCCGTAGTTCTTCAGGGACATTATCAGGTAACTCCCGGTGATATAATATCGGTAAGAGGATTTGGAAAATTTATTTTTTATGAAATTTTAGGATATACAAAAAAAGGAAAAATACAAATTCATTTAGGGAAATATTGCTGAGCTTCAGGAGGATATATGCTTTCATCAGATGAAATTAGAAATTATGAATTAAAAAAGGGAATTGGCTATTCAAAAAGAAGCGTAGATCAGTTTATAGCTGAAATTATTACTGACTATGATGCATTATTTAAAGAAAATATTGAATTAAGGGATAAGGCTACAGCTTTAAGTGAGGGACTCCAATATTATAAGTCTATGGAGAAAACTCTACAAAAAGCACTAGTTCTTGCACAAAAGACCTCAGATGAGGAACAGGCTAAGGCTGTTAAAAATGCAAGAGCTATTGAAGAGACTGCTCATGCGAAAGCTGATGAAGTATTAATTAAAGCAAGGTCTGAATTAGATAATATTTTTAGACAGACGGATGATTTGAATCGAAGGTTTGAGCTGTATAAAACGCATGTGAGAAACCTGATAACTTCTCAGTTGGATATTATTAATAGTGATGCCTATAATATATCTGTCAATGATTTAAAGGGTTATCTCAAATTAAAGGGAAATTTGGAAGATGTTCAAGAAGATGTTCAAGAAGATGTTCATGAAGATGCTAAAGAAGATATTCAAGAACATGAAGACAAAGAAAATATGGCTGTAAATGAAACGGAAAGCCGGGGGCAAGATGCAGCTGTTCAGCCTGCAGAGGAAGTTGTAGATGAGCAAAATACTTGAAGTTGAGATAAATTCAAAAGGCAGAGAAGCATATAATATAGTTATAGAGCCTGATTTTAATAAATTGCCTGAAATTCTTGTCAATATTTTTTCGTCTTGTAATAAGTTTATGTTGGTATTCGACTCAAATACAGAAAAGTATTTTAGAGAAAAAATATTACAGATTTTAATGTGTGTGAATAAAAAAATACACACATTTAGTTTTCCTGCCGGTGAAGATAGTAAGAATATAATTACTGTACAAAGTCTGTATGAAGAGTTGATAAAGTATAATTTTGAAAGAAATGATGTAATTCTTGCTGTCGGCGGAGGTGTAGTAGGTGATTTAGCAGGTTTTGTGTCTGCTACTTACCTAAGAGGAATAAGATTCGCAGGAATTCCAACAACTCTGTTAGCTATGTCAGACTCAAGTGTTGGCGGAAAGACAGGCGTGGACTTTATGGGATATAAGAACATGGTTGGAGCGTTTCATCAGCCTAAACTTGTATACATGAATACTGAAAGTCTAAGTACTCTTCCGGAGAGAGAATATCTTTCAGGAATGGCTGAAGTTATTAAATACGGATATATTTGGGATAGCAGGTTCTTAGCCTATCTTAATGAAAATACAGACAAAATAATATCAAAGGATAGAGAATCGCTTGAGTATATAATTTTTCATTCTTGCAGAATCAAAAAAGAAGTTGTTGAAAATGATCCTTTAGAAAAGGGACTTAGAGCAATACTTAACTTTGGGCATACAATAGGTCATGCTATTGAAAAGTTAATGGAGTTTAAACTTTTACATGGAGAGTGTGTAGCTGTTGGTATGATTGCAGCAGGGAAGATTGCTGTGTATCGTGGTCTTATGTCCGAAGATGAACTGTTTAAAATGAAAGAAATTTTGATAAAATATAGACTTTTTAGAAGAATAAGAGCTTCAGAAGTTAGTTTTAATGAAAATGATGTGCTTTTTGCTACTAAATCTGATAAAAAAATGCAAGGTGGAAAAATTAAATTTATTCTTACTGCTGAAATTGGCAGGGCTGAAGTGTATAAAGATATAACTGATGAAGAAATATTATATGGAATCAAGGAAGTTTTTGAAGGTTAATTATGAATAAAAATAAATTTTTTGTGTTTGAGTTAATAGCAGTATTATTTTTAGTTTCACTTGATTTAATCACAAAACAGATGGCTGTTAAATATTTATCAAGTGGAAGCATAGATATAATTCCCAAAGTATTTAGCCTGACATTGCTTGAAGGCGGTAACTCAGGTGCTGCTTTCGGTTTATTTCAAGGCGGATTTTGGATGTTTACTGTTGTTACTGTTTTAGTAATTTTTGCAGTAATCTTTGTACTAAAAAAGATGGTGTTTCAAAAAAAATACCTTCCTGCACATGTTACCTTAGTTTTAATACTTGCAGGAGCATTAGGAAATTTTGCAGACAGAACGGTTACTATGATTAAGTATGGACATAGTTATGTAATTGACTTTCTGTATTTTGAACTGATAAATTTTCCTATATTTAATATTGCAGACTGTTATGTGACTATATCTGCAATTGGAATGTTGTTGTTTGTAGTATTTTATTACAAAGATGAGGATTTTGATATAATGCTTGGCAGGGTGAAAAATGAAATTAAATAATAATATTTTAGATGATGAACTTGATAGTGAAGTTTCTGATGATATAATTGAGCTTGTGACAGATGATGTTATTGAGGGCGAAAGGATAGATAAATACCTATCCTTACGCCTTTTAGATTATTCAAGGTCATATCTTAAGGGACTTATAGATGAAGGACTTGTGCTTGTTGAAGGTAAGGTAGTAAAGAGTAGTTTTAAAGTATTTAACGGAATGACTATTACTGTAAATATTCCTCCTGTAAAAGAAGTGGAGATAGTACCGGAAGATATAACTTTGGATATTTTATATGAGGATGAAGATGTTATTTTAATAAATAAGCCTAAAGGAATGGTGGTACATCCTGCGGCAGGGCATTTTACAGGAACACTTGTAAATGCTCTTATGCACCATTGTAAAAATAATCTTTCAGGTATTAACGGAGAACTTCGTCCCGGAATTGTACATCGTATCGATATGGATACTACCGGAGTTATTATCGTGTGCAAAAATGATGTCTCGCATCGAATTATAGCTTCACAACTTAAAGAACATAGCATAAAAAGAAAGTATCAGGCAATAGTATATGGTGCTTTTAAGGAGGAAGCAGGAACTGTTAGCGGTGCAATAGGCAGGTCCAAATCAGATAGAAAAAAGATGGCTATAACACCTGATGGAAAGCCTGCAATCACACATTACAAAGTTATAAGGAATTTTACTTCATCGAATGGAAATAATTTTGCCCACATTGAATGTGAACTTGAAACAGGCAGAACTCATCAGATAAGGGTACATATGACAAGCATTGGACATCCTTTAGTTGGAGATGAAGTTTATGGGGTTGCAAAGAATCCGTTTAAGTTGCAGGGACAGGCTCTTCATGCAGAATTATTAGGTTTTGTACATCCTAAAACAGGTGAGTACATGGAGTTTCATGCACCATTGCCTGAATATTTTACTAAATTGCTTGATAAATTGGGGAATTAAACTATAAACCACTATGGATACAACTTGCAAAAAAAGGCTTAAAAAAACTGATGTAATTGCTATGGCAGATTTAACCACTAATGTTATGGCACAAATGGGAAAAAATAAGCCGATAACATTTAAAAATTTAGAGAGAATATGTAAAGCACTTGATTGTACACCTAACGATGTTTATAAATGACTTATCAAGAGTTTTCATCTACTCTGACTTATGGAAGTCTGTAAA
>NZ_JBQNBU010000007.1:0-53263 GCF_052169795.1 Catonella sp.
ATATGATTTTTGCTATACTAAGGGATGGCAAGCCTTTTGAAATCATCACTCCACAAGAGCACAACAGGCAATACAACTCTTCAAAGGGTAATACAGCTGCATAATTTTTTTCAATGCCATTTACACCAAGGGGGTAGTCTGCCCTTTTTTAGCTAAAATAAAAAATAATATTTTTTTCTTTTACCTATTGACATTTATTAGCTGGACTTTAACTTCACTGCCCGATGTTGAGGGCTGGTTTTTACTTATATGCGGATTATAGGTTATTTTGTGTATTTTTACAATTATCTTCCTGCGATTTTAATATGACAATCTTGCGATTTTTTGGTATAATAATTTTTTAAAATATAGGTTAAGTTATTCATGGGACATCTTGCAAAATATTGTGATCAAATCGCAGTCCGCACATTGCTGTTTTTTGCAGATGTCTGATATTAACATACGCAGTAACAGCCACAAATAGCCTGTCTTACCGAGGATGCAGAGTAAGGTTTCTGCAATCCGGACAGTAATAATCAGGTATAGTTAAAGGAAATGGGAAATAAGTATGAGTCAGGAATATGAATTTGTCAGGTACAGCCGCCTGCATCACATAAAGGCATTTTTAAATAAAATCCAGTACAGAAACTACCACACCCACAATGCTTTTGAGATATTGTTTGTACTTGAGGGAGAAGCGGTTCTGTCACTTCAAAATGAAAGTGTCCAGCTTACACCCGGGAAGACAGTCCTTATAAATCCGTATGAGCCTCATGAAATTCAGGTGGGAAAAGGCTTTATGGTGGGACTTTTTCTACAGGTATCCAGACATTTTTGTAGGGATTATTTCCCTTACTTTTCAAGTATTACCTTTGAGTATCAGACTTTCGATGACAATATTGCAGATTTAAAAGATGTGATAGTTAAGACGGCACTTTGTTATCTTGAAGCAAAGCCTCTTTTTGAAATTGAACTGGTTTCTCTTGTAAGCAATTTTCTATGTCTGCTAATAAAGCATTTTAAGTATTATATTCTGGATGAACATAACCACTCTATCAGGGAGAAACGCAATCAGAGGATGAAGCGAATTACAGCCTATATCAATGACCACTACACGGAGTCACTGAGGCTTTCAGAGCTTGCACAGATGGAGCAGCTTACGGTCACGCATATTTCTCATCTTTTCAAGGATTATTATGGGATTACTTTTCAGGATTATTTGAATAATCTTCGTTTTGAAAAGGCTATGACAATGATATTAAGTACAAATTTGTTCCAGATGGAAATAGCCCTTGCAAGCGGTTTTTCAGATGCAAAGTACCTTTCGGCAATAATAAAAAAAGGCTTGGATGCAGCCTGACAGAGTATAGGAATGAGGCTGGAAAAGGTGAACCCGCAGAGGATGCCGAAGCAACCGGAAGTTTATTGGAATATAAGTATACTGATAAGGAAGGGATTGAGAGGTTGAGAAGGGTTAGATAGAATATTTAAGCTATAAAGCAGCCCGCTTAGTAAAAAGCGGGCTGGCTGTGAACTTTGGCTTGAACGACCTGAATTATCTAATTTCCGGTTTAAGTCTCTCCGGTATCCAGAGTAAACCCATTGCGTACAAAGAGAGGTATTTGGTCGATTGGTGTCTTTACTTCAATACTCCGACCGCCTTCTGTGGTTTCTTTTGTCCACACATTGGTCCATACAGCCCCTTTTGGAAGATATACATTAATCTTGTCGGCTCCAGCCTCCATAACAGGTTTAACCATTACATTTGGACCGTACATATATTGGTTTTCCGTTTCCCAACAGGTTTGATCCTCAGGGAAATCGTAGAACAGAGGTCTCATCACAGGAGTACCCTTTTCATGAGCTTCCTTCATCAGCTGCCTTGTATAAGGACGCATGTTTTCACGAATGAATAAATATTTTTTACAGATTTCATAAACCTTGTCACCGTAGCTCCATACCTCATTCGGAGCACCGGATACGCAGGCTGCGCCGCCTGTAGTACCCTGTTGAGGCTGGTATGGCATACGGTAGCCGTGAAGTCTCATAACAGGGCAGAAGGCTCCGTATTCGAACCAGCGTACCAACACTTCATGGAACTTCTCGTCATTAATGTCTGCTCCGAAAAATCCGCCTATATCTGTGGTCCACCATGGAATACCGGCTAAGCCCATATTAAGTCCCGCAGCAACCTGATTTCTCATGCTTTCAAAGCTTGAATGTATATCGCCTGACCAGACCAGCGCTCCGTACTTCTGACTTCCTGCCCAGGCACAGCGTAGAAGATTTACTATATTTTCCTGACCTTCACCTTGCATTCCTTCAAAGAAGGCTTTTGCATACATCACAGGATAAATATTCCCGACCTGTACATTCGGACCTAAATGATAACGATAGTTCTCAAAATCATAGACAGTGTATTCAGGTTCGGCTTCATCAAGCCAGAATATCTTTACTCCTTTATCATAATAATTCTGTTTGCATTTATTCCATACATAATCCCTTGCCTCAGGGTTGGTAGGGTCAAACTGGATTGTATTGCCCATATAGACATTGTCTATGCGTACGCCCTTTTCGACTCTTGTGAGGAGACCTTTAGCCTTCATTTCTTCAAAGTTCTCGCTTAAATAATCTACCATAGGCCATACGGATACCATCAGTTCGATTCCCATATCTTTGAGTTCTTTGATCATACTGTCGGGATCCGGCCAGTAAGTAGGGTCAAATCTCCAGTCACCCTGCTTAGACCAATGGAAAAAGTCTGCCACGATTACATCTATAGGAAGTCCGCGCCTTTTATACTCCCTCGCAACCTCCAAAAGCTCGTCCTGTGTCTGATAGCGCAACTTGCACTGCCAGAATCCCAGACCGTACTCAGGCATCATAGGAACCTTACCTACGGCATCTGCATAAGCTTCTTCAATTTCTGCAGGAGAGTCGCCGGCAGTAATCCAATAATCCAGTTTTTTAGTGGATTTAGCTTCCCAAGTAGTTATGTTACGTGCAAAATTCACACGGCCAACCGCAGGATTATTCCAGAGAAATCCGTAACCCAATGAAGAAAGTGCAAAAGGTACGCTTGCCTGTGAGTTTCTGTGGGCAAGTTCCATATCTGCGCCTTTCAGATTCAGAAAATCCTGTTGGTACTGTCCCATACCGTATATTTTCTCATTAGGGTCGGATACGAAGCGCATTGTCAGAACATAATCTCCGCCAATTATCGGCTTAAATTCCCTTGCTTCGATTTCCAGGGAACTGCAGGTATCTGCAAACATGTCTTCTCTGTTACGGACATATTCTTCCAGAAGCAATTCGCCTTTTTGATTGTAGAAAAAGAGCTTTCCTATGTTATTTATAACAGCCTTAATTTTACCGTTTATAATCTCTGCGGAATACTCCTGAATTACCACCTTTGCTCCGGATGGTGCCGGCTTACCCTGCAATGCCCAAAGTTCATCAGGCATTTCAGGCATTTTCGATGCACGGACACGCAGGGAATTTTCTCCCCAGGGCTCTACTATAACCCGCTCCGCATCATAGCGGTAGCAGAGTGCTCCATCCTTTTCTTCAAAGTATCCCAATAAAAAATGATTATCGGAACGAAAATCTCCCGTTTTTTCTGTCATTTTCTCCTCAAACTTTTGCTCCATATATACTTCTCCCTGTGTAATAATGACGTAGTCAATGTGACTACTGTGTTAATAATTGTGCTGAATTGCAGACAGCAGGATATTTTATTATGTAATAGGAAATTCATCCGGAATTCCCTATTACATAAAAACTCTCCGAGGGATCGCACTGCGGCAGAAATGAATATATCGCTTTTGCGACCCGCCGCAGGTGGAGAATCCTGCAAGCAGGATTCTTTCTTATTCAGGCGTATGCTCCGCGAGTACCGGCTCAATCAGAATATGAAAAAGCCTGTGTATCAAAGCCGGCAGAACCAGAACCAGCGGAAAACAAAGCCAAACAAGTATAATGCTCATTACGGTTATTAAAACCAGAAGTATCGTGCGTGGCAGATGGTGAAAACACATATAAAGCGACACCTTTATTAGCCATCCTGCAGGCATATCAAAGCGTGAAAGTGCAGGAAAAGCATAAAGTACGGTTCCTGTTGTAAAAAGCAGGCACAGACCGTATAGAATCAACAGGAAAATAGCTATGTTACCTTCCATTTTTGCATAGACAATTCCGAGATTCAGTTGGAAAATAATTGTAATGACTGCAAGAACTCCCCACAGCCCAAGGGAGGGCCTGAGATTAGCCCCAAAGGAGCGTAAAAATGTCTTCGTTGTCTCTCTTTCATTTTCTGTGAGCTGCTTATGTACGGTGTAGTACAGTGCTGTGGTAGAGGCACCCGCAGTTACCACAGGGAGGCAGAACAGGAGCCAGAGAAAATTAAGAACTGCCATATCAAATATTTTCTCCGTAAAGTTAACATAATTTCCTCCGAAAGAGAGTAATCCTTTATTTTCAGTTCTGTTACTGCTATTATGCATATTCTGCCTCCTCGCTTATTCTGTTGTTAAAAATATACACCTATAGGTTACGGACTACTCATTTCTCGAATAATTTGAGATAAATTATTCAGATTTCCTTCTCTTACAAATACAGGGATAGAGCCAATAGGTGAAGTAGCCGTAATTTCTTTTCCGCCCTCGTGCACAGATGAGTCATTTAAGCTTATCCAAATGCCGGCAGGCAGGTAAACCTTTCTTTCGGTTATGTTTTCATAAAGAACAGATGCTACAAGAATGTCCGAACTCAAACCAGCGTACAGACACTTCCTTAAAGCCTTCATCATAAATATTGCCACCGTGAAAGCCTCCGATATCGGTTGTCCACCAAGGAATTCCTGACTGTCCCATATTCAGCCCTGCCGCAAGCTGGTTTCTGAGTGCACGGAAGGATGAATCTATATCTCCGGACCATACCAGGGCGCCGTATTTCTGGCTTCCTGCCCAGGCGCAGCGAAGAAGGCTCAATATATTTTTCTTTCCAGAATCCTTAAGCCCTTCGTATGCCATTTTTGCATATTCCTTCGGGAAAATATTTCCTATTCTTTCACCGCTCCGGCAGTCAAACCGCTTACGATATATTTTTGAAGAAATACAAACAGTAAAACTACAGGAATTACGAGAATTGCGCCGTAAGCCATAATACAGTTCCATTTTGTGCCGTACTTGCTCTGAAATTTATATATATTTGCGGTTAAAGGACGCATATCGGGCTTAACATTAAATGTCATAGAGTAAACCAGGTCATTCCAGCCATTTAAGAAGGATATGGTAATAACCGTTATTACACCGGTTTTGATTGCAGGTATCATTATGGAAAAAAATGAGCGAACCACACCGCAACCGTCAATTCTTGCCGCATCATCCAGTGAAGTAGGAACTCCCTTAAAATATGATCTCAGTGTCACAACTATAAAAGGAATCGAGCCCGAAGATATAGCCAGCGCAGGACCCAGGTACGTACCGAGCAGTCCGATTTTGTTAAAAATTAAGTACATAGGCGTCAACATAAGAGATGCAGGCATCATCTGTGTCACCAAAAATGCCAACATAAAGCCTTTACTTCCAGGAACCTTATACCGTCCCATTCCATATGCTGTCGGCACACCGAACAGGATGGATATTGTCATAGAAAGAAAAGCAATAAGGCAGCTGTTTCTTAAGGAGAAAAGAAAATCCTTATCGGAAAAGTTGATGATCCAAGGCTCAACAGTAAATATATGAGGATAGTATGTTACAATTTTACCGAAGGATTCACCATCTGTCTTAAAAGACATAGAGAGCAGCCAATAAATCGGGAAAAGGAAGATAACAGCAATCAATATTGCCAACAGGCTGTTTAATATATTTTTCCTGCCGCTGCTTGAATGAAGGGCATAACTGATTTTTTCTCCCATACTTAATCGTCCTCCTTTGTTATCAACCTCAGATAGAATAATCCGATGGCAAAGAGGCAGGCAAACAGAACCATAGCGGCCGCAGAGCCCAGTGAAAATTCATACTTGGTAAATGACAGACTGTAAGCGTATGTTCCAAGAACATCTGTAGCGTTTAGCGGTCCGCCGTTTGTCATAATAAACATCAGATCGAAGGCCTTAAAGGTGTATATGAAGCCCAGCATCAATACGGCTAAAATTGAAGACTTCATAAGAGGAAGTGTTATATGCACAAATCTCTGTATTTTATTTGCTCCATCCATAGAAGCGCTTTCATAGACTTCTTGAGAAATACCTGTTAAGCCCGAGGTCAGGAGCAGCATATTAAAAGGAATTCCTACCCAGCAGTTAACGGCTATAACTGCAGCAAGAGCGGTTCCCCCGTTAACGAGCCATTCCACAGGCTGACTGATAAGCCCCGTCTTTAGCAGAAGGTCATTGATTACACCTTCTGATACACCGAATATGTTCTTACCCAACATCGCTGTAACAGACATTGGCATCATATAGCCTACCAGAATCAGACCGCGAATAGGACCTGATAGCTTGAATTTCTGTGAAAAGAACAGAGCGAATATGAATCCGATGGTAAACTGGATAACCAGACAGAAGGCGGTAAAAACAAAGGTATTTTTTAATACAAGCAGAAATGTGGGATCATGAAACAGTGTGACATAGTTTGAGAATCCCACAAATTCGGATGTTCCCTTCGCAAAATTCTTAACATTGGTATTTTTCAAACTCAGAATCACATTATAAACCAGCGGATAACCTAGTATGAACATAACATAAAAGAAGCCGGGGAGAATAAATCCATAGCCTTCAAATATCTTTCTCTTGGCTATTGTCATCTTTTTTACATTCAAGGGTGTCACACTCCTTTCTCTTAAACTTTAGTGTCTTTTAATACAGGGAATGCATTTAACATTCCCTGTAGACTTAAGACTGTAATTAAGATTGTTTGTTGCTCAGTGTTGGAAGAAAGTGTACTTTATTCCGACAAACAACATACCAAGTGCCATGACTTACTAGTTATACACCTGGCAACTGCAATAGGTGATTTTACTTTGCTATAGGAACCTTCGCAAGAATAGGATCCACAACACTTGCTGCCTGTTTCATAGCATCGGCACCTGTTTTCTCGCCCAAAAGTGCAGACTGTTCTGCGGTATAGAGTGCTTCGGATATTGTAGGCCAGGACTCATGAGGTCCTCTTGCAACAGCAAAGGCCATAGACTCATTGAATACAGCGTAACGAGGATCTGCTGTCCAGAAATCCTTCAGCTTTGTTGCATCTGCTCTTACAGGAAGCTTACCTGCAATCTCACACCAATCCGCATTATTTTCTGCAGTCATCATATATTTTAAGAAATCCACACATTCCTCTTTAGCATCGGTTCCTGCGCAAACTCCGAAATTCTCTCCACCGATAACAGAAGCATTCTTTTTGCCTTTAGGAAGAACAGCATATTTGTAATTGCAATCTACCTTAACATTTCTACTGTCCATCTGGGCAACCTGCCAAGTTCCGGATTCAAGCATCGCTGCTTTTCCTGCCACGAAGGCATTCAGAGCATCGCCCTGTCCCCAGTTTACAACTTCTTTACTCATCAGCCCTTCCTTTACAAGCTTCCCAAGGAAGTCGAGGGATTCAGCTGCTTCTGGAGAAGTGAGAGTTGTCACATCCGCGCCGGATGCATAAAGCCATGGAATGTACTGGAAGGTTCCTTCCTCATTGCTGATGGCGCACATTGCAAATCCGTATACTGAATCAGCAGGATTTGTGGTGGCTTTGCACACTTCATAGAACTCATCCCAGGTAGTAGGAGGCTCTTTGATTCCAGCTGCATTTAATATATCCATGTTGCAAAGAAGAGCGAGGCAATTTGAATTATTCGGAATGCCGTGAAGTCTTCCTTCAGAGTCCCGGCAGCTGTTAAGCGGACCTTCATAAAACTGATCAAGGTCCCCCCAGGCCTTTAATTCGTCATCAATGTCTTCAAAAACACCCAGAGATATGTATGAGGCCATATCAGGTGAGTCTACCATTCCGATATCAGGAAGCTCACCCGAGACAGCTCCGATTGTATATTGATTCATTAATTCCTCGCGAGATACAAAAGTACAGGTAATGTGGATTTTATCCTGTTTTTCATTATACTGCTCCACAATTTTTTCCAAGGCCGCTGCCTCATGTTCAAAATAATGCCATACAGTCACTTCTTTTCTGTTTCCGTTGCGTGTTGTTTGGGAAGAGGCAGAAGATGAACTTTTTGTGGTTGAAGCTTGACTCTTTGAGCCTGAGCTGCTCTTGTTGCTTCCGCCGCCACCGTTATTTCCGCTGTTATTACCACAGCCGGCCAGAGTTACAGCTGTCAATGCACCGACCATCAGAATTGACATCAGTCGTCCCCAAATTGTTTTTTTCATATACGAATTCCTCCTTTTAAGTAACCATTTCCCTTAGGAAATGAGAGTATTATTAACCCCGAATATTCGGGATTAATATTGCCGCGGGGCTCTGTGTGGCATGAGCCACAGCAACCCGAATTCAGTGGCGTTTACATCCTTAACGCCAACATTATGTCATAATTATAAACAATAAAATTAAAAAAGTAGTGCTAATCTTTAATATTATGCACTATTTTTAAGGTAAAATATTAATATTTCGGTGCATTTTTAATATAATCTACATTATTTGCAAAATATCTTGTTAAATATTACCACATAGTTACAGACCGAAAGTGTCAGACTATTCTATTGTATTATGCAGAGTAAGAGTTCTATGAGCTGCGAAATTGATGATTCAGGTGAAATAATAAGAAATCTGTGATGCATGGCGTGAATCGTTAGAACTTATGAGTAAAATGAATAGAAATTAAAACAGGTGCCTGACCCGACAGCCATGCACCTGTGGAGTGTAGATATTATCCTGCTGTTATCTGCAGTTTTCACGAATATATTCCCCGACACTCATCCCTGTAGTGTTTTTAAATACCCTGTTGTAATATTTTTCATCTACGAAACCGACCTTAAAAGGGATTTCTTCCCTAGGGATATCGCTGTTGAGATATAGAGATTTCGCTATCTCAATCCGGTAATTTCTTAGAAAATGTACGAAAGACTCACCTATATTTTTGCTGAAGAGTCCCGAAAAATATTCCGGACTGATTCCCAGATTATTTGCAATGTCTTTTTGATTCATAGAGGTAAAATATTCATTTTCAATCATTTTCAATGCTTTTAAGATAATAGGATGTACATTGGGATAGCGTTTGGACAGACTGATTCTGCCGTTGTCGGATTTTTTCTTGTCACAGATGGCATCAAGAGCATTCCTGATATCTTCCATAATGAGCGGCTTAACAAGATATTCGGATACACCGTAAGTAATTGCCTGCTTTGCATATTCAAATTCTTCATATGCACTGATAATTACAAATTTTGTATCCATACCGAGTTTTCTGACTTCTTTAATAAGTGTCAGTCCGTCCATAAACGGCATTTTAATATCAGTAAATACTGCGTCAGGCTTCACCGTTTTAATTAATTCCAGAGCGCTTCTTCCGTTAGAGGCCTCAGCAACTATTTCGTTGTCCGGTGAAATAGATAAGATTATATTCTTAAGTCCACGCCTTGCCCTTTGCTCGTCCTCGACTATCATAAGTTTCATTGCCATATCTCCGCATCTCCTATAACTACATTTTCACTTCAGGAATATAAATCTTAAATTCTGTTCCGTTTTCTTTCGATGAAGTGACTGTTATCATAATTCCATTTCCGTAGAATAGCCGCATTCTTGCAACTACATTCCGTATTCCTATTCCTGTTTTCTTTGTATCAGTTACTTCTTCCCCTGAAAGAATCCTTCTGATATGCTCTAATTTATCTAAAGGAATACCACACCCGTTATCTTTTATGGAAACAGCGAGTCGCTCATCCGCCTTTTCTGCCAGAATGAGCAGTTTACCTCCGTTTTCTCTTCCTTCAAAACCATGCAGAATTGCATTTTCCACAAATGGTTGGAGCATTAGCTTACAGCAGCTCCAGTCGGCACATTCATCAGGGAATTCCACCTCATAATCAAATACATCCTCGAGACGGGCCTTCTGAAGGAACAAATACTGTTCAATCCAGGCAAATTCCTGGTACATATATACATTCTGACATTTCTGGTCGAAGGTATAACGCAGAATGTTTGACAATTTCTTTATAAGCTCAGATACCTTAAAATTGCCGCATTCCATGGCTTCATAGTTGATTGTACCGAGTGTATTGCACAAAAAATGGGCGTTTATCTGAGTCTCAAGAGCCTCTCTTTCTGCCTGATGCTGTCGTTTCATTGCAGTTATGCAAAGCAGATGATTCTTTTCTACCTCTTTTTCCTGCTTAACCAATTTTTCTATCATATCATTATAACCTCTGGCGAGCTGCCATATTTCATGCTCCCCCTTTACCGTTACCTTACCCGAAAGCTTCTCGCTGCCTGAGGCAGTTGTTTCCATAGCTGTCTTGATACTTTGCAGGGGATAATTTATTTTTTTTATTATCAGGTAGAAGATTCCTGCAACAACAAGTATAAGAAAGATGTATACCCCCATACCGCGGGTAATAATTTCTATTACACTTTGGTTTAATTTGTTCCTGTCAAGAGAAATATGCAGATTCCAATTCACCTTTTCAAGAGGTTTATCAAGTATAAAGAGCATATCGTTATTTCTGTAAATCGATTCGGATTTGCCTTTATATTCAGGATTGGAATGTCCTATGATTCTTCCTCCTTCTTCTGTCACATATGCCTGAGAATAGGTACCTTCTTCACCGGATAAAATATCCATAAGAGGCTGGAGCATATCCAGACTAAAGGTTACACAAAGCATTCCGTGCATTTTGGAAAAATAATTTGACCTGCCAACAATAGGATAAAATATATGAAATACCGGTTCATTGTTTGTAGGATGGCTGCCGTTTTCAGTGCTTATTAGATATTTAGGTACCCTTTTGTCGCAGGCAATTTCATTCAGTTTATTATACATATCTTTTAGAAAACTGGAATTTACGGAGCTCCACATATACGTATCAAGCTGGTATAAGCGGTCGTACTGGTAGGGCACCCCGTCTTTTGATATAACGGAGATATTAATAACGTTCTTTGAATAATATGCCATAGTGGCAAAGGTTGACTTCAACATCAAAATATTTCTTTCAGGAGTTTCCTGAGACATAGTCAGTCTGCCGGCCAGATCGTATACAGTCTGTGCAACCGCAATTTGTGCACCCATGTTGATATATTCTGTCATAGTATTGTCGATGTTCATTTGCATCGCATCCAATACTGCAGATTCCATTAAATGGTTCTTTTTCATCAGAAAGCTTTCATAGGCCTTCCGCATATAAATCTGGTAACAGAAAATGATTATAATTAGTGACATTATAAAAATAATGCTTATCTGTATCCAGATGTGTGTTCTTAGATAGTGTAAAAAGAGTTTTATCCTGTTCATAGGCAAATTTACCTTTTCCTCTTTGTGAAGGCATAAATATCATCTTATCATCACAGACCGAAAATAGCTTATACTGATGTACTATACAGAATAAGAGAACTGTAAATTACGGTGTGGATAATTTGAATTTAGTCATTATACCGATTTTTATTAGAGATATTGTACCAAGTCGCTTACGCGACAGCTAGCCTTAGTATAATTAATTTTCTACTTTCCCACAATAAAAATGGCAGTTTTTGAAATTATATTGTATTATTGAGATATACCACTATCACATAAACAAACACAATCCCTCAACCGCCATGTTTATTTTACATTTTTTTATCATCTCAACAACTACTTATTTTGTTTTTTCAGCCGTCCACCACCTCTTTTGAAATGTAACCGTTACTTATATTTCATTTCAAAGGAGATTTTATCATGGATAAATATTTAGATTACTTCAGGGAAATGATTTCCCTCAGAGGTCTTACCGACCATACTCTTTCAAACTACTGTACATATATCAAAGCTTACCTGCACTATCTTATGGACATACTTCATAAGTCACCGGAAGATGTTTCATGGAGTGAACTCCGTGATTATATACGCTGGTTACAGAAATCCAGGACTCTTTCTGACCGCACCATTAACTGTGCCATTTCACAGCTGTGTTTCTTCACGCTGTATGTACTTCACAAAAGCTGGGATGATACTCAGCTGCCGATGCGCAGGTTTAATGAGTATCTTCCTTTTGTTCCCTCAAAAGAAGAAACCTGGCAGTTCATTTCAACCATTCCTGATTTAAAACAGAGAACCATGGTCACGCTTATGTATTCCTCCGGTCTCCGTATCGGCGAGGTATGCCGCCTCCGTTACGAAGATGTTGAACGTAAAAATATGAGACTGCATATTGCCCATTCAAAAAGCAGAAATGACCGTTATGCCATCCTTTCCAAAGCTGCACTTGACCTTCTTACCCGTTACTGGTTTGAATACAGCAGACCCCGTGGCTTCCTTTTTCCAAAGCAGCGTAGTGATGACCGCCCCATTGATACCTTCTTCCTTTCAAGACACATACATGCTCATGAAAAGCGACTTGGTTGGAAACAGAGACTTACCTGCCATTCCTTTCGTCACGCCTTTGGCACACATTTGTACGAAAACGGAACAGACCTGATTACCATAAAAGCTCTTATGGGACATAAATCCCTGAATTCCACCACAATCTATGTCCACCTGTCCGCCGGTGCCCTCCGCAAAGCCATAAGCCCTTTTGACTCTCTTGCAGGTGAGTACCATGAGTGATTACGGAATCCGGGAAATATTTGAACTCGCCTATGAGGGCTACTGTGGAAGAGAGTATTTCCAGTCTGATACACAGATAAAAGCTGCTAATGCCATTCTGAAATGCAAGTCAGGAAAACTCGGTTTTAACCTTAGCCGCTGCTCGGACTGTGGACACACTGAGGTTCATAATAATTCCTGCCGTAACCGTAACTGCCCAAACTGCCAGGCTGTTTTAAAGGAAATATGGGTGGATAAACGCAGGGCTGAAGTAATTGAAGCACCTTATTTCCATGTGGTATTTACCCTTCCTCATGAACTGAATCCGCTCATTTACTGTAACCAGAAACTTTTATATGGGCTTTTTCACAGATGCTGCGCTGAGACACTTCTGGAATTGTCTGCTGATAAGAAGCGGCTCGGGGCAACACCCGGAATTATCCAGATTCTCCACACCTGGAATCAGGAAATGAATTACCATGTACACATGCACTGCATCATATCCGGTGGAGGGCTTACAAATGATGGGAAGATCCGCAAGTCCTCCGGAAGCTTCTTCATACCTGTAAGGGTTCTTAGGGACAAGTTCAGAGGAAAGTATATGGCAAACCTTTCCTCCCTTTATGAGAGCGGCTCCCTTGTATTTTCACATTCCTGTGAAAAGCTTCGCAATTCTTATAACTGGAAAGAATGGAAAAACAATCTCTACAAAAAGGAATGGTGTCCCTACATAAAGAAAACCTTTAACGGTTTTGGTAATGCAATTGAGTACCTCGGCCGCTATACCCACAAGATTGCCATATCAAACAGCAGGATTCTTGGTATTACGGAAAACAGGGTGGCTTTCTCTGCCAGAGGGAGAAAACCGGGAGCCCCCAAACGCCGTATTACCCTTACACACCTAGAGTTTATCAGGCGTTACCTTATGCATGTGCTGCCTTCCGGATTTCAAAAAATACGGTACTATGGTTTTCTTAACAACCGTATGAAGCAAAAAAATCTGAAGGTTATATTTAAGCTTCAGAATGGCCGTCGCTTTAAGCAGCGTTATTCCGGTATGACTATGGCAGAGCTGTTAAAGACCATCTGGCATTTTGACATCTGTATGTGCCCGGAATGTGGACATCCTGCCATGAAACAGCTTGGAAGGTATTATGCACCACCTTCCTGATTTATTGTTTTCCATATTTTTTTAGGCCTGCTTTTAGGAGGTCTGTTAAGTGTACCTAAAAATCCAAAAGGTTAGCAGGAAATGCCACGTTTGGTATTACAGACCGCCATGATTTCAGCATTTGAGCTTTGTAAAAAGAAAGCAATCCCCATACAGTTTGCAGCTAAAATCCCACGACTTGGTACAATTGGAAAGAATAACATTCAGAGCAGATTTAACCTTTCAGAAGAATCTGCTCTATTTTTTGCTCTGAATCCGATACTTTCCTTAAGAATTATAACATGGTCATCTACAAATGGATGATCTTTTATCATAAAATACAAAAGATTTGCAGCCTTTTCTTCCAAAGAAGGATATATCTCTCCTCCAAATACGTTCTGATATACAGCTTCCAGAATTCCCTCCACTTTACCGGTTTCTTTTTCTACACCAAAGACATCCGATTTAAAATAATCCTCCATCTGATCCACCATTTTTCTACAATCCTCGTAAGTGATTCTATAAATAGCCTTTGAACCTTCCGGTTTTGGAAGAGACTGATGATCATATTGATCAAGCAAAGTCAAAGCTTCTGTGTATAGATTGACTGCACGAAGAATATCTTCTTCCTCTACGTCCAAAGCATTTGCCAACATCTTTGTTTGGATATTTACTGTTCTTTCCAATGCTTCAAGACGCTTTTCATTTATTGCATACCCATCAATAATATATTTCTTTAATACAGAATTTGCCCAACGCCTGAATTCAATTCCTCGTTTTGATTTAAGTCTATAGCCAACAGACAATATCATATCCAAACTATAATACTCTGTCATATGCGTTTGCGTTTTACCTTCTATTGCCCCATGTTGAGTGGTGGTCGCAAATTTTGCGACTACCACTTCTTCATCTGCTTCTTCTTTTAAAGCATTATTAATATGTTTTCCTATTGTTTTAATATCTCTACCAAACAACTCTGCTATTTGTGTTCGATTAAGCCAGACTGTTTCACTCTCATATGGTACTTTTAAAACTATTGTTTTATCTTCTGATTCAAAGATAACAATCTCATTTTTCTTCATATTTATTCCCCACAAATTCTAATTTGTATTTCATTATACTCTTCAAAAGTATAAGTTTAAAGTCTTATTGCCTGCCAAACAAATATGAAGTATCACGCAAAAAGAATATCCGTAAACACCTCCCTGACTTTTGCAATAAACAAAATGATAACTCCCCAGGCATCCAAAGCGAGGTAGCTTACTACCAGCATTGCCACTCCGATGCCGAACTGAAACCAGTTCTGCTTAAAAAGGAACACAATTACTCCTGCCATGATAATAAAATTAAAGAGTGCTGCAGCAAGGCCATATATTTTTGCAAATATACAAACGATATAAAATAAGATAGTGGTTGCAAGAATCATAGGAATTGCTATCAGCTTTCCAAATAATTTTAATATAAACATAATCATATCCTTCCTTCTCTCTTCTCCATAGCAACCTTATAGTCCACAAGCCTTAGCACATAATCAGGAACCTGGCTTATTCCTCTTTCCCAGTCCTGCATTGTCCTATATGGTATTCCAAGCCATTCTGCAAATTCTTTACGGTTCATACCTGTCTGTTTACGGATAGCTACAAACCTTTCGGCAGTTTTTTGCTTCTGCTCCTCTTTACCCTGTTCTTCGAGTTCTACATATAATCCATCAATATCAAAAACATATGAGTGTTCCGATTTTTCCATCATTTCCTCCATATACGAAATCCGTGTTTGCTATTACAAGTATTATATACACGGATTCCGTATTAGTCAAGTCATTATTTGCCATTTGCAGTAAACTGGGGATAATCGTGGTTAACTTCTGCCTGATAAAATCCACTTATTGTACTTGGAGCATTAAACAAAACGGTAAGCAGGTACTTTTTTATGTTATGCACCTTGACAGTATTCTTTGACATACAGTGCATTGCATAATCTATGTGCATGCTGTTAAGCTTCAGGAATTTGCTTTTCACAAGCTCTGCCGGATACCTGTCTGAGGCAATCAGAATACTTTCATTTTTAGACAACAGAGTTTCAAGTATCAGGTCAAATATGCCGTCAAGCAGTTCATGGTCGAACGGGTATTGCTCCTTTAGAAAATCCAGTTCAATATTTTTCTTAACTGTTTCAGCGTATGTTTCCATATCACATCCCATCTCATCATCTGATAAGATAAGATTAGATTCAGTATAACTAATATCAGTATTATTAATATTAGTATTATTAGGCTGTATTTTTTTCACTTCTTGAGGTGTAATTTCTTCACCTCTTGAACTGTAATTTTTACACTTCAAGAGGTGTAAATTTTTCACTTCTGAAATCTCTGTTTTTTCTCCAGAAGTGTCATTTTTACACTTCTGAACATTCTGTATCATAAACTGTTTCAGGTAAATCATTGCAGGTTTTCCCTGCCCCTGGCGTTTTCTTTCTATAAGACCTATGCCAGTATCTGTATCAAGCTCTTTCATTATTGCAATAGCTTTCTTATTACTGCATCCAAGAGCCTCCATAATGTCATCTAAAGAATAGTATATATAAGCCCGTCCCTCTTCATCTAACCACTGGTTTTTCATAGACAGTGACATCCTGTCTAACATCAGTCCATACAGAACCTTTGCTTCAACTGACAAAGCCTTAAAATATTTATCTGTAAACAGGAGCTTTGGTATCTTATAAAATGAAAACTGCTCAGCTTCTTTTCCATAAAAGTAGGAGAGTTTTATTCTTTCTTCCATACTTGTCCTTCCTGTTTCAGAAGTGCCGTTTTTACACTTCTGAAACACCATATTATATTTATTGTGCCTGCCTCTGCTCGTTACTCCATTGTTCCAAAAGTCTGATTATCACATCTTCCCTTTCCTCTGCAGAGAAGTTTGGCGGAAAATATCTGTCCAGTTTCTTTTCTGAGAAAGATACTTTTGCACCTGTATTCTTCTTAGGCAGGGCATCATTCAAAATAGAAATAACTTTGAACTGATTGGCACTTGATAGAGTAGGAAAGTTCTTCAGGGCTTCTACCTGTACTGGTTTCAAAAATCCGTTATCTCTGTAATACTCATATATCCACTTTTGTATCTGTTTGTCTAAGTATGATATATCTACTCCCATCGCTATTGTTATTTTTTTCAAATCTACATAGTCAAGTAATTCAGAAATTAGCTCAGTAAGTCTGATATATTTTGTAACTTGCCTGCCGGTCATTCCTGCTTCATTACCTACAATATCTCGACTCCATTTATCCGACTTTGGGAACTCAGTTCCCAAAGTTGATTCGTTATTACTTTCATCATACTCTAAATCTGTTCGATAACCTCTCCTTTTCATAGCTTCCATCTTCATCTTAAAGCTAAATGCCCTTTCGCTGGGCAGTATTTCTTCCCTCTGGATATTGGCATCCACCATCTTAATTATGGCTTCATCATCTGACATTTCTTTTACTATTGCCGGTATCCTGTCAAGTCCTACAATTCCTACTGCGTGAAGCCTGCGGTGTCCGGATATCATTTCATAATCGCCATTCTTATCAGGCCTTACAATTACCGGATTCAGTATTCCGTTTTCCCTAATGCTGTCTACAAGAGTATTCATCCTGTCATCATCCACTACCTTAAAAGGGTGGTTTGGAAATGAATGAATCCTTCTTACATCTATTTCCTGCGTGCCAGCTATCTCAGGTACTCCTAAAAGTTCATCAACTGACTGTAACTTTATCTTTCCTGCAACTCTGTTTGCCATGCCTTATTCCTCCTTCAATACTTCATTTGTTAATGCCCTGTATGCTAATGCTACCTTGCCTTTTGGATCATATGAATAAATGCTTCCTCCCTCAACGCTTACCTCGGATGCCCTTACCGACATAGGTATCTCTGTTCCAAAGACTTTAATGGAAGCTGAGTAGGTGTCATAAACCATCATAGATATATCCCTTGCATAGTTTGTCCTGTTGTCTACCATTGTTAAAAGTATTCCCTCTATGCTAAGCTTTGGGTTAAGCTGCTTCTTTACCCTGCCTATAGTCTTTATTAACTGCTGTAATCCCTTGATTGGAAGGTATGCAGCCTGAACAGGTATTAAGACAGAGTCTGCACATGCAAGGGCATTTATTGTCATCATCCCAAGTGAAGGCATACAGTCAATGATGATGTAATCATAAAAAGTTCTCAGCTTATCAACTAATGCTTTTAATATGAGCTCCCTGCTCATTGCATTTACAAGAGACACCTCTATTCCTGAAAGCTCTATGTTTGAAGGAATTAAGTCAACTTCTTCTTTGTGGTGGAGTATTGTCTTTTGGGTATCCAGCTTTTCATCATTCACTATGTTTAGCATTAAAGTTGCAAGTGAGTATTCCATTTCATCCGGTTCTTCATATCCGAGGCTGATAGTAAGGCTTCCCTGTGGATCTGCATCCATCAGAAGTACCTTTTTACCTGCCTGTGCTAAACCTATCCCTAAGTTCACACAGGAGACTGTCTTGCCTACTCCGCCTTTCTGGTTTGATACTGCTATTACTTTACACATAATCTGTTTCTCCTTTATTCATTCCAAAATTTATTCATATTCTTCTTCAGCATTTCTAATATTTCACGCCTCATCTGTTCAGCTGTAAAGCTTGCAGGAAAAAATCTGTGCAGCTGTTCATTCTTAAAAACAACGCGCTCAATTTCTTTCTGCTTTACTTCACTTAAGATGTCTCCCATGTCCTGGGCTGTCAGTTTTCCATCTGCACTTAGCTTTTTTATTCGGAGTGCCTGGGATAATGATGGTGTACACCCTGCATAGTCCATTGCTGTAAGCATTTCTTTCTGCTCATTTCTATTTAGAAATGCAAGCTGTACTGCCGGTGTAAATCCCATGCTTCCATCATCTACCTTTTCAAGCATTTCCGGTATAAGGTCAGTTATCTTGATGTATCTCTGAACCTGCTTTGGGCTGTCACCACATTCTTCCCCAATTATTTCAAGGCTCTTCTTGCCCCTATTGTGGTCCACCTGTCCACATTTCCTTCTGCCTGCCTTTCTCTTAATAGCTTCGTATTTCATCTTGTAGGCAAATGCCTTTTCGCTCGGACTAAGCATTTCTCTCTGTAAATTTGAATCGACCATTGACACAACGGCATCATCATCTTTAAGTACACGTATTATTACCGGCACTTTATGATAGCCAATCCTCTCAGCAGCAAATTTTCGCCTGTGGCCGGATATGATTTCATAAGTGCCATCCTTCTTTTCTGCCATAGGAGGCTTCCTTTCCCTGAACGCGAAAAAGCCCGTCCAGAATAGATTGTTTTTCTCTAATCTGAACAGACTCTTCCGACAGGCCATTTCTCAGGCAAGAATATAGTATTTGTTTCATTTTGTCTTATTTTTACAACCCAAATCTCATCCTACTTTATGCTTAATCCCTGTGGGTGACAGTTTGAAAAATTTTGGCTGATGACAAGTCATTATTTTCGCTGACAAAATCATTCTGGTATTCTGCTTTTCGCTGACAAACCTGTCATCGAAAATGCTGTTTTTGCATGAAAAAAGCGGTAATGATTTTGTCGTCATTACCGCTTAAAATGGATGTTCCCTGCGGGAATCGAACCCACAACTACAGCTTAGGAGGCTATTGTTATATCCATTTAACTAAGGGAACAAATGCCGTATTTTCAGGCTTTTCAGAGCCTTTCTATACGCTTGCCACATCTATGAATCCAATCACTCTCGTGATGAATTTACGTCTCATCTTATTTTGACTTTTCGTCCAATTTCCAGTTCCATTCGAACTCTTACTTACCACTTTCTAACTTCCTTGGGGTTTAACTATGATTAAACCTTAGGAGGCTATTGTTATATCCATTTAACTAAGGGAACAAATGGCTTTGCTACCGACAACTATTATAATAAGGTCGGTAGCGAAAGTCAAGGGGAAAGAAGACTTTTCACCAAAATGTCTAAGCACAAAACACCTGTATTTAGTCTTTATTCCTGCTGCCTTTCCTTCACCATCTCAGGAAATCCAAAGACAGCATCCTCTCCATCATCTTCAATCTCTACTGTAAAAGTCTGTGTCTCATATCCATCCTTCTTAAGAGCTATCTCATGCTCTCCTGTTACTTTTATCATTTCGCACGGAATATCGCCTATTTCTCTTCCATCAAAAGAAACGGTTGCTCCTTCCGGCTTTCTAAAATAAATATTCTTGGTACTGTCTGTACGCACCTTTATTTCATCGTCTTCAGAATCTTCATTATTTCTGCTGCCTGTGTCACCTAAATCATCTTCATCGTCTCCTGTAACTTCTTCTACAGGATTAAGGGGCTCTGCCATTCCATCATCATCGTCTTCTTCAAATTTCTCCTTCTTTTGGGCTAATGCAATATTCATTATAGTCTTAGGCTTTGAAATAGTTACTACCTTTTCCCAGCCTATATATCCATCAGCCATGACCTTGATCAAATACTCTCCGTAATCAAGTTCAGATCTCATGTTAACTATTTCTTTTCCATCTATATAAATGGCGGCATTACTTGGTGAAATATTAAAAACAACCTTAGAACTCTTATCCATTTCACCTGCAAAATCCGAGAGCCTTAAAACTTCTGTCCTATCCCTTTTTATAGTCACAACCTTATTGACAGAAAGTTTACCGTTTCTCATAACTACTTTGTACTTACCTTCACGAAGCACATATTTCATATTGTCAGTTATAAGGTCAAAAACATCATAACCTATCTCTATATTTCCACCGATAAAATCATCATATTCCGCAAAATCAAGAACTCCATGCCCTGTAGTAATATCTATTGAAAGGATTTTTTCACCAATTCCTCTAATTTCTAATGTATCCTTAGATGTATCAATATTTCTCAGACTTACATTATCTCTCCCACTGATTACAGTCAGTCCTGCATCATAGGTATAATTGCTCTCTCCAATCTGCATTTTTGAAAGCACCTCATCTATAACCAGATTTCTTACTCCTTTATAATCCCATGCCTCTTTACTCACCTCTACTTTTGAAAGCACTCCTGTACTACTTACTTCCAACTTTATCACACTTCCAAGAGGTAATTCCTGCATGACAAGTTCTTCATCATTTATACTCTTTACTGAAGTAGCTAAATTATAAGTAAAAACGGTTTCCTTCATATCATCTAAAAGATATACACCTATTTTACTATTTTCCTTGTCAATCCCCCTTAGTACCCCAAGGTTTCCTTGTTTGTTCTGCAAATCGCCGGTTACGGCAGGCTCGGTTGAAATCAGGCTTTTAGTAGCGGAATTAATAAGAGGCTTACTGTGCTTTGTATTTAAAATGGTTTTCACCCCTACAAACACACCTAATCCCGTTAAACATAACATTATGATTATAGGCAGCCATCTGTTACTCTTCATTATGCTTTACCTCCAAAAGAAGGCTCTCCTTAGTATTTAACTCAGGATGCTCTATTACCAGTTCCAAAAGTCTGTCAAGGGTTTTCCCTATCATAATCCCCTTAGTTATTCCTGCCTCAATTAAATCTTTTCCATTTACCCTAAGCTCAGAAATTTCAGTACATTCGCCTCTTTCAATAATATTTTTATAAAGATACGAGTTGTCAAAAAAGCCTTTTGCCCGTCTTGCTTCAAGAAATAAAGGCATAATTTTATGTCCTGCCTCTTTAACCGTTCTTCTCATTTCAAGGTCTGAAGTCTCTGTTTCTCGCTTTAACAAAATCAAGAGTTTTCTTACTGTATTTATGGTATCATTATCAAGCTTCAATTTTTTTAGGAATTTCACAGCCTTAATATCACCCAATTTTTCAAGAAAAATACTAAGCCTTATCTGATAAATTCCTTTTTTTTCCGAGTAACAAACCCTGGTCATTGCCTGTACCAACTCTTCAATTAATCCATGTTCAAAAAGTTCTGCTACTTCCGGTGCAATTACCTTAAAAATTCCCGTTTCATAAACAAGATGGATATATTCCGGATTTGCTGATAATAATAATTTTTCCAGCTCTTTAGCAATCCTTTCAACACTTACCTTGGAAATATTTGCAGACAGCTTTTTTATAGCTTCAAGTGTCATTTCTTCTATTTTAAAGTTTAACTGCCCTGCAAAACGAATGGCACGAAGCATTCTCAGTGCATCTTCAGAGAATCTTTCTTCCGCATTTCCAACAGCCCTTATTATTCCATTTTCAAGGTCTTCTTTGCCCGAAAACTTATCTATTAAGCCTGTTTTCTCACTATATGCCATTGCATTAATAGTAAAATCACGCCTTTTTAAGTCTTCTGTCAAAGATGATGTAAAGGCAACCCTGTCGGGATGCCTTCCATCTGAATAATCTCCATCAAGCCTGAAGGTAGTAACCTCATATCCTGCCTTAGCTATAACCACAGTCACTGTCCCATGCTGCAAGCCTGTGTCTATTGTTACCTGAAACAGCTTTTTTACTTCCTCAGGCTTTGCTGAAGTCGTTATATCCCAGTCTTCAGGTGTTTTTCCTAAAATTGAATCTCTTACACAGCCTCCTACCGCATAGGCTTCATATCCATTTTCTTCAAGCCTTGAAATAATATATTTTACCTCTTTCGGCAGTTCAATATACATTAATATGCCTTTCCCCAATAAACCAGTTTCTTAGCAGGCTTGCCACAACATACACAGTTTCCATCTGAATTGCCGTCTTCAAAAGGAATACATCTTGCAGTAGCCGAAGTCTCCTCTTTAATCTTATCTTCACAATCCCTGCTTTCGCACCAATGTGCCTTTATAAATCCCGGTTTACCGGCAATAGTTTCCTTAAATTCATCATAGGTATTTACATTATAAGTATGACTGTCTCTATGAGTCCTTGCCCTTTCGAGCATATCCTTCTGCATATTTTCTAAAATCTCTGCAATCTTACTCTCAAGTTCCTCTAAAGAAACCTCTGTCTTCTCACCGTTATCTCTTCTTACAACCACACACCTGTTGGCTTCTATATCCTTAGGTCCAATCTCTACTCTTACAGGTATGCCCCTCATCTCCTGATCTGCAAACTTAAATCCCGGAGTTTTGTCACTGTCATCAAGTTTAACCCTGAATTCAGCCTTAAGCCTCTCTTTCAGCTCATTTGCCTTTTCAAGCACTCCTTCTTTGTTCTGCATAATAGGAATTATCATTACCTGAGTAGGAGCTATCCTTGGAGGAAGTACAAGCCCGTTGTCATCTCCATGAACCATTATAAGAGCACCTATCATTCTGGTACTTACACCCCAAGATGTCTGATGTGCATACTTAAGTGTATTATCCTTATCTGTAAATGTAACATCATAGGCTTTTGCAAAACCATCACCGAAGTTGTGACTTGTACCTGACTGAAGTGCCTTACCGTCATGCATAAGAGCCTCAACTGTATAGGTAGAAATTGCTCCCGCAAATTTTTCTTTTTCCGTCTTCTGACCCTTAATTACAGGAATAGCAAGCTCATTTTCAAAGAAATCGGAATATACATTCAACATCTGTATAGTTCTTTCCTGTGCCTCTTCTGCAGTGGAATGTGCAGTATGACCTTCCTGCCAGAGAAATTCCCTTGTACGAAGAAAAGGTCTTGTTTCTTTTTCCCATCTTACAACTGAACACCACTGATTATATACCTTAGGTAAATCTCTGTAAGAACGGATATCCTTTGAATAAAAATCACAAAAAAGAGTTTCTGAAGTAGGTCTTACACAGAGCCTCTCCTGCAACTTTTCAGAACCTCCATAAGTAATCCAAGCAGCCTCAGGTGCAAAACCCTCTACATGGTCTTTCTCTTTATTTATAAGCCCTTCCGGAATCAAAAGTGGCATATACACATTTTCAACCCCTACACTCTTAAACATTTTATCAAGTGTGTGCTGGATATTCTCCCAAATACCGTAGCCATAAGGCTTAAGCACCACAAATCCCTTTACACTTGAATAATCAGCCAGCTCCGCCTTCTTAACTACATCAGTGTACCACTGTGCAAAATCCTCATTCATAGAAGTAATTGCTTCCACCATTTTCTTATCTTTTGCCATTTTGTTCCCTCTTTCTATATATTTTCTTTATAAAATATCATCACCATTCACAGATAAATAATATTCTTCTATATTTTAATACAAGAAGTAACCAGTATATTGCCCCAAAATGCTAATAATTTTGGTTAATCTTAAGACTATAATTTTAATACAGAGCCTCCATTTTGTCAAACTATATACCGGAATGTTGACACTTATTAACTTACTCGCTATAATTAGGGGATACAAGTAATATTTTAGCATTACATTAAAAGACCTAGTAAAGGGGATAAGATGAATGAATTTGTAATAAAAGGCGGCAAGCCTCTCGTTGGAGAAGTTTCAATAAGTGGAGCTAAAAATGCCGCTCTTGGTATTTTAGCTGCTGCGGTTATGTGCAACGAGCCTGTTAAAATAGAGAATCTTCCTTTCGTGAGCGATATACAGGTACTTTTAAGTGCCATTGAGGAAATAGGTGCTATTGTAGAAAGAGTAGATAACCATACTGTCATAATAAATGGCGGATCTATTACCAATTTTTGTGTTGATAATGAATTTATACGAAAAATAAGGGCTTCTTACTATATGCTCGGAGCTCTTCTTGGAAAAAATAAAGATGCCAAAGTTGCTTTTCCCGGTGGATGTAACATTGGAAGTCGTCCTATAGACCAGCATATTAAAGGTTTTGAGGCTCTTGGTGCAAAGATAGATATAAAGCACAGCCTCATTGCTGTAAAAGCTGATGAACTGGTTGGCAATCACATATACTTTGATGTATCAAGCGTTGGTGCCACAATAAATATCATGCTTGCGGCTACCCTTGCTAAGGGAAAAACAATCCTTGAAAATGTAGCTAAAGAACCTCATGTAGTAGATGTAGCCAACTTCTTAAACAGCATGGGAGCTGACATTAAGGGCGCAGGAACTGATGTAATTAGAATAGTAGGTGTGGATAAACTTCATGGCAGTGAATATTCTATTATACCTGATATGATAGAGGCCGGTACTTATATGGTAGCTGCTGCCGCAACCAAGGGCGATGTACTTGTGAAAAATCTGATTCCAAAACATATGGAGGCCATCAGTGCGAAGCTTGTAGAAACCGGTGCCGAGGTATATGAGTTTGATGATTCTATAAGAGTTTGTGCAAAAGAAAGACTCAGCCATACCCATGTAAAGACTCTTCCTTATCCGGGCTTCCCTACAGATATGCAACCTCAGATAACCACTCTGTTAGCTATTGCAAACGGAACAAGTGTGGTTACTGAAAGCATATTTGAAAATCGTTTTAAATTTACCGATGAACTTGCTAAGATGGGAGCTAATATAAAGGTAGAGGGCAACAGTGCCATTATAGACGGAGTTGAAAAACTCTCCGGAGCAAAACTTAGTTCTCCTGATTTAAGAGCCGGAGCCGCCCTTGTAATAGCCGGTCTGTGCTCTGAAGAAGTAAGCGAGGTTGATCAGATTGAATTTATCGAAAGAGGATATGAGAATTTCGAAGAAAAACTCAAGGAACTCGGTGCAGATATTGCCAAGATACCTGTAGATGATGAAAAAGAACTTATGAAATTTAAGCTAAGAGTGAGCTGATAAAAGGGCAGAAATCCTATTTAAGATTTCTGCCCTATATTTATTATAAAAATGTTGAGACAAACAAGTTATTGCTATCACCAGCTCGGATTTTATCCCATCTCCACCATTTCATCCACAATATTCATAGTGGAATCTCTATGTGATACGAGTAATATAGTTCTGCCCTTACTTTTTTCCTTAAGTGCCTTTAAAATAATGCCTTCATTAAGTGAATCTAAGTTGCTTGTAGGCTCATCAAGTAAGATAAACGGTGCATTATAAAGAAATGCTCTTGCTATACCAAGTCTCTGTTTTTCTCCACTTGAAAGCGTATCGCCAAGCTCTCCTACCTTAGTTTCATATCCATTTGGTAAACTTGTTATAAACTCATCTATCGAAGCTGCCTTTGCCGCCTCTTTTATTTCTTTTGGTTTTGCTTCAGGTTTACCCAGTGCTATATTCTCAGCTATTGTACCTGTAAAAAGATGTGTTTCCTGGGTTACATAGCCTTCAAGCCTTCTTAAATCCTCAGTTACAATCTTCTTAATATCCTTATCAGATATTAAAATTTCTCCCTCATCTGTCTCCCAAAATCTCATAAGCAGTTTAAGAAATGTAGACTTACCGGAACCACTTGCTCCGTGTATGCCTAAAATCTTACCTTTTTTAATATCTAAGGTAAAATCTTCAAGAATTTTCTTATCTCCATAGGAAAAGTTCACAGCCTTAGCCTTAGCCCCATTGAACTTCGACAAAGAAACACTGCCTTCTTCTCTTTGTACCTCTACTACCTCAGGCTCTTCTTCAAGTAAGGTAAGTACTCTCTCTCCACTTGCAAGTGTCTGATTCAAATTGTTGGAAAGAGCAGAAAGTGCTACCACCGGACCGAATGAACTCATCATAGCCACAGTACATATAACCACAGCTTCAAACTCTATAATTCCATTACTGTAAAGAACCAAAGTTAAAAACAGCATTCCGTATGAAAACAGCTGTATTGTTCCACTGGTAAGTGCTCTCTGCTTACCCTCAGTCTCGGAAAGTTCTCCCTGTATCTTTGCTAAATTTACCGACTTCTCATAAATTGCCTTTTTCTTCGCATCTCCTGCTCCATACTGAATGGTTTCATCAATACCACGCAGCTCGCCAAGCACAAAACTTGAAAGCTCACCTACAAAATTTCTAAAGTTCATACCCGCTAAGCTGCCTCTTTTACTGTTTATAACAGGAATTATTACTCCTATTACAATATAAGCCACAAGTGCAAAAACTCCTGCTGCCAAAGAATAACTTCCTATAAATACAGTCATCAATATAGAGACAACTGAGGCTATGGCGATTGGCGAAATGGTATGTGCATAAAAGACTTCCAAAAGCTCTATATCAGTAGTTATAATTGAAATAAGATTACCCTTATCCCTGCCTTCAAGCTTAGCCGGACATAGTCTTCTAAGAGCCGCAAATACCTTATGCCTTATAACTGCAAGTATTTTAAATGCTATGAAATGATTGCAGTACTGTTCTATATAATGGAAAACCCCTCTAAACACAGCAACAATAACCATGGCAAACATTATCTTAGCGACTTCATCCGCAATTCCTGTAGTATTAGAAATATGTGTTATCGCATCTGATAAAAATCCTCCGGTAGCCAGTCCTACTGCCTTAATACCAAGCAGAGTAAGAGAAATTGCACAGAGGTATCCCAATACTCCTAAAAGAATTGCTGCTGCCATAATATGCAAGAGCGGTTTTATAAGAACTATAAGCCTTCCCATAATAGCTATTCCGCTTCTGCGTCCCTTCTTCTCAGGCTCTTTAGAAATAAATTCACCGGTCTCATTACTATCCGACACTACAGCCTTTCTTAGATTTGGTCTAAGTTCTTTCTTTTTAGCATAAGCCTCAAGGGAAGCCTGCGCATTAAATAACTTTGCATATTCTCCCTTCTTTGCCAAGAGTTCAGAATGTGTACCGCTTTCCGCTATCTCTCCCTTATTCATCATATAAATATTGTCAGACTCTATTACATTATAAAGCCTGTGTGAAATCATTATAACAGTGCGCTTACCTGCAAGACTCCTTATTACTTCCATTATCATCTCTTCACTCTCAGCATCTATATTGGAAGTAACCTCATCAAATATCATTACATCTGCTTTTGACAGCAATGCTCTGGCAAGTGCAAGTCTCTGAGCCTGTCCTCCCGAGAGATTGCCTGCTTTTTCTGCTATTACAGTATTAAGTCCATCTCTCTCCTTAAAAAGTTCATCTAGCCTCACCTTCCTAAGCACTTCCCAAAGCATTTCAGATGTTGCCTTAGGATCTGCCATTTTTAGATTTTCCTCTACCGTTCCCCTAAATAAATAACCGCTTGACCTGACTAAAGTTACTTTTTTTAATAGAGAATTCTCTTTTATATCCCTAAGTTCTTTAGAGCCAAACTTAATGCTCCCTTTATATCCTTTATTTCTTCCTGAAATTATTCCAACTACCGTACTCTTGCCACAACCTGATTCACCTACTATTGAGGTAAAACTTCCCTCCGGAAAAATCATATTTACAGTCTGTAATATACTTCTTTCTTCATTGTAAGCAAAATCAACATTTTCAAGGCTTATTACAGGTATTCCGTTATCTGCCTCTTCACTTCCCTCCTCTTTCTCATCCATATCAAGGAGGTCAAATATCTTATCTGAAGCCGACATCCCATTCATTGCTATATGAAAATACGAGCCAAGCAGCCTTAATGGAAGAAAAAACTCAGATGCAAGAAGAATGACCGTAAGCATCCCTGCAAATGTTATTTCACCTCTCATAAAAAAGTTAATTCCCACCAGCATACCTACTGCTGCCCCGCCATAAGCCAGTACATCCATAACTGTTGTAGATATAAGCTGCATAGTCAGAACCCTCATAGTAATTTTTCTAAAGAGAGAGGCTTCTACATCCATTTCACCTGCTTTTCTTTCATCTGCCATATATATTTTAGAAGTAGTAAGACCCTGAATATTCTCCAAAAAGCTGTCACCAAGTTCTGAATACACGCCCCAGTATTTCTTAAACAGTTTACCTGCAATCTTCATAACTGCAACTATGGAAACAGGTATAAGAGGAACTAAAAGAAGAAGTACCAAACTGACTACAAAATTAACCTTTACTGCAAGCACAACAAAAAGTATGATAGGAGCTGTCATACTGTATGCAAACTGAGGAAGATACCTTCCAAAATAAGTTTCAAGCTGTTCTACTCCTTCAGAACTAAGCTGTACCACCTGAGAAGTCGAAACTTTTTCTTTATAGCCTGCACCAAGCTTAAGCAGCTTATCATAAATCTTCTCCCTAAGCACCCTCTTTACATCCACACTTGCAAGATATGCTTCCCTTGCCTCCAGTTCTTCACAAGTAACTCTTATTATATAAACAATTACAAAGGTCACAATTGCAAAAAGGAGAGCCTGTCTATCAAGACGCCCGTTTACAGCCAAATCAAATACATTGGTCAGCTTAAACACCAGCACAATCTGTGCTATTAAAGAAAGAATCTGTAAAAGAATATGAAAAATAATGTGTTTACCGGCTTGCGACAAAAGTCCTATCAATCTCTTCTTAATCATTTTCTTCACCCTCAATTTCTAAATTCTCAGTAGTCTGTGACTCTTCATTCAAATTTTTTATACCAAAAATAAAATATAGCACATGAAATACCCAAACTACTGCCAGTACAATTCTGCCAACCGGTACATGCTTCATCATAATAAAACCGAAAGCCATCACTGCTGTAACACAGGCAATGACTCTTATCTTAGTTTTTACTGTCATTCCTTTTTTATTTACAAAACTTTCAAGATTATTTTTATACAAATTTGTCGAAATAAACCATTTGTGAAGTTTTTCCGAACTTTTCGCAAAGGCAAATAGTGTCAGCATATAAAATGGAAATGAGGGCAAAATGGGGACTATTACTCCCACCGTGCCGATTCCAAATGCCACAAAGCCAAGTATTATCCAAATTATTTTTATAATCCTATTTTTTTCCATTACTCCCCCTATGACTAGGATAATCATTTTAACATTATTTATCATTTTAGCTGATAAAGAGATTTTATGCAATCTGAAAAACTAAGATTGTTAGCTTATGTTGCCTATATGAAATTGCATTAATCATACACTGCCAGCCACAGCCCTTATAGACTTCGTTTGAGGTATTGATTTTATTGTTATTTTCTTCACTTATGTTCATGACTTTTATTTTCCTTTAGTAGATTTATTAAATAAGCAGCTTGTTAAATTCTATTCCATCAGCTCCACTGCCTTAATAGACTCCTGCTCCACCTTGCAATTATTATCAAGCATATACTGAAGCACATCTTTATATGCAATAAGGTCGGTGCATTTCTTTGCCTCAATCATCTTTATGTCTGTCGCCGTCAACTCCTTATAAAGTCCTGCATTATAAAATCTCTCAAGAGTTTCCACATCCATCATAAGCGGAGCAAATGGAATTCCTGTCTTTTCCTTTAAATTCTCTAATATTAAAAAACCGTATACATCCAAATCTCCCTTGTGAAAATATGCTTTATACCTATTATCAGCATATATTTTTTCAAGTAAAATCTGCTTTGAATGATTGTGGTATCCCCCAAGATAAATATGTACCCCATCTTTTTCATCTAAGTCATGATATGTTGTAAGGTTTTCAACGGTAACTACCTTACCGGCTTTTACCTCTATCTTCCTAATATTTTCAAGTGATGCATTTGACAATGCAATTCCGTCCTGTAACTCTGACACATCAATTACTGATGAAGTAAACTGTATAACAACATTTCCTTTTATCAATACATAGGTAGGATTTTCATACAGATTATAAAAATTTAGAATCCTGTCCTTTTCCACAACTTCATCCGTATAATCGAATAATATTGATTCTACCGTACTTCTAAATTCCTTTTGAAAGCGTTTTGAGTCCTTAAACAATGCCGTTGAAAAATTGCGGATATAGGTTTCAGTGTTAAGTTTTAATAAAGCCTGCAAAACAGAGAGTGTATCATCAACACGCTTGCTGTCATATTTCAAATCATAGGGTAATTTTTTATATTCTGCTAAGCACTTACACCAATCATTTATAACCTTCTGCAGCATTGGCAGCTCACAATACTGATATTTAGCCAATATACTTTTTACATTTTCACACTGCTTCGGAATACTCATTCTTTTTAACTTCTTATAACATTCATTGGCAGTGTATACATTTAACTTAACCTTTAAGTATTGACCGGAATTATTTTTCTCTGCAATCACCAGTCCTTTTGCACATAAGGCATCTATGGAGGCATTAATATCTTTGTATGCTTCATGATTATAGCGATTTAGATATTCCTTATAAACTTTACTTACCTCAAGTTGAATGGCTCGCAAAGAGGAAGCATCCTTATCAAATGCCCCTCTTCTCTCATACATATCTAATAATCTGCTTAAAATATCTTTCCCGTAGTCCATTCACTTCAGTCCTTTCAATGACTTACAAATTCCGGCACTTCCTATATTTTTTCAAAAACTCCGATAGCATTTCTATTGCCTGATTTTACAATTGAATATGTAATATCACAATATGGCAAAATTGATGTTGCCTTTTCTGCTGTTGCAATGAGAACCAACTGAAGATTTAATTTTTTAAACATGTTCATCATCGGCTCAATACGGTCACTTGTCATATTGTTAAATGCTTCGTCTAGCAGAATAAGCCTCATACAGCTCTCCTGATTCTGCTCATAAATCTGCAAAAGTGAAGCACAGATTGCAACATAAAACGGTGCCTGATTCTCACCACCGCTGCCTTCACCACTCACCTTAGACAGAGGCACTTCAATGCCTGTAACAGAGTTTTTAACAATGATATCATAATCCAGATATGTCCTGTAATCCACATACATACCCATGCTCTTTGCTCCGGACTTCTCTCCTGTCCGATTCTCCTTTGCCCTCTCTCCTACATCCAGCATTATCCTGCTCATGAAATCTTCTATCTGGCTTTCAAATACCTCTGATTTATTAGCTTCCGCAAAATAAGCCATAATCTCATTATCTCTGCCAATCTGCTGATTATCCTTATCCATGATAATCTCATAAAAAATAGCAAGTTCTTTATCTTTACTCTTGTCAATACCAAATCGGTAACTTTCTTCACCGTACTCCAGATTTTCCATCACCTGATTAATCTGCTTAAATTGCTTTCTTGCATGAAGAATATCATCTTTCATTCTAAATAATACTTCTTTACGGAATCTGTCTTTACAGCGTAATTGTGCCTGTGCCAATTCTTCTTTACGGCGTTCCAGCTCAATATTCTGTAAAGATAAATATTCCTGCTGATAGCGTGGCGCACCCTCTATTCCTTCAGGATAATCACAGGTGTAAGTTGCTGTATATTTTTGCTGTAAAGGAATCAATTGCTGATTCATATAATTACTTAAAGCAATCTTATCCTGCGCTGCACGGTTACCAAAATTATAGGCAATAGCTGATGCCTTCTTGGTTATTCTCTCTTCCTGATACTTTTTTTCTACATCACTTGCATATTCAGGATATTCTCTTAAGCTGTCCTCATAAGTACTTTTCACACCGCTAACAGTTTCTTCAAGTTTTGAAATCAATTCTTCTGCATTTTTTACATCTTTTTCAAGATTCTGTTTTTTTGCCTTGGCATCAGTTATTTCGTTTTGAATTGTCTTTACATTCTTTTCGCATTCACTTACCCTATCATACATCTGAAGTAAAATTGGATTATTCTTATATTCCTCTATCTTTGCCTTTATTTCTTCAATTTTAACTCCGACTTCTTTTGCCTGCCTGCCGGAATCACAGTATTTTTCCAAGAGGGTAAAGTTGTTGCCGGCTGTAAATCTGTTATAATCATTATAAACAACATCAAATGACTTTTTATCCTTATCCAATTCTACAAGTAACTTTTGAATATTTACAAGTTCTGTCTTAGCATTGCTTAACTGCTTGGCAATAGCATCAACACCTATAAAATGCTCCTTTTTACCCATTCTCTGCAAGCAGAAATTCTGAAATCGTAAGCGCTCCTTTGTAACACTCTTCCCATATTGCTCAAGTGTATCTGCACTGTCACAGCATACAACATCCCGCATAATAAACCTGGCATACCTTTTCGCATAAATATTCTCTGATTCAACCTTATCCCCAAGATAGGCTAAGCCATCACCGGAGTATTCAATTTCTCCGATTTTTCTAGTATCAATAAGTCCGATTCCCTTAACTTTATCTCCCAATGAAATGAACACTTTTTTAGCAATGAGATAATTTGTGGGAGCAACAATAATATTAAATCTCTGAGTATTTAAATAACTTTCCACAGCATCCTGCCAGCTATTATCTGTCATATACAGAAGTTCACATAATAGTTTTGCATTTGCCTCCTTACTCTGCTCGCCTAATTTCTCATTAATTTTATTTCTGACAAATACAGCCTCATCCGGATAGCACATTACACCGGCTTCCAGACTCTTAATTTTATTCTCAAGTGCTTTAGACTGAGTTGAGAGATTACTAATCTCTGTTCTAATCTCTGCATCCCTGTTCTTAATGGACTCTTCTAACTTTCTAAGGATTTCTTCAGCCTTTTTTATCTCAGCAATCCGTTCATCACCAGTAATATCTTCATCCTCAGTTACAGACCAATCACAAGCAAAACCTATTATATTCAGCCTCCTTTTTAGAGAAGAAAGACTTTCCAGTAATCTACCATATCCGGCAGCCTCATTAACAAGCCGTTCGTGCTCTTGCTCCTTATCCTTACTCTCTCGTTCTAACGAAAGCATTTCCTTGTTGTCGGTATTATCCTCTTTTGCCTTTTTAGCCTCATACAATAAATCCGAAGCTCTTCTCTCCTTCTCAGCCAATTCCTCTAATTTATCTATTAATATACTAATGTTGTCTTCCCATTTCGATATATGTTGTTTCTTTTCCTGCTGTTCTTCCACATTGCCCCAGTAGTTTGCATATGCAACAAGAATCTCATTTATCTTTACCTTAGAAAGACGGACTTTTGCCTCAACTATTTTCTCATTTATCTCAGCAAGTAGAGCTTCCCTGTCCTGTGCCTCCTGTAAAACCTCTTGCAAATGTTCAAGCTCACGCATATCCTGCTGCAAAAAATCAATATTTACCTCAGGTTCCGGTAATATATAGGTGTAAATAAATTCTCGTATATCCCTTATATCCTCAAGGCTCGTACCCATATGAAATACTTCATTAAATTTCTTACCTATCTGTGAATCCGCTTCACCAATGCCCAGTATACGACATATTCTTCTTCTGGCATCCGCCTGATTTGATGCTCTATCCATACCTTTATTTTCAAGTTTAAATGCATCCCTTGATGTAGGCTTTTTACCGTCTTTTACCTGTGTAAAAAACGGAATATCTTCAAGTAAATACCCCGGCTTTGTAATATACCAATCCTGATATACACCCTTTAAATCCTGCTTAGGTGTTTCAGATTCTACTCGAACCGTAATTACAAAATTCTTCTTAATACTCTCATCCAAAAATTCTATTCCAATGTATGATACAGTATGTCCCGGTCTTAGATAACTATCCTCCGCTCTCTGTTTCTGGTGTACAGAGCCAAGCAATGTTCTTCCGCTCTTTTTATTACCCGCAGTATTAAAATCCTTGTTTGTTGTAAGACAATATCTGATGGCATCCATAATTGTTGTTTTTCCAACTGCATTTACACCAAGAAGATAGGTGATATTCTTAAAATCTATAATATCATCCTGAAAGTTATGCCAATTAATCAGATGAATTCTGGTCATTCTAATCATCGTTCTCGTCCTCCTCATCTGAATTTACATACTGTGCAAGCAATTTACTTGTCTCCTCATAGGCCTTTGAAATAGTTGTATCCGGCATAGCAAGTATCACAGACGGATATACCTGTATCTTTGCATCCATATCAAGCAGTTTATCTAAAGGCTGCACCAAATTATACCTCTTGATATTTCTAAGAGAATCCTCCAACAATACTTTATCAAATCGCCTGGGAAGATTTAACTTCTCATATTCATTTTTTATCTCCTCAATGGTTACAACAACTCTTTCCTCACTTGTAGACAGGCTTTCCCTCTTCTCCACATATAGCAGTCTTAAAATAAGCAGCATAATACTCTCATACTTTTTAAGTGAAAGCCTGCCTCTGCCATGGTTGTTAATAAGCTGTACCACACGCAGATTTCTATGAATAACAAGTGTATACCCAATAGGTTGAAATAACTGTCTGAAGCTTTCTTCATGATTGATAACATAATAATACTTATCTCTGGTTGAATCCACCGTTCCTATAAGGAAGCAGTTATTCAGCAAATAATTAGCAATTTCCTCTCTGATATCAACAGCCATTCTTAACCCTTCCTTTCCTCAACAATAAAGTCTTTAAAGCGAATACCGTTACATTCTGCCAATGTATCTTTTAGTCTTATTTCATATTCACGCTCAGATGTCTGCGAGTATGTATATAGACCAATAACTTTCGGTAGAATGTCAGGTTTATTCTCAAAAACGCTGCTGATTGATACTGCAGTCTTTCCTTGTAAAATGTCCTTTGCAAATGCATTTACATTCTCGGAAGTAAGTGCATTTCTTATGTATTCCAACATTTTTAGCCTTTTTTCAGCCACAAGTTCCATATCAAGTTCATCTATGACAGCCATCAATTCAATCGGAGAAGATCGCCTTTTTTTAATAGGTATAGCAAGTGATGAACTGTCAAAATAGTTCTGACCAAATATCTGAAATACATCATAGCAAATAGTCTCATCCTCCTCATACAAATCTTCTTTTGTCTCAATTTGACTTGCATAATACTGTAACAGGTTGTTTATTTTACTCTTTACACTTCCATCCGATAACAATAAAAACTGTGCTCTCTGTACTGCCCTGGTTCTATAGATAATATGCCTATCATCAATGTTTCTCATGAGGTCTTCCATTTCTCCAATATCCATACGAACCTTTGTAATAAGCTGCTTTATCTTTAATACTGCCTCAGTTTTATCGACATGCTCCGCATCCATATAGTCAAGTATTAATGCATCAAATAAGTCACTCTCACACTTATCAAGACTGTCATCCAAGCTGCTTTTATAGTAATAGAGATTATCATTTGTCTTAAACCTATGGTATGAGCCTACAACAATATTCTCCTCATATTTCCCAAATAACTCCAATATCTCTTCAGGCTTTTTCCCCTGTGTGAGATTATTAATATGGTCTTCAATAGAGGCAGATAAGCTCCTAAGCGCCTGATTCAGATTATCAAAGTCTTCAGAAGCCTCTTTTAATACGCCTTCATAAGGACTGCCCTGCTCTGAAATATGTTCAAATAAAGAGTAAATCTTAAATAGCTTTCCCTTATATGTAGTAATTTTGGGGTTAATAATATCTTGAAAAGATTTGAGTAAAGGAACCACCTTATAGTTGACCGCAAGTTTGAACTCTTCCTCATACTCCCCTTCTTTTTCAATAATCCAACCTGTATCTTTAAGCCTTCTGATAAAACTGCCTGCTATACTGCGGGCATCTGTCATATTGCCCTCTATTTCTTCCTCTATATCAAACTCTACCTGCTCATCTAAGCCATTAAAGTACTCCTCCACCATATCGAAAATAGTACTTTTTTCTATGGCATACAAAGGCTGCCTCTTGCATCTTTCCCAAATTAAAGTAAGAATATCAACATATTTTCTTTTGTTAATTCCTGTTAATGGACGAAACAGGTTCTCGTCCACTTCGTCAAAAATGTTCATGCTTAGTTCCTTCCATAAGTTTTACTACTTCAAAATCTTCTGCCTTTTTACACTCTATATCCACTTTTTCGCCTTAGTATATAAGGCTTTTCAATTCCTACATATCCATTGCGACATCTTCTTTCATATACCAATATCTTTATAACTCTACAATAGCCTCATTAAGCAAAAAATCTTCTATTCCGTTATCCATGTTATATCATAAGGTTACAGCCTAATCAACAATCAGCAAAGAATTTAGCCGGATTTACACCTTTTTATTTCGAGTTTAGCTGGTTGAGAATAAAAACATAATAAACCCCAATTATTCACTCCATAGGTCACAGACCTCTTATTTCACAAGATGTTTCGTGAATAATTGGGGATAATTTTAAAAGCCGACCTCCAATTGTTAGATTTTTGAGTCTAACTTTTGTAGGTCGGTAGATTATTTAAAGATTTTACTTGTTAGAGATAAGCTTAAAATCCCAAAATTTATCTTCTACTGTTTGCTGTTCTGAAAATGTCCACACTTCTTGGATTTTTCCACTCTCTATTCTAAACAAATCAATACCCGGATTATTCAGCTTTTCTTTCCCTATTTCAGCTAAAGAAACTACACTTGCAGCAACAAAACAATCATTACTTGCAGCCCAATTTGTAATAACTCTAAATGTTCCATTGCTTCTCTTTGCAAATTCTCTCAAACGCTCGCCTAATGCCTGTTTTCCTTTAATTATACCTGAAAGCGAACTCTCTCCACCCATATGCCAAACAATATTATCTGACATTATTTCAAATACAGCTTCAAAATCTCCCTTTGATAATGCTTCTGTGTAAGCATTAAATACCTCGATCACTTCGTTTTTCATAATGAACCTCCTTGAAAATTTAGAAACAACATTCTTTTGCCATTATTATAATCTTATAGTCTTGATTTTAGAAGTACGAACATTTATAATACATAGTATCTAATTAGATACTATACCGTTTCAGGAGGTTTTTATGTCGAATATATATGATAAATGCCCATATATCACCACGCAAAGAGTATTGCAGGGAAAATGGGCAATTGTGATACTGTACCATCTAAGTACAGGTACTAAAAGATTTAATGAGCTTGAAAAACTTATTCCGGATGTTACACGAACTGTTTTAACAAGGCAGCTCCGCCAACTGGAGCAAGATAAACTGATAAACAGAAAAGTATTCCCTGAAGTTCCTCCTCATGTAGAATATTCTTTAAGTAAAGTAGGGGCTAAATTCCAAAGAGTGTTAGATGAAATAAAGGTTTTTGGATTGGATTATATTGCTGAACTTGACAAATTAGAGTAGCTTTAGTCTGATTTATATTATGGTTTTATTTAGTCCTCATCAGCTAAGCGGTATTTTCTATTGGTATTTGTACCTTCATACTCAACATCTGACATTTCTTTTAAAAGAACTCTGGTTCGTGCAGCACTTAGTCCTATGGCTGTGTCTATATCATTTGTTTTTAAACATTTTCATCAATGTTTTATTTCTTGGATCTGAAATACCCCCACGAAGCATCTGTTTCTTGCCGGTACGTATGCTTCCCGGATTATCCATTACCAGTTTATCCTCTTCCTTTTTAATCACGACTCCACAAGGCAGGAAATAGTCTGTATTAACCAAACAATTAACCAAAGCCTCTCGAACCGCCTTATGAACCGGTGTATCGTCAACCCTTGTAATGCCCTCAAACTTAAAAGGTTTCTTGATGTCTTTTGCAATTTTACTATTTACCCTAAAGAAGAAATCAAACATATTGCCACTCCAATCACCTGAACTAGACTGACGACGGTCTGTCCAACGTATTGTAGGGTCAAGCATCTCCCTATAATCCAAGAAATACTCAGGAAATTCTCTAACTATATGATATTCTTCACCAAACATAAGTAACCCGGCTGTAGTAGGATGTAGTTTACCATCCTCACCATATCCCGCTGCACCTATTCTCTCCAAGTACTCTTCATCCGGTAAATTGTTGAAAGTATCATGAATTATATTCCAAAAATTTCTCTTTAACTTGTCCACATTCTTCAACCCTGTAGTATACCAAGTTCCATCCTGGCGCTCTCCAACGCCAAGAATAATTACTCCGCCGTTAGAATTTGCAAATGAATAATACGACTCCCATAATGATATAAGAATTGTCTTCTTTATATTTATCAAAGTTCGACAAATCAAATAATTCTGGCATATGAGAGTCTCAGCTCCTTTCCATCAAATACAAAACACATTTTTTAATATCTGCTCCATATATTACTTTTCCTTTATGTATTTTCCACTTTTTACACACTCATCGCTTGGCTTTTCTGCATCAGCCGGTATCACCCAGTAAAAGCCTATCTTCGTCATCTCTAGCTTTGTATGTATAGTACAGTAATCGAATTAAGAAATGATGTTTCACCTGATTTACTAAGTCAGTTTAAGGAAGAGATATAGCATTATTGATATAATTTTCTACAAATATTATTCAATTCCTCTGTCTCTATCTGTTCTTTCCACAGTTCAATTTGATCACGAACTCTCTTTGCATGCCTTATGTATTTAGCGCCTTTTAAATCGGACAACAAAACTTCTAGAAATCGGATTCTTTCCTGCATTTGTGGAATTATCTCATCTTCACATCCGCCACAATGAGAAGCATCCAAAGTTAAACGATTAAACATTTCATAATCAGAATTATTCTTCAAAAATATATTAAATGCCTTTCTTCTTAACTCTGTATTCATCTCACAAATCGAAGAAAATAGTACAACAATTTTTTCAGATTGTGCATATTCCTCAATAGTATGTAAAATCCATTGCTCTTGACGACTAAATGACTCATTCCGAGAACCATCTATATCATAAGACATAATTACGCGAAACGCATCAGATAATTCCCATTTGGATAAATAATCCTTACATTCTGTTAATTTTTTGAATATTGCATCAAAGTATATCGAATAATCATCTAAGTTCCATAGTGTTCTAAATCTATACTCATCATGATTTCTATTATCACAAATTGTTTCAGCTACCAGCTCTGCAAACGACTCTACCCATTCCTCTCCCAGTGCTAAAAATGCTGTAAGAAAACTACCATTAAAATCAATCATATCATAATTTTTAAGTATAAAGAAATAAATATTTTTTAACAGATTCTTATCCGCATCAAAAAGCAACAATAATTCATCCGGTGAATAGCATTGATCATGGAACAATAACGAAAAATAAATCTCAACAATAAACTTATTATTTTCTTTTTTCATGTAAATAATCCTAGAACATGTAACATATGCATCTTTGTCAATTTTTAGATACTTATCTAAAAATCTCATATTACGACATGTAGAAGATGTTATTTTATTATCAGATTTATCACCTAAATACTCTAATAATAAATTATAGTTTTTTTCATTTACCATAGTTTCCGGTAACTTTTCAAAAAAGTAAAACAACCACTTGTTTATTTTTTTGAATGGGATAGAAATAAGCATTTCGTATACCCGCTCTGCACTGTTATATTCAAGTAATGTTTCAATCATTACTCCCAGATAAACATCAATTTGGTTTCCATATTTTATAATTGCAAAAAACATTTCTTTTATTTTGTCATAGTCCTCATGTAAGAACACTATAATTTATTCAATTCTATAAATAATATCATAACATTGAGAATTCTTAGATATAGATGACAATCCTGTAATAACATCAACTGCTATTCCTACAAAATAGTCGATTTCAGATATTTGTAAGGCTAATGCAAAATCTTTCAGATCTTTTTCTCTCTTTTGTTCATATTCTTCATAACTCAAATCTGAATAAAAAAAGTCTTTTGCAAGTATACTATATATCTTCCATTCAGGTGACTCAAAAATAATTTTTTCTATTTCGTGCTCAACTTTATGTCTTTTCCATCCATAATATAAATCATGCAAAATAACAGCCTTCTTAAAACTTGAAACAATTAACTCTTGCATTACTTGATCAACATACAGCTTATCATCACTTACTATTGAATTGTCATGTGCGCCCCTAATAGCCACAGCATAATGAATCATAAAGACAATAATATCTTCCTGCAGTTCTTTCAAATCAATAGACTTAAGAAGTATTTGCCAACAATTTCCTCTATATGCCTTAACAGATTCCGAGTTCACCAGTTTGATATGATACCTGCAAAAAGTATTACCTCGTCCAACTTCTGCAGATCTAAATTCAAATCCTAAATAGTATTTAACATATGCTAAAATCAGTTTTAATGAGTAAGTATTCGTACCTTCATACTGTGACATAGTCTCACAAATTATTTTCTCAGACTGGAAATTAAATCTAGATGAGTCCCGAGTAATGTTATATTCGTTAGTTAGAAACTTATATGCCATAATAGCTTTTTCTTCTGATTTACCACCATACTGTATTAACAACTCAACAACGGTCCTTAGATATTCACTATATTGATACCCTGTAAAAAACCCTAAGATATTATCGTCGGACTTAAATAAATCTTTATTAAAATCAATTTTACAATTTGAAAATTCTTCTTGGGATATATTATCAATTTTGTCACTTGCAATTAAGAATGCTTCCTCAGGCTTAAACACATGAAAAACGACTGCAAAATCAAAAAAGTATGGACTCTTTTCTTCTTCAAATTGTTTCCACACCTTATTTATTTCTTCTCCAAGATATTCTCTTAATGTTTTCTTTGCAAAGATATTTAATGATGTATTTAAAGCTCTGGTTACCCCCTTCTTAAAATAAATAAATCCAATCTTCAACACTTCAGAGAAAGGCAATATCATCATTTCAAAAAATGTAGTTTTTCAACTTAAATGCAACATGGTGTTGCACTTACTCTGACAGGTACCTCTGTTGCATTTACTTTGAAGTATATCATTAGCTCAGTTTCAAAATTATTAAATATAATACATAGAGCCACTCTAATTGATAAATCAAGGAAATATAAGGCTATTGTGTAGGTTTTATTTATGGTTATATTGGGCTTAATTTATTATAAATTTCACTTACGAAATTCTAGTCAAGGCTGGGCTGAAAGCCCATTCACTTTAGCCTTGACAGATTTCGTGTAAGTGAAATATAATCGATTAGCCCAAATATAAGGTTTATAAGTAGATATTGGTAAAATTTTTCAAAGTAAACGCAACACTAAAAACCGTTGCATTTAACCTGAAAGATATCACTGCGGTTCAGAATCTCATCAATGACCGCAAGTGTGAACAGCGCGAAATTGAAAAGGACAAGCGTGACCTTGAATACCATGAAGCTCGTATGAAGGAACTCAGCAAGTAAACCAATCTCATATTATTAACCGTGGAGGTGGTGGGAGCAATCCTGCCACCTTTGTGGTTTAGAAAGGACAAGCTAATGAAAACACTTAGTATTGATATTGAAACTTTCAGCGATGTACAGCTTCCGAAAACAGGCGTATATCGATACTGTGAGTCTCCTGATTTTGAAATATTGCTATTTGCCTACAGTGCAGATGCTGGCGCTGTTCTATGATATGGGCGGCCACAATGGGACTACCATTATCCTTGGAAGGTGTCGGCACAGTTCTTGGACTTGAAAAACAGAAACTTACTGAAGGAAAAGACCTCATCAAATACTTTTGTCAGCCTTGCGCTGCTACTAAATCCAACGGCGGCAGAACCAGAAACAGACCTTTTCATGCTCCTGATAAATGGGAAGCCTTCAAGCGATATAACATCCGTGATGTTGAAACAGAAATGGGTATCCAGCAGAAGCTTCACAAATTCCCAGTTCCAGATAGTGTCTGGGAAGAATACCACATCGACCAAGAAATCAACGACCGTGGTGTAAGACTGGATATGGAACTTGTGCATCAGGCTATTGAAATGGACTCTCGCTCTCGTGAAGAGCTGACTGCTGCCATGAAGAATATTACTGCACTTGAAAATCCGAACTCTGTCCAACAGATGAAACAATGGTTATCAGATAACGGTGTAGAAACCGACAGCCTTGATAAAAAGACTGTGGCAGAGCTTTTGAAAGACGCTCCGGAGAAGCTTGCTGACGTACTTACTCTCAGGCAGCAACTGGCAAAATCATCTGTGCGTAAATATCAGGCTATGGAAAAGACCGTCTGCGAGGATGGTCGTGCTAGCGGAATGTTTCAATTTTACGGGGCTAATCGAACCGGTAGATTTTCAGGACGTAATATCCAACTGCAGAACCTGCCTCAAAATCATCTTCCTGATTTAGCAGAGGCACGCAGTCTGGTACGTTCCGGTGATTTTGAAGGTGTAAAGCTTTTGTATGAAGATGTACCAGACACCTTATCACAGCTAATAAGAACAGCATTTATCCCTCGCAATGGCACTCAGTTTCTTGTTGCAGACTTTTCTGCAATTGAAGCTCGTGTTATTGCATGGTTCGCTGGTGAAGAATGACGACAAAGGGTATTTGCCAAAGGCGGTGACATTTACTGTGCTTCTGCTTCACAGATGTTTAAGGTTCCTGTTGAAAAGCATGGTATTAATGGGCACCTGCGCCAGAAAGGTAAAATCGCATAACTTGCTCTTGGATATGGCGGCTCCGTAGGTGCTTTGAAAGCTATGGGGGCTATCGAGATGGGACTTTCTGAAGATGAGCTTCCTGCACTTGTAGATTCTTGGCGCCAGTCAAATCCACATATCGTTGAATTCTGGTGGGCTGTTGACCGCGCAGTTATGGAAGCAGTCAAGTACAAACACACTACCACCGAATATGGACTCACCTTCTCTTGCAGAAGCGGCATGCTCTTTATCACTTTGCCTTCTGGCAGGAATCTTACATATGTTAAGCCAAAGATAGGAACCAATAAGTTCGGTGGTTCCTGCATTACCTATGAAGGTGTCGGCAGCACTAAGAAATGGGAGCGCCTCGATTCCTACGGGCCAAAGTTCGTCGAAAACATCGTGCAAGCAACAGCTCATGACATTCTCTGCTATGCCATGAAGACCCTGCAGCACTGTTCTATCGTTATGCATATTCATGATGAACTTGTTATTGAGGCTGACCCTCGTATGTCATTGGATGCTGTATGTGAACAAATGGGAAGAACTCCGCCTTGGGCTAAATGTTTGCTTCTTCGTGCAGATGGTTATGCAACACCATTTTACAAAAAAGATTAAATTCATCCGCTCAAACCGAGCATTCATCTCCAGTGGAAATTAGAGGTGGACGCTCTTTTAGTCTACCCTGAAAGGAGGACTCTGGTATGATACTGTTTCCACAGTTTCTTAATGATGCAGAACCTGCAGAACGTGAACTCGGCTTATTCTTTGGTAACGCACTGATGAGCAAATGTTCTGAAGTATGGGTGTTTGGCAATCGTATCTCATCCGGAATGGAAGCGGAAATCAATCGTGCCAAGTGGAAAAACTACCGCTTGCGCTATTTCACAGAAGAATGTCAGGAAACTTAATACTATGTATGAAATTAAACAAAACAGACGCAGATTACAAGATGGTACGGAGATTACCACTTACACCCGTGATGTTGTCAGCTGCAATATTCTCGAAGTTGAAGCAGGCACCACAGGTTTTATGGGAGGCAATACAGGACATGGCGGTCGCACCTATTTTCGCATCAAAGATGAAGGCTGCACCGATATGAATATTCGCGTTATACGTGACCGCTTCGGAGATACAGAAGGATTTGAAGTAATGCTTGGTGGTGACTGCGAGCTTGAAACAATGATTCGTGCACTCAAGTTTATTACTAAGGTGCTGGAGGATGAATCCGAGGAGGTGTACGACTAATGTTTACCATTTACTGTTCTGATGTTACCGGAAATCCCGGTAACTGCTCCTACCCTCATAAGCAGGTTATTCTCGACGAGGACAGCCTGAAAACTGCAATCAGCCATGATTATGTATGTGCTGAATATAAAAACAGCTACCGCAATAGTGACAACTTTATCGGTAGCGACTGTCTGCCAGTAGACTGCGATAATGACCATTCAGAAAATCCTGAAGACTGGATTACTCCTGAAGATGTTATGCAGGCTTTTCCCGGCGTAACCTTCGCAGTTCATTACAGTCGTTTTCACAACAAAGTGAAAAATGGTAAGCCTGCAAGACCGAAGTTTCATATTCTTTTTCCAATCGAGTATGTAACCGATGCTACGCTTTACGCTGATATGAAAAAGCTGGTCAATTCCATCTTTCCTTACTTTGATACGCAGGCTCTGGATGTCGCTCGTTTCTTCTTTGGGACTGCTGCCGCTGAGGTTGCTCTATATCCGGGACTCATGAACTTAACAGAATATCTCGATGAGGATATTTTCGATGAAGATATGTCAACGGAGCAATATTATAGTTCCTCTATCCCTGAAGGCAGTCGTAATGCTACCATGTCAAGATTTGCCGGAAAGGTCATCAAAAAATATGATGACAGTGATAAAGCATATCAAGCATTTCTGGATGAAGCTACAAAGTGTAATCCACCACTGGAAACATCCGAACTTGCTACTATCTGGCACAATGCTCAGCGTTTCTACGCCCGTGTTTCACAGCAGGATGGATATGTTGCTCCTGAAGTATATAATGCCCCTTCCTGTTATAAACCAGAGGATTATTCCGATGTCGGACAAGCTGAGGTGTTAGCAAAATATTTTTCTAAGGAATTGCGTTACTCTCCGGCTACTCACTTTATCCGCTATTCCGACCACTACTGGCAGGAAAGTGAACCCGGCACTCAGGCTGTGGCACATGAGCTTACAAGACGTCATCTTAAGGAAGCTAACAATGACCTGATGGAAGCACTCGACAAAATGAAAAACTGCGGTGCTCAGAATATTCTCGACAGTACATCAAAGGCAAAGGCAGAACAGCTTATGAACGATGAACAGCTGAAAGTATATCAGGAATTCTTAGCTGCAAAAGCATATCAGGCATTTGCAATTAAGCGCCGCGATTCCAAAAACGTGACATCCACATTAAAAGAATCACACCCAATGCTTGAGATTTCTCCGAGAGACTTGGACGCAGACTGCTTTGCGCTTTGTACTCCTGAAGCAACCTATGACCTTCGTAAAGGTATGGCAGGTGCTCGTGAGCATTCACCGGAAGACTTCATCACCAAAATCACCAGTGTATCACTGGGTCAGAAAGGTATGCAGATTTGGCTTGATAGTTTGAATCTTATCTTCCAGCACAAGCAGGAACTTATCGATTATGTTCAGATGATTTGTGGTCTTGCTGCAATTGGCAAAGTTTATGTAGAAGCACTCATCATTGCTTATGGTGATGGTCGTAATGGTAAGTCCACCTTCTGGAATGCTATTTCTCGTGTACTCGGTCTTTACTCCGGTAATATTTCTGCTGATACCTTAACCGTCGGTTGCCGCAGAAACATCAAACCTGAAATGGCAGAAGTCAAAGGAAATCGTCTGCTTATTGCCGCCGAGATTCAGGAAGGCGCAAGACTGAAAGACTCTACCGTAAAACAACTCTGCTCCACTGATGATGTTTTTGCTGAAAAGAAGTATAAAGACCCCTTCTCATTCAAACCTTGCCACACGCTTGTGCTTTACACGAATCACTTGCCTCGTGTATCTGCATCTGACGATGGTATCTGGAGACGTTTGATTGTAATTCCTTTTAACGCCAAGATTACCGGCAGCAGCGACATCAAGAATTACAGTGAGTATCTCTACGATAATGCAGGCAGTGCTATTCTTGCGTGGGTCATAGAAGGAAGCAAGAAAGTCATTGAGCTGGATTATCAGATTCCAGTTCCGGCCTGCGTGCAGGAAGCCATCAACGAATACCACAGCCAGAACGACTGGTTCGCTCACTTCATTGAGGACAAGTGCGTTGTGGGTGACGATTATAAGGAAAGTTCCTCTTCTCTTTATCAGGCATATCTCAACTACTGCATCGATACCAACGAATACGTGCGCAGTACCGCTGACTTCTATTTTGTATTGGAGAATGCTGGCTATGAGCGTATCACTCAGAACAGAAAGCGCTATTTCAAGGGTCTGCGTATCCGTACCGAAGACGATTTTGAAGAAGTAATCATGGATAAGGAAGTTATTTTTGTTATACTCCCTGTCATTTACCTTATATTCTCCAAAGGGTATATTGCCGATAACCGCATCGAAGAAGTTATTTGAAAAGCTCGTTTCTTCAAACCCTTTAATCTGTATGTCGCTTTCAGGGTATAAGAGTTTTCCAATACGACCGCTTACGGAGTCAAGCTCCACACAATAAAACTTGGACTTTTTCATTTCATCAGGACGATTACCGATAAAGTTTCCTACCCCCATACTTGGTTCTAATATATTACCGCTCTTAAATCCCATATCAGAAAGTGTCTTATATACGCTGTCAATAACTGCTTTCGGTGTGTAAAAGCTCGTTAAGGTAGATTCTCTTGCAGCTTCATATTCAGATGGTGATAGATTTTCCTTTAAGAAACTTCTTGCAACTTCCCATTGTCCCTCTTTACTTTCGTCAAACACATCAGCAAGTCCGCCCCATCCTACATACTTTGCCAAAGTTTCCTTATCGGTACTATCAAGCTCTCTTTGTCCACTCTCTACACGATTAAGCATAGAGATTGCTTCAAGGTTATTGTTTAATCTCTCACTTGGAGATAACTTTTCAGGCAGCGTTTCTTCTGTGATTTTGTTTTTAGAAATCTCCCTTACAGTGTATTCTTCATGATTAAAATATACGGTATCTCCATCTTTAACTTCAGATTCATCTGCAAGGCTTTCCTTTTCTTCGTTAAGCTCTACTTCTTCTCTTTCTTTGAGGTAATCAAATAGCGTTCCCTGAACAGGTGTTACAGCTACTCTTTCTTCTATTTCTTCAGATACATCAAGCTCTGTTTCTTCTTCAAAGCTAAGCTCCCCATTAAAGGCTGATTGAAGCTCCTGCTCATCCATCTGCTTGACAAGTTCCGTATCTTTAAGTTCTCTAAAGGTCTTTGGAAAATCTTCAAAAATAAGCCTTTGAGTATTTAATTCTTTCAAGTCTTCAAGATTGAAATATCCCCATTCAGGTTCAATCCCAAGTACAAGCCCAAAGGCATCGCCGCTTTCTTTATCATATTCCGTCATATACCAAGTCCAATTACTTCTAAATGGAATGATATATGCTGCATGAACTTTTTTGTCAGCCAAAGCTACATTTTCCTGTGCATAAGGTTCAAGCACTCTTTCAAGCATTTCATCGGTCATCAGATTTTCAGGATCATCTTTGGAATAATATTGTGGTTCTTTTTCTTCTTCTATCTCTGTATTACTTTCTATTTTCTTTTCTTCATAAAGATTTTTAGAAAGCAGTTCATCAATATGCTTTGCCACACTTGACCAAGTAATAAAAACATCATTACAATCTTTCTTTTGCAATTTAAGCCCCTTTGCATCGTGCCATTCATCACTTCCCATTGCACCTGAAACAGCATGAGAGCTTCCACCTATGCCATACTCATCTTTTAAAAAGTTAGCTTTTTCTTGAAGCGTATGATTTTCTTTGAAGAATTTTGTAATTCGCTCTTTTCCCTTATCTATTCCGCTTCCTCTTGAAAGCGTAGAAAGAACTTCGTCATCTGTAATAAATGGCTTTACTTTAGGAAATTCTGTAAGATTGGTACTATATTCCTTTCGTGTCAGATCAAGTTCCTGTAATTTCTGATAAAGGCTATCTAACTTGTGATAATGAAATCTTAGTACACCTCTGTTTTCTTTGTAGCCTGCTAAGAACCTACTGTATTCTTTGATTGTTTCCTTTAGGTATTCAGGATTTTTTAATGCTTCAGACAATCTTTTCGTTTCTTCCGGAAAGCCACCACCTATTTCTATAAAATCAAAATACCCATGTGCTTTTCCTTCTTCGCTTAAATCGTGATATAGATACCATAGGGATTCTGAAATTCTGTCCCTTTCATAATCATATGCTTCAGAAAGTTCTACATTTGTGGCAAACTCACCGCTATTAAGAAGCTCATTTATTCTGCTTGCTGCTTCATTCCAACTTAAAACCTGCGTATCATCTTCTCTTGCAGATGTTCCGTAAGATAAGTGAATACCTTTATCTGAATACCAAGAAGATACCTCTCTTTCATCAATATAAAATCCATTTCCTCCTCTAAAGGTATCTTTGAGGTATTCTCCTAATTCTTCATTGCTTTTTCCTTTAGAAAACTCAGCAATAACAGGAAGCCTACCACCACCATGGTTTCCTCCGTTAATAAGGATAGTGTCTATATCCTTCTGATTAAGAGGAATAGTAAGCCTCATCTGTCCATAAGAATTTTCAGGTAAAGAAAAAGAAGCCTTATCAGCTTCTCTTATCTCTGCTTCAGTATTTTCTTTTAGATTTCCACGATTTCCTTGATGGTCATCTCTTTCAGTGCTGAAATCATTGCCCCATACTGCGGATTGTTCTCGCCCTCTATCTTCCAAGCTGCCATCAGCTTCGGCTTCTCTGTTCTCATAAACTCTATCGCTTGTTTCTGAATATCCATCAGGTGTCCTGTCAGCTTCTTCTCCTTGTATAGGTCTACCAACATCTCGAAGTGGCTCTGCTCCTCGCTCTGTGATAGATAATCCAGCCTCATCACTGCGTAAGTCGGATTCGGGAATTCTTTCATGAAGTCCGCCTGTTCCTCTAAGCTGTTTAGCGTATTCTCCCTGATTTTTTCTATTATCTCGTCCGTACTCTCCATTTCGGAGAACTCGCTCGTTTTCATTTCTTTTCTGATCATCTCGTCGAAGTACATTTTCTTCTACCTCCTCAATTTCTTCTCTAATCTTATTATATCCTGCTTCTTTACCTCTTAAAACCTCTTTATCAAGCTCTTTACTTTTCTGAATGGTTTCATCAATAATATTCCCACTAATATCCGATACGGTTTCACCAAGACTCATAAGAGATATACTATCAAGTCTTTGAAAATTCTCTCTTAACAGCTCCTTATCCATAAGATAATCAAGCTAAAATCTTGAAGTAACTGCATAGCTTATTGAGTCCCTCACAAACTTTGTAAAAGATATTCTATCTTCATCTGCTATTCTAAGCTCATTCGTAAGGTTGTCTATCTTTTCATCACTGTAAAGCCTGCTTAAAGAAAAAATATTTTCTAAGGTGCTTTCTCTTTCCTCATAACCTTCGTTTTTTATCATTTCCTTTAAGACATCCCTATGAGCTTCTTTGTCAAAATTCCAAAGATTTACTTCATTAACATCCCTGTTTCTTGAAACTATCTGACCTATATCAAAGATATAGTCAACTTTCTTATATATGCCATAGTCCTATAAAATAGGGATACCTTTCTGTCCTCTCATAACAGTTCGGTTAAATCGTTCTCTCCAATAATCGAACTTGGCACAGGCTGTCGCTTCAGGATTTCTATCATAGATACTTAATTGACTTCTAAAGTCATATCTTTGATTGTTTCCAACAACCCTTAGGAGCTTCAGATATTCTGCATCACTTTGTAAAATATCTTGTTTTACAAGCTCCAAAATGTTATGAAAATCATTTATTCGCATTTTTACCTCCTTCTTTTTTACAAACAAAAAAGGTGTTAGATTTTACTCTAATCACCTCTAAATTCTGTGTATTGCAACTTACTGCTATTTAAATTAAGTTTAATATATTCCTGTTAAATATATAGAAAATTCTATCAGTTAAATCTTAAATGTACAACCAGCGTCCTGTTCCATCTATCTGCAAAATACATATATATTTTTGTACTTAACTTTAATCCATGACAATCCTTTAATGCCTTTTGGAAAAATCCATCTACTTCTAAAAGCTTGGTGTTCGTATACTTTGCAAATTCCTTTGGGCTATCTACACTAAAATACATTTGTGCATTTGTATTTCCCGTTTTCTTCACATATTTGTTGGCAAGTTTTAACCCTTTAGAATTTGTAGCATCAAAGACTAATTCTCCATTAGGAATTTGAGCTTTCATCTTTTTAATCATCTCTATAATTTTAGACTCATCAAAATACTGATAAACACCCGAAACAGAAATCAGTGTTGGAAGTGTTGCATCTATTTCTTTAATCCAATCAAGCCTGAACATATCACCTGAAATAAGATTTTCGTTATTGCCATTTCCAAGCACTCTTTTTCTAATTTCGATAACACTCGGCAAATCTACTTGATAAAAGTTGGCAGTTTTATTTCCTATACGATGATAAGCAGTTTCTAAGCCTGCACCTAAAAACACTACATTTCCATCAGGATTATCTTTAAAAAAACTTATTATCTTTTCATCTATTGTCTGTTGTCTACAAACACTCGCCATATAAAAATATTCATTGCTGTTTTTGTCTATGCTGTCTGTCGGTATATGTGACTCTAAGGATAAAGCCTTTTCATCATAGAAAAATTCAGGGAACTTTTTTGTTGCATATATTCTTCCTACAAGCGGGATATACAGGGTATCTTCCACACCATTTAGTATGCTTTCAACACTCATCATTTCACTCCTTTCTTCATCTTAATTGCCTTCAAATCAAAGCTTCTCCTATCGTATTCCTTTTTCATTTTTCTTCATTCGCTTCTACTTTTTCCTCTGCAATTTCAGTGTACTCTTTCAGCTTTTTCTGCAATAAATTTTTATCTATCAGTTTTAAGGTGTATTCCGATACCATTGTTTGGGAAAGACTTCTGCTAAGTGCAAATTCTACAACCTCATCATCTTTTGATGCACAAAGAATAACTCCGACACTTGGATTTTCCGTTTGTTTCTTAACTTCCCTATCTAATGCTTCCAAATAGAGATTCATCTTTCCTATATATTCAGGCTTAAATTCTCCAATTTTGAGTTCAAATGCAACTAAGCATGACAGTCCTCTATGATAAAATAACAGGTCGATGTAATAGTCATGATTTCCAACCTGTACCCTATACTCATTTCCTATAAAGGAAAAATCTTTTCCAATTTCTAAAACAAAGTTCTTCAAGTTCTCAAGTATTGATTTTTGAAAATCTCTTTCGTTACCACCCTTTGGTGCATCAAGGAACTCTAAAACATATTTGTCTAAAAACAAATTATGTGTTTCTTGTTTTGCTTTTTGAATTGCCGGCAACATATTGCCATTTGAAAGCATAAAGCGTTCATAGTAACCACTATCCATCTGCCTTTCCAACTCACGCTTTGAATATCTTTCTTTTACTGCCAATTCAATATAAAATCTTCTCTCTTCTTGGCTTTTAGAAGCTGACATTATTTTCAAGTGATTAGTCCAACTCAATTGTGTCACCAGTGGTGACACTTTTTCATCATCTTTATATAACTCATAGAATTGCTTCATTCTGTAAAGTCCTCTACGATTAAATCCCTTCAGCTCAGGATAGTTAGTCGAAAAAAATTCTGCCACATTATCAACAAATCCGGAGCCATAAGATGCTTCTTCAGTTTTTTTACTAATATATTTTCCTATCTCTTGATACATTAAGATCAACTCTTCATTAACTTTTCTATATGCACGATCTTTTGCATTTTCTACAATCGTAACAATCTCTTCAAACGGATTGTTGTTTTTCTCTGCGTTAATATTTTGCAAAGAAGTCTTTTCTTTATCCATAAGTTCCTCCTATCGGCATCTAACATCTACAATTTATTTCCTACTCTGTATATTATCCTCGATGAAAGTCTTTGAATTAACAATTTGTATTTTCCCCTCATCTACTATAAAAGTTACATAATCTCCATTTTCAATTTCTAATATGTCTCTAATTTTCTTTGGAATGGTAACTTGTCCTTTTGCCATAACCTTCGCATTATCTATAAATACTTCCGCCATAAAGTACCTCCACATTTCCTACTTTCCCTACAAAAAGATTATAGCATTTTTAAGTCATTTTTTCCACTCTGAAATTAGTGGCTACTTACTTCTATATTTCAAAACAGCTTCATTTATCTCCATTTCAATACCTTTCAAAAATTCTTCCTTTGAAGATTTACCGCTTGCAATATCCGATAATTCCATTTCCCACTTTGCAGTTGTTTCTGACGACTTAAATGTATCAGATACTATTGTTACAAGGCTGATCCCTTTATGTGTAGCTACAAGATTTTTCTTATCTCTTTCAACAAAACCTTTATATATAAGATTTTCAATTATTCCTGCCCTTGTTGCAGGTGTTCCAAGTCCTTTTCTTTCTACTTCTACACCTTTTTCAAGTGCATCATTTCCTGCTACTTCCATAGCCTTTAAAAGTGCATCTTCTGATACATTTTGTCAAGGGTATTTAAGAAATTTCTTTATCTTTTTTATAACTCATATCTTCACATTCTTTCTGAATGAGCCTATTTATTTTATCTGTGATTGTTTCATTACTTGTTTCGCTGAAATGTACTGTAACTTTATAATTAGTTTTTCCAATCTTTTTATGGAATGTATTTTCAGCTTTGCTTTTTTCATCTGTCATCTGCATTGCTCCTTTCCTTACAATAAAAAAAGCGATTAGACTTTTACTTTTCTAATCGCTCTAAATATTTTTATTTGTTTAAGGGATAAGTTGAGTTTTAAAGCTTAATTTTTATCTTAGGTATACTTTGATACCTCCTTTTAGTCTTAACGCTCTAAAAATGCCTTTACACCGCCTTGTATGATAGCTATAAATGTTCCCCCTTGTCATAATCTTCAAAAGTTGGAATCTTGCCGTTCTTTTTCTGTGATAGTTTATCCTTGTCCTGTTCATACCAGTTAAGGATTGTTACATAGTGGTCTTGATAGGTCTTTCCGGTACTCTTGATATATCTTGACAGCTTTTCAATCATCATATCGGTATGACCTTGCAGCTTATCTTTCAGCTTTCGGTATTCTTCATCGGTTAATCGAATATTTTTATATTCTCCATAAAAAGAAAAGGGGGTATCCTGTTCTACTCTCCCCTTTTCTATACGGTAGTGTCAAAAGACACCCCTTGTTTTCTTATAAAACCTTTATTTTCAGGGGT
>NZ_JBQNBU010000008.1:0-50718 GCF_052169795.1 Catonella sp.
GGGGCTGTTTGTTGTGTAGTAGTTAAGTGAATTTATCTTATGTTAGAGTGGACGAAGTAAAGGCTTGACTTATTGGTGAGTTTGATAAGGATGGATGGGAGATATGAAAACTGCGGATAAGATTTTAGGTTTGCTTGAGGAGAGTAGGGGGAAGGCTATATCGGGGGAGAGGATTGCGGAAGTTTTGGGAATTAGTAGGGCAGCGGTTTGGAAACATATGAAGGCTCTTAAGGAAGAGGGGTATGAGATTAGTTCGGTGAGTAATAAGGGGTATGAATTAATGGATAACGGTGATGTGTTTTCTGCTAAGAGTGTTATAGATGAGCTGGCTGATGGGGAGAATGGTTATAAGGGGAAGATTAAGATTGAGGCTGAGGTAAGGGATGAGGTTACATCTACTAATGCTTTATTGAAGGATATGGCGGCAGCCGGGATAGATGAGGGAAGGGTTTTGATAGCTAAGAGGCAGACTGAAGGTAGGGGAAGGCTGGGACGGAACTTTTTTTCACCTAAGAATGGTATTTATCTAAGTATGTTGCTAAGACCTGATATGGATTTTAGAGAGGCTATGCTGCTTACCACGATAGCAGCAGTTGCTGTAGTTGAAGCAGTAAGAGAGGTAACGGGTAAGGATACAGGTATAAAGTGGGTAAATGATGTTTATCTTGACGGCAAAAAAATCTGTGGAATACTTACAGAGGCGGTTACTGATGTAGAAAATGGCAGACTTTCTTATGCGGTGGTTGGAATTGGGATAAATATTACCAAGCCTTCAGACGAAAATTTTCCGGAAGAACTTAGGGATATAGCAGGTTTTGTATATGATGAAGAGGAGCCTCCAAAGGGGGTTATGAGTAAACTCTCTGCAGCTATAGTAAAAAATTATTTTAAATATTATGAAAAACTGCCTGAGCATGATTTTATGGAGAGCTATAAAAAGTATCAGACCCTCTTAAATAAGGAAATTTTTGTGATTACACCTGATGGCTCTAAGAAGGCAAAGGTACTGGGAGTTGACGATGAGGCAAGATTACTGGTAAAATATGAAGATGGTAAATCGGAAGCATTATTTACCGGTGAAGTAAGTGTAAGGGAGGCTGGAAGTGAGAAAGAAAATATGCCGAGGTTTAAAAATTGTTAATTATTTGTCAATAATTTCGTTCTGTGCCGGTATGACACTCGTAGTTACAGGCTGCAAGTCAGGAAAAAATATGGTTGCAAATAATATAACTTCTGTTGTAGAAAAGAATATGGATAAGGGCTATTCATTTAAAATAAAGAATGCAGAATTTTTTATAGGTGAAGATCCTACAGCAAATATTGATAAGCTTGAAGCAGAGGCTGATTCATTTACAGTGCCAAGCTGTGCAAAGCAGGGTGAAGATAAAATTTATACATACAGTGGTTTTACACTTACTGTACATGAAGATAGTGAGGCAGGGTCGCTTAAACTTGCATCCATACTGCTTACTGATGACAGTGTACAGACGAAGGAGGGGCTTTATATAGGGCAGACCAGAAAGGAAGCCGAAAAGCTGTATGGAAAAAGAAAGAAAAAGGAAAATGAGTATATCTATAAAAAGGGTAGAATGGAACTTAGCATTATTTTTGAAGATGAAAAAATAGTTTCTATTGAATATAGAGGATAAGGAGAAGATTATGGTAAAGGTTATATTGCATGGATGCAATGGAAGAATGGGGCAGATGTTGTCAAGCCTTATTGCAGCGGACGAAGAAATGACTATAGTAGCAGGAATTGAGCCATCCGGTGAAGCTAAAAATGACTACCCTGTGTACAAGAGCTTTGAGGAGTTTAGGGATGAGGCTGATGTAATTATAGACTTTTCTACTGCCGCTGCAATAGATGGACTTCTTAATTATTGTGAAAAAACTCATACTCCGCTTGTACTTTGCTCTACAGGGCTTTCTGAAAGTCAGCTTGAGAGGGTGGAGAAGCTTGCAGGTGAGTCTGCTGTACTTGTTTCTGCCAATATGTCTCTTGGTATAAATGTATTTCTCAAGCTTCTTAAGAATGTCACAAAAACTCTTTATGGCAATGGATTTGATATAGAGATAGTTGAGAAGCATCATAATCAGAAATTAGATGCTCCAAGCGGTACAGCTCTTGCACTTGCGGATGTGATGAAAGAAGAGCTTGAGGATATTTCCTATAATTTAAACAGAACAGAAGTAAGGAAGAAGAGAGATAGGGAAGAGATAGGAATTTCAGCAGTAAGAGGCGGCACGATAGTTGGCGAGCATGAAGTTATTTTTGCAGGTACTGATGAAGTTATTGAAATTAAACATAGTGCCTATTCAAGGGCAGTCTTTGCAAAGGGAGCTATGAGTGCAGCCAAGTTTCTTAAGGGTAAAAGTGCAGGAAAGTACAATATGTCTGATGTAATTGGCTAAAATTATGAGTAAACTAAAAAAAAACTTGATTATTTCAGCTATGAGCCTTGTGATTCTTATGATTTTGGGTGGGTTTTCTTTATTTATAAATGCACCGTTAAAGCCTGGGATTACTATAGAGGCAGGAACTACTGATTTAAAACAGACAGATTTTTATAAAAATCCTGAGCTTTATGAGAGTCTGCTTAAATATCACATACCATTGGTTAATTGTAAGATGATAACTTCTTTGAGTGACATACCCTTTGATAAGCCGGGGGAGTATTCAGTGCAGTTTTTGATAAATGGAAATATTAACACTACATTGCTTACTGTAGAAGATACAGAAACTCCTATTATCCTTACTAGGGAAGTAGTGAAAGCTGCAGGTGAAAAATGTAAAAAAGAGGAATTTGTTGACAGAATAGAAGATGCCACAGAGACAAGGTTAAAAGCAGCGGGGCTTTCGGAATATAAAGGAAAATCGGGAGTTTATAAAATAAAGCTGACTGCTACGGATTTGGTAGGAAATAAATCAGAAGAGTCTACCCTGCTTTATGTACTGGATGTAAAAAGAAAGCTGAAAGTAGAATTAGGTACAAAGGACTTATCGGCAAGTCAATTTTTAACAACAGAGCAGGAAGGGCTTAAGCTGGAATATCGTGAAAATTTTAACATAAATAAGGCTTTGAAAAAGACGGGTAAATATAAAATTCCTCTTACAGCCTTGGTTAAGAAGAATAAGAAAAACATAAACCTTACCTTAGAAGTAGAAGATACGCAGCCGCCGATAATTAAAGGAGTGAGAAATCTGACACTGTACATAGGAAGTCCTTTTTCATATAGAGAAGGGGTGAGTGTTACAGATAATCAGCCTGGCGGTACTGCACTTATGGTAGATGCTTCAGGTGTAAATCCTAAAAAAGAGGGAATGTATAAGGTGATTTACAGGTCGGAGGATGAGGCAGGAAATAAGGCTGAAGAAGAAGCTGAAGTAGTAGTAAGAAAGTCTGATAAAAGTCATGCAGCAGAAGTGGCAAAATATGTGAAAGATACTTTGGCAGAGATAACTACAAAGGATATGACAGAGCTTGAGAAACTGGATAAGATATTTGAATTTTGCCATACGAAGATTAACTATACAGGACATTCTGATAAAAGTAATGCTACTGAGGCGGCATACAATGGATTTAGAACACATACAGGTGACTGCTTTACATATTATGCAGTTGCGGAAGCCCTTATCACAGGAGCAGGTTTTGAAAATATCATGGTCACAAGAGATGGAGAAAGCAGCGACCATTTTTGGAACTTAATCAAATACAAGAATAAATGGTATCATTTTGATACCTGTCCTCTTGCAGGAGCAGGTTCTTTTAGAGCCTTTATGATTGGTGATTTGGAGCTTGCTGAATTCAGTAAGGACTACGGAAAAGCCAATCCTATGCATAAGGATTATTATAATTTTGAAAAAAATGCTTACCCGGATAGGGCAATGCATAAAGCGAAAGAAGATTGAATTTAGATGGAAAATATGACAGAGAAACAGGAAGAAGTATTACATCACATAATGTGTATTTCAGGTGGGTTTATGGGCGGATATGCACTTTTTAGCAGGCTTGGAAATTTTGGCTCCGCACAGACAGCCAACCTGATTGAGATTATATTAAATATTTTTGGAAGGGATTATAAAGAAGTAAGCTTCAGGCTTATGGCACTTTTACTATATATTCTTGCAAATGTTATGGGAGCAATTCTTAAACATAAATTTGGAATGCAATTTTTGAAAGAATATGTGTTTTTTGTATTGTTCATAGGATTTGTAATCTCCTCTTTCCTGCCTGAAAATCTAGAACCCATTTTAGGGCTGCTTCCTATATTTTTTATGTCTTCGACACAATGGAATGCATTTTCAGGTACTAGAAAATATAACTGCTCTACTATATTTTCTACCAATAACTTAAAGCAGATGGTTTTAGGCTATACCTATTACTGCCTGACAGGGAAAAAAGAAGACAGGGAAAAAGGCAGATTTTATCTTGTTTCCCTTGGATTTTTTTATCTGGGAGTGGTAATTGCGGTCTTGCTTTGCACAAATTTTGGAGTGAAAGCAAGCTTTTTTGGGATAATTATAATTATTTTTGCAAGAAAGCTAAACAGAAAACTTAATTATTAGGCTTTCTACGGCAATATACTCATTCATCTCTCCGGTTTTTATGGCATTGTCAACGAAGATGCCGTATTCTAAGGCATCTTTTAGTGTTTTATCAGAGAAATTTTTGGACTGCTCCATGTATTTTGGCATGAAATAAGGATTTATTTTAAGAAGTTTTGCAAGCTCTCCTCGTTTTCCTTCAGCAATCCACTGTTTAATGTAGTGAAGACGGTAAAAATGTGTATTTATTAAGGATAAGATTTTAATAGGAGATTCTTGTAAGTTTATTAGATCCAAATAAAGCGATATAGCATTTTCCAGCTCTTTTTTACCTATATAATCCATTAAGTCAAAAATTCTGTCGGAAAGCTGTCTTGGACAGACATAGTCAATATCTTCTTTAGTTACTATTTTATTCTCATAAACATATGCAATCAGTTTATTGGCTTCGCTAAAAAGCTCGTCCATAGACAGACCGATACGAATTACAAAATATTTGGCAAGGTCATAATTTATTGATATATTATTAGCAGTAAATTTTTTTATTATTGTATTGATTAAGTCATTTTCTTTCTGAATATCGAATTCTACCGTAAATCCGTTTTTGTGTACGGCTTTATAAAGCTTGGTTCTTTTATCAACTTCAGTTTCTGAAAAAATTATTACTGTAGTTTCAGGAATCCTTGCGATATATTCCGAAAGCTCGTTTGCAGAGGAAAAAAGCCCTGAATTTTCTATCAGGATACATCTGTAGTCCGAGAAAAACGGCAGAGTTTCAGCCAGCTCTATAATATTATTTATATCGGTTACCTTGCCTGAAAATGTGCTGAGGTTCATCTTGTCAGAATCTCCTAAAACAGCTTTTTTAAGGGCATTTTTATAATGCCTTACCATATATGGTTCCTCGCCATATAAGAGGTAACAGCGCTTGAAGGAATGGGTTTTTATATGTTCTTTAAGCATAGCTTCTGACATAGGAGGCTCCTTTATTTTTGCTTTTTTGTGATTTCTAATATATAGGTTTGACGGAGTATTGTCAATTATTTGCAACATAATAAAGATGCTTGTGGAGTATCTTACATCAGTTATAGAGTAATGCTAATATTTAGCTTAGAAACATCTGGTAAAGTAGTTAAACGTAATAAAAGCTTAAGCCATTATACAGAGAATATTAAGAATATAACCTGTTTAATGGCTTTATTTTTTCGTACAAAATGCTATAATTATCATATAAAAACAGCGTTTTTTTCAAATATTTTAACTAAAACAAGGAGGATGTTTATATGAAGAATGATTTGTCTGGAAAATTTTTGGCACTAATGCTTATAGGAGCACTTTCTATTAGTTTAGCTACAACCGGTAAAGCAAATGCGGCAACTGTTAAAAAGCCTGTAAACAGTAAAGTTGTAAAAACAAAAATAATGAAGTTAAAAGATTTAAAGCACGTAGAAAAGCTTGAACCTATAGATAATTTTGCCCTTACGGGAGTGGTGGTTAATGGAAAATTAGGCTTTATAAATAAAAAGAAAGAAGTGGTAGTTTATCCTAAATATGACTATGATGATGGTTATGAGGCAAATGATGGTCTGGTGATGGTAGAAAAAGCAGGTAAAACAGGCTATATAAATGAAAAAGGAAAAGAAGTCATACCATTAATTTATGATTATGGATTTAATTTTAGTGATGGTATGGTAAATGTGATGAAGGGAGATAAATGGGGAGCTATAGACACAAAAGGAAAAGTGGTTATCCCATTTAAATATCAGAAAGTAAGGAGATTTCGTGAGGGTTATGCGCCTGTCGAAAAAGATTATAAATGGGGCTTTGTAAATAAAAAAGGAGAAGAAGTAGTTGCTCCTGCCTACGAGGGAGCAGGTTATACTAATTATGGGCTTGCAGTAGTAAAAAATGGTAAAAAAGGTCTTATCAATATGAAAGGTGAGGAAGTTACTCCATTAAAATACGATTATATTGGACGTGATAGCGATATTGATCCGGGCTTTGAAATTGAAGGTGTTGAAGATAAGCTTACTGCAGCAGAGTTAAACGGAAAAAAGGGAGCTTTAAATGAAAAGGGAGAAGAGGTAATCCCTGTTCAATATGATGACATACTGTTTAACTATGACAGGTCTTTGGCAGCAGTAAGGCTTGATGGTAAATGGAAAATCCTGAATGAAGTTAACAAAGAGATAAGTGATATAACTTATGATGAGGTTAATGAAGTTGATATAAAGGAAGCCATAGCTGTAAAGAAAGATAGAAAATGGGGCTTAATAAATACAAAGGGAGAACTTATAATTCCTATCCAATATGATGAAATCAAGGATTTTACTGATGGAAAGTTAGCAGCCAGGCTTAAAGATGAATGGAGCGTATTAGATGAAAAAGGTAATAAAACAGATGTAAAGATAGGCCCGGATGGAGAAATGCTTGTGGAAGATGAAGAACCGCTTAAAGACATAGATGCTGAAACTAAGCCGAAGGATTCTAAATATGATTTTAAAGTAGGTGTTTTAGATAATGTTGCTTTGGTAAGACGGGGTGGCAAATGGGGACTTACAGACAATAAGGAAAAAGTTATAGTAAAACCTAAGTATAGCGGCATTGGACAGTATTTTGCCGGTAATGCCATAGAAGTAAAACTTAATGGAAAATGGGGCTTTATAAATGCAAAAGGAAAAGAGATTGTACCGCTTATATATGACAGGGTTCTGCCTTTTTTAGATGAAGTTACAGCTGTAAGAAAAGGAAACAGATGGGGCTTTATAGATAAGAAAGGAAAGGAAATAACTGAGTTTAAATATCAGACAGCTCTGCCATTTTCAGAAGGTCTGGCAGCAGTAAGACAGGATGAAAAATGGGGCTTTGTAAATAATAAGGGTGAAGAAGTAATCTCTCCTAAGTATGACAGGGCTTGGATGTTTGATGGAAGCAAAGCAGGTATAGAATTAGATGGCAAATGTGGCTTTATAGGTAAATCAGGCAAGGAAGTGACTCCGTTAAAATATGATGGGTTTAATTTTGAACAGATAGGAGCAGAATTTACAGAGGTAACAATTGGAAGTAAAAAAGGCTTTATAAATGATAAAGGAGAGGAAATCATTCCTGTAAAATATGACTATATTAACTGGTATCCTGATGAGAAAATGTTCTCTGCCTGCATAGATGGTAAATGGGGCTATATAGATGATAAAGGCAAAGAAATAATACCTCTGAAATATGAAGAAATAGGAATGATTTACAATAATCTTATAAAAGCCAGGTTAAATGGAAAATGGGGCTATGTGGATAAAAGAGGAGAAGAAATAACCCATTTCAAATATGATGAAATTTTCAGGTTTCAAAATGGAAGTTCCAAGGTTAGGATAGGCAGTAAATGGGGCGTCATAAATGCGAAAGGTACAGAGGCTGTGCCGGCACAATATGATGAAGTGGAATCATTTGAAGATGGTATGGCAGTAGTTAAAAAGTCCGGTAAATGGGGAGCAGTAAATGAGGAAGGAAAGAAGCACATTCCATTTAAATATGATTATATGGGCGATTTTTCTGAAGGATATGCGACAGTAAAGCTGAACGGTAAATATGGAACTATAGACCTTATGGGAAGAACTGTTGCAGCCATTAAATATGATGATTACCTAAGCTTTGAAGGAGGACTTGAGCTTGTAAGAGTTAATGATAAGTGGGGAATGATAAATGAGTTTGGACAAGAGATTATACCGCTTAAATACGATTATCTGAGAGATCTGGTAATAGAAGAAGGAAAGAATGGCAATGTAAAAGTCAATATTCAGGCTGTAAAGGGTAAAAAAGAAGGTGAAATAGAATATAAGGCTGTAAGGAGAATATTGGGAGATGTGCATTTCTACTCTGGATGGAAACTGGTAAAGGGATTGAAGTGATAAAATTTTACTAAATAGAAATAAAATATCAGCAGATAGCTTTTTTAGCAAAATTTTTTACAACCAAGAAATAGTTTGTAAATATGAAAATTATAAAAAAATAAACCATTATACAGAGGAAATTGACAATATAATCTGTATGATGGTTTATTTTGATTGTGGAAAATGTTATAATAAAACTGATATAAGCAATATTTATAGGATATTTTAAACATGTTTATAAGATTTCTAAAGAAAGTAGAGAAAATTATGGATATAGGAAGAATAGGTGCACTTATAAACTATGAACGCACAAAACAAAATATCAGTATAGATAAATTGAGAGATGGAGTATGCTCGGAAGCAGTTTTAAGAAGAATTGAAGCGGGAGAAAGAGGTGCAGAGTTCTTCGTTTTAGAGAGACTTATAAGCAGGTTGGGTAGTTCAAGTAATAAGATAGAACTTATACAAGATGAAAAAGACTATGAACTACTAATATTAAGAGAAAAATTGAATGGAAAACTGGAAACTAAAAACTATGACGAAGCAGAAGAATTATTAATAGAGTATAAAAAAATAGCAGATAAAGGAAATAATCTACAGTTGCAATATATTGAAACTATAGTGGGTATTCTGTGTTCAGAAAAATATATAGATTACAATAAAGCTAATGAACATTTTTACAAGGCGATAAATCTTACTTTGCCTAAATTTTCTTTAGATAAATTAGGTGAATATTTATTTGGAGAAAATGAGATTGTGTTATTGCTTCTATATCTTAAAAATAATGAAGAGATTGGCGAAAATTCTCTTAGTGTATACAGCAATACTATACTTAGTTATATTGACAGACATTTTGCAGATGAAGAAGTGAAGTGCAATTTATATGGAAGGGTTGCCTGGGTTATAGGAGACAGCTTTATAAAAAATGGTAAATATGAGGAAGCCTTGCAAGTTACTATGAAAGCAGAGGATGTGCTGGTAAGCAATGGACTGTTATTAAATGTTCCTCGGCTGTTAGATAGGATACTTTTTCTTTCTGAAAATATAAATAAAATTTTATATGATGAGTTTAAGAAAATGAGAGATGCATTAAAAGAATTATATGAAGAATATGGATTTAAGTGGAATACAGAAGATATTAATTTACTTGTAGGCTATAAGCAGAGGAACATAAATGTAATATCTGAAATGGTTAAGAGGGAAAGATTGATTAGAGGAATTTCACAGCAAAAACTTGCAGAAGATTTAGAGATAGATATAAAGACTGTTTCAAGGATAGAGTGTGGCAAAGCTCTGCCTAAAAGAAACACATTACAGAAAATATTAGATTATTTTGATATAGAAAATGAAGTTGCAGAGAGTAGAATTATAACCAATGATTTCTATTTGCTTGAAATGGAAAGAGAAATAGCGAAGCTGAATACTTTTCAAAGATATGAGGAAGCAGAAGTTCTTTATAAAGAATTAAAAGTCAAGCTTTCACTAGAATTTAAGAAAAATAAGCAATATGTGGAATATATGGATGCGTTATTTGACATGAAAATCAAAGAAAGTACACCAAGTAAGACTGTTGAAAGACTTATAAGGGCATTTAATATAACAAGAGGAAAGGTAGGAATTGATAGAGTTGGAGAATTTGTACCTAGCAGGGCAGAGGCAATTATAGCGAATAATATAGCTATTTGCTTTAAAGGAATGAATATGAGGGATAAAAGTATGGAGTTATTGGAGAAGGTTATATTATCTTATGAGAGAAGTAAGATAGAGCTGAAGTATCGTTATGTACCATTAGCGTTAATATATAATAACTTATGTACCTTTTATGAAGAAGGTAGTCAATTTGAGAAAGCCACAGCACTTATTAATAAAACTGTTAGATATTCTATAGAATGTCTTAGAGGAGATTTTTTGGGTTTTTTATTGGAGGAGAGAACTTATACAATGGATAGAATGATAGGAGACAATAAAGGAAGTAGAGACAAGTATATTCAGAGTTATAGAATTAGATGTTTGATGAAAGCGAGTGAAAAACAAAAAGCCCCTATAAAGAAGGCTTTTAAAAAATGGTATGGAGAAGATATAGAGATAGCTTAACGGATTAACCTAAATACATGTAGAGGCTGATAGCATCATCTGTACCTTCAATTGAACAAATTTTTGCTGAAGATGTGTTGGAAGGTTTTTCGAATGACTGGAAGGAGAATAATGTAACTACAGCCATGAGTAAAACTGCTCCTATAAAAGTGCTTTTAAGTTTCTTTTTCATAATCAAATACCTCCTAAAATTTTATTGAGGCGAATGATATCATGAAATAGAGGTGAATACTATACCAAAACCGGATAGAAAAAGCTTCCGCTTTTGGTATAGCATTTTTGACTTTATTTGATAAGATATATTTGTAATAGAAGTAAAGTGGTAATATTTAAAAGGTTATGGCAACATTGCTGAGAAACTGCTTGGAAGGGAGAGCTTTATGAGGGAAATGAGCCCGCAAAGGTATAAGAACGGAGACTGAGGGTGGTTGAAAGTAACCTATGACTGTATAAAAGAATGGAGATAATATATTATGAAAAGAATTTTAAGTATTGTTTTATCATTTATTATGCTTTTAACAATGTCAATTAATGTATCTGCAGCTGAAACAGTTAATAAAAATCTAAATGAAGAATATCAAAATTATAATAATCTTATAGAGGAAGGCATATTAAGTAATGATATTACTTTTGATTTATGGCAGGAAATAAAAGAACAATCTGCACAATTAGAAAAAGCACTAGAAACTTCGGAAGAGTTTTACAATGTTTATGATAGTAATTATACATCTGATTATTCTATGGAAGCAGGAGACGTATTTATTACAAATGGGACAACTTTTGGTGGTTTGACTGGACATTCAGGCATTGCTATTTCCTCTGATAGAATTCTTCATATTGCTGGATTTGGTAAACATCCGGATACACTGACGTTGTCAGAATGGAATTCTGAATATACATCTAAAGGCTGGACAAAGGTTTATAGAACTGATTTTTGGCATGCTGCATTTGGGGCTGCATTATGGGCAAAAAATACTTACTTAAACTCAAATGCAGAATATCAGATCGATTTGAATTTATCTTCTACAAACAAAACTTATTGTTCTAAGCTTGTTTGGCAGGCTTATTATTATGGACCACACTTTCATTATGCAGACAAGCCTATAACTAATATAATATTGCCATATGATCTGCATAATAAAATTTGGAATTTAAAGCGTAAAAAGGTGTATTAATGTATGAATAAGGCAAAATCTTATAGGGGAAAGGCTTTATGATTAAAAATAAAAAGAAAGAGAAGGGTGTATTAAGTATTATAATAGTTGCATCAAAGATTATAGCCGGGTTATTTTTGGTACTCTGGCTCTACCATTTCCCATTACAGCGAATAATGGCAGAAATAAAGTATAATGAATATTCAAAATTACAAGGTGTTGTGGCAGATGATATTGCAACAAAAAAAGTTTATAAAGATTATAAGCAGGGTGGTTATTATGTAACTGTTACTTATCACAGTGATTCAAAATATTACTATGACTATCACTATTATCTGATTAATTTTAGAAGGGATGGTGTTAAGTATCATACAATGAGTTGCATTACACATAACTTGAAAAATCCTTTGGCAGATAGTTATGATGATGTAAAGTATAAGTCGTTAGAATAGTTCAACTTCAATCCTTGCCAACTCCCACCCCTCTGTGCTATAATTATCCCTCGTAAAACTAAAATAAAAGGTGGTGAGATAGTGGTAGAGTTAGACCAGTTTAAAGTTACATTAAACTCTTATGCAGAGCCATTAGTCGAAGTGAGGGATTCACTTTGACTTAACAAGCAAAAAAATGAGGCTTGAAGAGTTAAACAGGCTTATATCAGAGCCGGGATTTTGGGACAATGCCGATAAGGCAAATGCTACAATGGCAGAAATATCAGGTCTTAAGAATGGCATAGAGGGTTTTGATGAATTACAGACTATGTATGATGACATAGGTGCACTTATAGAAATGGCAGAGGAAGAAAATGACTCTTCTATGATTTCGGAAATAGGCGATGAGCTTGAAAGGTTTAAGACAGAATTTGATACACTTAGAATTTCAACCCTGCTTAGTGGACCTTATGATAAAGATAATGCAATTATTACCTTACATGCAGGAGCAGGCGGTACTGAAGCCTGTGACTGGACAAGTATTCTTATGAGGGCTTATACCAGATGGGCAGAGGGAAAAGGATTTAAAACAGAGATAATTGATTATCTGGCTGGAGAAGAAGCCGGAGTTAAATCTTGTACAATAGAAATTACGGGAACCAATGCCTACGGATACTTAAAGAGTGAACATGGTGTACACCGTTTAGTCCGTATTTCTCCTTTTAATGCAGCAGGTAAACGCCAGACTTCCTTTGTTTCCTGTGATGTAATGCCGGATATTGAAGAAGATATAGATATTGAAATTAAAGATGATGAAATAAGAATAGACACCTTCCGTGCAAGCGGTGCGGGTGGTCAGCATATCAATAAAACATCATCGGCTATCAGAATTACACATTTTCCGTCGGGAATAGTTGTAAGCTGTCAGAATGAACGCTCTCAGTTTCAAAATAAAGCCAAAGCTATGCAAATGCTTAAAGCAAAGCTTTATATGTTAAAACAACAGGAAAATGAAGCTAAGGAAGCGGGAATCAGAGGTGAGCAGAAGGATATCGCTTGGGGAAGCCAGATAAGGTCTTATGTGTTGCAACCATATACCATGGTAAAAGATCATAGAACAAATGTGGAAATCGGTAATGCACAGACAGTACTCGATGGAAATTTCGATCCGTTTATAAATGCATATTTAAAATGGAAGAGTATTAAAAAAGAAGATTAACTATAATATGTCAGTATGGGAGATATTCCTGTACTGACATTTCTTTTTGCTTTATTATCTCTAAGGCTCTAAATTAGTGTTTTTTTGTTAGATTTAGTAATTAATAACTAAAAACTATCTATAAAACTATCAGCTTTTATACTTGAAATTAACCATGAGTTGTGTTACTATTCTTTCTGTTACGAACAAATGCCCACTAAGGGCATACAAAAGTGAAAATTACAAATATAACTATTAAGAGATGGGAAGAATAATGAAGAAAGATAAGTTATATGTTGTCTCGGAAAGAGCCTTACCGGAGGTTTTGCTGCAAGTTGTTGAAGCAAAAAAATTACTTGAGACTAAAAAAGTAACAACAGTTGGAGAGGCAGCTGAGGCAGTAGGTATAAGCAGAAGTTCTTTTTATAAGTATAAGGATGAGATTAATTTTTTCTATGAAGATGCAAGAGGAAAGACAATTTCATTCCTACTTGAAATGGAAGATAGGCAAGGCTTATTGTCGGAGGTGCTTAAAGAGGTTGCACACCATGGGGTAAATATCCTTACCATCCATCAAAGTATACCGGTAAATGGGCTTGCTTCGCTGTCATTAAGTCTTCAGGTGTCGGATGGCTTTACGGATGTTACCGAAATGGTATCAAGCATAGAGGCAATTGAAGGTATCAGAAGGATGAAAATACTCGCAAGAGAATAAATAAGAGGTGATAAATGGTTAATGTAGGAATTATAGGATATGGAACTGTCGGCTCAGGAGTTTTTGAGGTTTTAAATACTAATAGTAAGAGTATTGCAGCAAAGGCAGGCGAAGAGATAAAGGTCAAACGAATCTGTGACCTGAGGGATTTTCCTGGAGATGCAGTAGAAAAGCTTATCACACATGATTTTAACGATATATTAAATGATGATGAAATTACTGTAGTAGTAGAGACTATGGGTGGCACTAAGCCTGCATATGATTTTGTAAAAGCTTCCATTGAGGCCGGTAAAAGTGTATGTACTTCAAACAAAGAGCTTGTGGCAAAGTTTGGAGCGAGTCTAATTAAACTTGCTAAAGAACATAATGTAAATTTCCTTTTTGAGGCAAGTGTCGGAGGTGGTATACCTATAATAAGGCCTCTTAACTATGCACTTACAGCAGAGGAAATTCTTGAAATAGAAGGCATACTTAATGGAACTACTAATTTTATACTTACCAAAATGAACGATGAGGGACTTGACTACGAGACTGTATTAAAAGAAGCACAGGCTATGGGATATGCAGAAAAAAATCCAACTGCCGATGTAGAAGGGTTCGACACTTGTAGAAAGATTGCCATACTTACCTCTCTTGCCTATGGCAAACAGGTAGACTTTGAAGATATTCGTACAGAGGGAATTACAAAGATTACTAAAGAGGATATGGAATATGCCAAAGCTATTAATGCATCAATAAAACTGATAGGTGAAAGCAAAAAAGAAAATGGAATAGTTTATGCAAGGGTAGCTCCTGCCTTAATAAATAGAGAACAGCCGCTTTACAGTGTACATGATGTGTTCAATGCTATTTTCATAAAAGGAAATATGGTAGATGATGTGATGTTTTATGGAAGAGGTGCAGGCAAGCTTCCAACAGCAAGTGCAGTAGTAGCAGATATAGTGGATGCTGTTAAAAATAAGGACAAACATATAGACATTATTTGGGAAGAAGATAAGCTTGAACTTGGGGATATAAGAGAGTATAAACAGAGATTTTTTGTGAGAGTTCCTGAAAGTGATAAGCAGGATGCAAAAAAAAGTTTTGCAGAGTGTGAAGAAGTAAAGACGGAAAAAGTGAAGGGCGAATTTGCCTTTATTACAGGTATTATGACTGAAAATAACTTTGATGAGTCTGTAAAGGGACTCAATTTAATTAATAGAATAATAGTAAATTTTTAAAAACATCTTGCAAATATCATCATTAAGAGTTAGGCTATAAGGTATGGTATTTGCAGATATTTTACTTTTTAAAAGTAAATTTATATATATAATTAATTGTTAGATTATATTTTATTTAGATTTAAGATGATTTGGAGGAAAAGTAATTGTTGAAAGTAGTTAAATTTGGTGGGAGTTCACTTGCAAATGCGGAGCAGTTTAAGAAGGTTGGAGATATTATAAAATCAGATAAGGACAGACATTATGCTATACCATCAGCACCCGGAAAGCGGTTTAACACAGATATAAAGGTAACGGACTTACTTTATAAATGTCAGGAAAAAGCTGTAAATAATGAAGACTTTTCAGAAGAATTTGAAGATATTAAATCAAGATATAATGAAATTATAGCAGGGCTTGGCATAACTCTTTCATTGGAGGATGAGTTTGTTCTTATTGAGAAAAATCTTAAAGAAAAAGCCGGAAAGGACTATGCGGCTTCCAGAGGTGAATACCTCAATGGAATTATTATGGCAAAGTATCTGGATTTTACTTTTATAGATGCAGCAGCTGTATTATTTTTCGATAAAGAGGGCGTTTTTGACTCTGAAAAAACCAATGAAGTGCTTGGAAAGAAGCTTAAAAAGATTGAATATGCAGTAATTCCGGGATTTTATGGCTCATTACCTGACGGTACTATCAAGACTTTTTCAAGAGGTGGTTCAGATATTACAGGGGCTATTGTTGCAAGGGCGATTAAGGCTGATATATATGAGAATTGGACGGATGTTTCAGGCTTCCTGGTTGCAGATCCAAGAATTATTTATAATCCTGAGCCTATTGACATCATTACATACAAGGAGCTTCGTGAGCTTTCATATATGGGAGCTTCTGTTTTACACGAAGACTCTATCTTCCCTGTAAGAAAAGCAGGTATTCCTGTAAATATCAAGAATACAAATGCACCTGAAGATCCGGGAAGCTGGATAGTTGAAAGTACAGGACAGAAGTCTAAATATATTATTACCGGAATTGCAGGTAGAAAAGGTTTTTCCGCTATCAACATAGATAAGGATATGATGAATGTTGAGGTTGGTTTTGGAAGGAAGGTCTTACAGGCATTTGAAGAAAATGATATTTCATTCGAGCATATGCCATCAGGTATAGATACAATGACGCTTTTTGTAGAACAGAAAGCCTTCGAGCCTAAGGAACAGCTTGTAATTTCAGCTATTCACAAGCTTGCAGAACCTGATTCAATAGAAATAGAGTCCGGTATTGCGCTTATTGCAGTAGTAGGAAGGGGAATGAAATCTGTCAGAGGAACAGCCGGAAGGATATTTGCAGCTTTAGCTCATGCAAGAATTAATGTGAGAATGATTGACCAGGGTTCAAGCGAGCTTAATATCATAATCGGAGTAGATAATGATGATTTTGAACTTGCAATTAAAGCGATTTATGATATATTTGTAGAAGTTCAACTTTAGAATGATATAAAGTGTCAAAATATTATTTAGAGGGTAAGACAATGGATATAGCAAAAAAGATTGCAGAAGAACTTGGAATTAAAAAAGAGCAGGTAAACGCAGTAATAAAGCTTATAGATGAGGGGAATACCATACCATTTATAGCCAGATATAGAAAGGAGCAGCATGGAGCACTTAATGACGAGGTGCTGCGTAATCTGGATGAAAGGCTCAGATATTTGAATAATCTTGAAGACAGAAAGACTCAGGTTATAGGGCTTATAGATGAACAGGGGAAACTTACAGATGAGTTAAAGCTTGCAATAGAGGCAGCAGAGACTTTGGTTTCAGTTGAAGATTTATACAGACCGTACAAACAAAAGAGAAGAACCAGAGCTACTATAGCTAAGGAAGCAGGGCTTTCAGGACTTGCTATCATTATTTCGCTTCAGCAGACAGATAAGCCTTTGGCAGAAGAAGCCCTTGCCTATATCAATGAAGAAAAAGGAATTTTGGATGCTGATTCCGCAATCAAAGGAGCTATGGACATTATTGCTGAGGAAATATCGGATAATGCAGACTATAGAAAATACATCCGAAATATTACTTTTGAAAAAGGTAATGTAACTTCAGAAGCAAAAGACAAGGAAGCTGAATCCGTTTATGAAACTTATTATAGTTTTAGTGAACCGGTTAAAAAGATTACAGGATACAGAATACTTGCAATTAATCGTGGTGAGGCTGAAAAGGTTTTAACAGTAAAGATAGAAGCTCCGGTAGAAGAAATATTAGACTACTTATGTAGAAAAGTTATAATCAGAGATAATAAGAACACCTCAGAAGTACTTAGAGAAACAGCAATTGATGCTTACACAAGATTAATTGCTCCGTCTATAGAAAATGAAATAAGGGCAGAACTTACAGAAAATGCAGAAGATGGTGCGATTAAGGTATTTGGAAAGAACCTTACACAGCTTCTTATGCAGCCACCTATTTTGGGAAAAAGAGTGCTTGGCTGGGATCCGGCATTTAGAACAGGCTGTAAGTTGGCGGTTATTGATGAAACCGGAAAGGTACTTTATACAACAGTTGTTTACCCTACAGAACCACAGAACAAGGTGGCTGAAACTAAGAAAATAGTAGCAGATTTAGTTAAAAAATATGGGATTTCGCTGATTTCTGTAGGAAATGGTACTGCTTCAAGAGAGTCAGAGAAAATAATTTCGGATATGATTAAGGAAATGAATCTTCCTGTTTCCTATGTAATTGTCAATGAGGCGGGAGCTTCCGTATATTCAGCAAGTAAACTGGCTACAGAGGAATTTCCGGAATTTGATGTAGGTCAGAGAAGTGCGGCATCCATAGCCAGAAGACTTCAAGATCCTCTTGCAGAGCTTGTAAAGATAGAGCCAAAGGCTATAGGAGTAGGACAGTATCAGCATGATATGAACAAAAAGAAGCTTGAAGAGGCTCTTGGCGGAGTTGTAGAGGATTGTGTAAATAAGGTTGGAGTAGACCTTAATACAGCCTCAGCACCGCTTCTTTCCTATGTATCAGGAATAAATGGCACAATAGCAAAGAATATCGTAAGCTTCAGAGAGGAAAACGGAAGGTTTAAGAACAGAAAAGAGCTTTTAAAGGTTGCTAAACTTGGACCTAAAGCATTTTTACAGTGTGCAGGTTTTATGCGTATTATGGATGGAGACAATCCGCTTGACTCAAGTAGTGTGCATCCGGAGTCTTACAAGGCGGCAGAAGACATTCTTAAGGCTCTGGGCTATGATTTATCAGAACTTAGAGGCGGAATTAAAGGAATTTCCGTTGAAATAAAGAAACATCCGGACTTGACAGCTAAGCTGGATGTAGGTGAGCTTACTCTTAAAGATATTATAAGCGAGCTTGAAAAACCGGGAAGAGATCCGAGAGCAGATCTGCCTGCACCTATCCTTCGTACAGATGTTATGGATATGAAGGATCTTAAAGAAGGTATGGTGATGAAGGGGACAGTCCGTAATGTTATTGACTTCGGAGCTTTTGTAGATATCGGAGTACATCAGGATGGATTGGTTCATATTTCTGAGCTGTCGGATAAGAAATTTGTAAAACATCCGCTTGAAGTTGTAAGTGTTGGTGATATAGTTGATGTGAAAGTTATTGGAGTAGATATTCCTAAAAAAAGAATATCTTTAAGTATTAAACAGGCAAAGGGCTAAAAAATGACCGTTTATGAAAGTTTTTCAGAAGAAATGACATTTGAAATTGGCAAAAAACTTGGAGAAAAGGCAGGTAAGGGAGAGATTATCTGCCTCGAAGGTGACCTCGGAGTAGGTAAGACTGTATTTACAAAAGGTTTTGCTAAAGGACTTGATATAGAAGAAAATATAGACAGTCCAACATTTACTATAGTTCAGGAATATACAGAGGGGAGGTTTCCTCTCTATCATTTTGATGTATATCGAATTGGAGATGTTTCAGAAATGGATGAAATAGGCTATGAGGACTATTTCTTTGGAGAGGGAGTCTGCCTTATAGAATGGGCATCTAGAATAGAGGAACTTATTCCGCCTTCGGCAGTGCATGTTAATATAGAGAAAGATTTGAGCAAAGGATTTGAGTATAGAAGGGTTACGGTAAAATAATGAAGCTGATAGGTATAGACAGTTCGGGATTGGTTGCATCAGTTGCAATAGTTGAAGATGATCTTCTTATTGCGGAGTATACAGTGGAGCATAAAAAAACACATTCAACTACTCTTATGCCGATGCTTAACGAGATTGTAAAAATGTCGGAAACAGATTTAAAAGAGGTTGGAGCAATTGCTATTGCAGCCGGACCGGGTTCTTTTACGGGACTTAGAATAGGTTCTGCGACAGCTAAGGGCTTGGCTTACAGCCTTAACATACCGATAATACCGGTACCTACTCTTGCAGCTTTAGCCTACAACATACAATTTTTTGATGGGATTATCTGCCCTATTATGGATGCTAGAAGAGAACAGGTGTATAATGGTTTGTATTCCTTTTCTGATGGTGAATTTACAGAGATTAAGGCAGATAGAGCACTGGCGGTAGAGGAACTTATAAATGAGCTTAACAGTGAATATTTAGGGAAAAAGGTTGTTTTTCTTGGAGATGGAGTACCTGTATACAAAAATATCATAGAAGAAAGACTGGAACTTCAGCATTTTTATGCGACTGCAAATATTTCAAAACAAAGAGCAGGAAGTGTAGCAGTTTTAGGAAAAATGTATTATAATAGAGGTGTTGCTGAAACAGCAGAAAGTCATGAGCCTATATATTTAAGGCTCTCTCAGGCAGAAAGAGAAAGAAAAGAAAAAGAGCAGGCTGATAAATAAGGTGACTATGGATGATATAGAAATAGTAGAATTAAGTGATGAATATTGTTCTCAGGTTACAGAAATAGAAAAGAAGGTTTTTTCTATGCCTTGGTCGGAAAAGGCTTTCTTTGAGTGCATTAACAATCCGGGCAGGCATTATTTTTGTGCGGTCAGGAATGGAGAAGTTTTGGGATACTGTGGCTATTGGAGTGTATCGGATGAGGCTGAAATATATAATGTTGCAGTCAAAGAAGAAGCCAGAGGTAAAGGAATAGGGCAGAGACTTTTAAAAGAACTTATTGAATATGGAAAATCGGATGGCAGAAGAAAGTTTTTGTTGGAAGTTAGATATGGAAACGAAACTGCAATCAGTTTATATAAAAAATTAGGTTTTAAAGAAGATGGCATAAGGTCCGGGTTTTATGATGAACCTAAGGAAGATGCCTTACTTATGTCATTAGAAATAGAGGATGAATAATGCTTGATATATGTTTGCTAGGTACGGGAGGCATGATGCCTTTGCCTAACAGGTTTTTAACCTCACTTCTAGTAAGGTACAATGGAAATAGTGTGCTCATAGATTGTGGAGAGGGAACGCAGGTTGCTGTTAAGAAAAAAGGATGGAGTGTCAATCCGATAGGACTTATTTGTATAACACATTTTCATGGAGACCATGTTGCAGGGCTTCCGGGTCTGCTTCTTTCTATAGGTAATTCAGGAAGAACTGAGCCTATCACTATACTTGGGCCAAAGGGAGTAGAGAGGGTGGTCAAATCCTTATGTATTATTGCACCGGAACTTCCATTTCAGGTGAACTTTGTTGAAATAGAAGGTGATGGAGGAAGTTTTGAGTTTTTTGGAATGACCCTCGAAGCTTTTAAGCTTAAACATAATGTGATTTGTTACGGCTATAATATAAAGGTTGATAGAGCAGGCAAATTTTTACCTGATAAAGCTAAGGAAAATGATGTTCCGTTAAAATGTTGGAACAGGCTTCAAAAAGGTGAAACTGTTGAAATGGATGGAAAAATCTATACTCCTGAAATGGTTATGGGTGAGGCAAGGAGAGGGCTTAAAGTTACATATTGTACAGATACAAGACCTATCCCTCTAATTGCTGAAAAGGCAAAGGATGCTGATTTATTTATATGTGAGGGTATGTATGGGGATCATGAATCGGATTATAAGGCTAAAGAGAAGAAGCATATGACCATGTACGAAGCTTGTGAGCTGGCTAAGATAGCTGTTCCGAGAAAAATGTGGCTTACTCACTATAGTCCGTCAATGGCACATCCTGAGCAGTATATAAGAGAAGCGAAAGAAATATTTAGCGGAGTTAAACTTGGTAAGGATGGGAAAAGTGTAGATTTAATGTTCGATGAAGACTAATAAGGGGAGGTGCTTATGTATAAAAAAGCGCAAAATCTGATTGTTGTTATTATAGTAATGGTTGCTCTGGCAGCAGCCGTCATAGGTGGATTTTTTTTGGTACGGAACATGGGAAATAAAAACAGAGAAGTAAGGAAGAGTAAAACAGAGGTTGAGAAACTGATGGAATTTGACCTTGATAATAACTATCCGGGTACGGCAAGAGAAGTACTAAAAATTAATAACAGGCTTATGAAATGCTACTATAATGAGGAACTTAGCGATGAACAGCTTAAGGTTCTTGCAGCTCAGAATCAGAAGCTTTTTGATGAGGAACTGTTGAAGAGAAATCCTTATGATACATATTTACCGAGGTTAAAGAAAGAGATTGAAGGTTATAAGAAATCTAAGGTTACAATAATTAATATTGGCTTACAGGAACTTGCAGAAGCTGAAATGGAAGAGCGTGGTGGATATAAGTTTTGCAATCTTTTAGTTTCATTTTTTCTAAAAGAGGGAAATGGTCACAAAAAAACTAATCATAAGTATTATTTAAGAGAAGATAAAGATGGAAAATGGAAGATTCTTTTTTGGGAAGTAACCGAAAAGACATTCTAGAAAGAAGACATAAAATGAATATATTGGCTATCGAATCGTCTTGTGATGAGACTGCGGCAGCAGTAGTTAAGGATGGAAGGAATGTGCTTTCAAATATTATCTCATCACAGATAGAAATACATAAACTTTATGGAGGAGTAGTACCTGAAATTGCTTCAAGAAAACATATTGAGAAGGTAATTCAGGTTGTAGATGAGGCATTAAAAGAAGCAAAACTTAGCATGGAGGAAATAGATGCAGTTGCCGTAACTTATGGTCCCGGTTTGGTTGGAGCATTGTTAGTCGGGGTTTCTGCAGCCAAGTCCATAGCATTTGCTAATAATAAGCCGCTTATAGGAGTGCATCACATAGAGGGACATATTTCTGCAAATTATATCGAGAATAAAGAATTAGAGCCTCCGTTCTTATGCCTTGTTGTGTCCGGCGGACATACTAATTTGGTTATTGTTAAAGACTATGGTGAGTATGAGGTTTTAGGGAAGACCAGAGATGATGCAGCAGGAGAGGCTTTTGACAAGGTGGCAAGAGCCATAGGACTTGGTTATCCCGGCGGTCCTAAAATTCAGAAAATCTCCGAAGAAGGTGATAAAAATGCTATCAGCTTTCCAAGAGCAAAGGTAGTGGATAATCCGTTTGATTTCAGTTTTAGTGGAGTTAAATCATCGGTGCTTAACTATTTGAATTCCTGTGAAATGAAGGGGGAGGAGATAAATAAGGCGGATGTTGCAGCATCTTTTCAGGAAGCGGTAGTAGATGTACTGGTTAGTCACACTATTGAAGGTGCAAGACAATTAGGTTTTAATAAGATTGCAATGGCGGGGGGAGTGGCATCAAATACAGCTTTAAGAGCTGCAATGAAAGATGCTTGTGATAAAAGAGGCTTTGCTTTCTTTCATCCTTCACCTATTCTTTGTACGGATAATGCGGCAATGATAGGGGCTGCCGCGTATTATGATTATAAAAAAGGAATGATTGCAGATTTAACTTTAAATGCAGTACCTAGCTTGAAACTGGGACAGAGATAATCTTCCTATAAGCTGATATGGTATATTATTAATAGAAAGGCAGATATATGAAAGAAAATTGGAAATTTAGTGAATTAGAATATGTTCGTCCTGATTTTGATAAAATTAAGAAAAACTTTGAGATAAGTATAGAGAAAATGAAGGCAGCAGACAGCTTTACAGAAGCATTGTCCGTATATATGGAGGCTGACAAAGAATTCGCTGAACTTATAATGATGTATACAATATCCTATATAAGGCACACCTTAGATACCTCGGATAAGTTTTATGAAGAAGAGCAGGGAGTGCTTGACGAAACCTTCCCTACCTTCGGTCCTTTATCGGTTGCATTTGAGAACGCAATAATGGAAAGTAAATTCAAGGGGGATTTTGAGGCTAAATTTGGAAAACAGTTTTTTATGTCTATGGAATTAAATAAAAGAAGTTTTTCAGAGAAAAACATACCCCTTATCCAACAGGAAGTAAAACTGACAAGTGAATATCAGAAAATGATGGCATCATGTAAAATAAACTTTGACGGCAAGGAATTAAATCTTTATGGTATTCAGAAGTATTTTGAACATGAGGATAGAGAAGTAAGAAAGAGTGCATTTAGGGCATATTCTGAATTTTATCATAGCAATGAAGCTCGTCTTGAAGAAATATGGTCCGAGTTAATTAAAATAAGAAATGAAATGGGAAGGAACTTAGGCTTTGAAAATTATATTCCTTTAGGATATATGAAACAGGGAAGAACTGATTATGGACAGGCTGAAGTTGAGTCTTTCAGGAAGCAGGTAGAGGCTTACCTTGTTCCTCTTTGTAAGAAACTTTATGAGGCTCAGGCAAAGAGAATAGGTATTGATGCAGTTTACAGCTATGATGAGAAGAGAGTTTTTGCAGATGGAAATGCTGTACCGGCAGGTGATGATGATTTTATGATAGAAAAGGCAAGAGAAATGTATCATGACTTGAGTCCGGAAACAGCTGAATTCATAGATTTTATGGTAGAACATGAGCTGCTTGACCTTAAAAATAAACCACATAAGGCATCGACAGGGTACATGACAAGTTTTTCACCTATAAAAGCACCTTTTGTGTTTTCTTGTTTTAACGGTACTATTTTTGATATGATGGTGCTCACTCATGAATTGGGTCATGCTTTTGCAGGATATATGGCAATGCGTAACCAGCCTATTTCATCTTATTATTCAGAGTCTACCGACATAGCAGAAATACACTCTATGAGTATGGAACAGTTTGCCTACCCTTATGCAGAGAAATTTTTTGGAAAAGATGCGGACAAGTACCGTTTTGAACATTTACAGGAAGCAATTACCTTTGTACCTTTTGGAGTGGCAGTAGATGAATTTCAGCATATCTGCTATGCAAAACCTGAGCTTACTCCTAGAGAGAGAACTTATGAATGGCATAAATTAGAAGAGAAATATATGCCTTGGAGAAAATATGATGAAAGTGATGAATTTATGAATAGGGGAGGCTATTGGTATCATAAACTTCATATTTTCCAGGATCCTATGTATTATATAAATTATACCCTAACAACTATGGGAGCAATGGAGTTTAAGAAGAAATATGCAGAAGATAAGGAGAAGGCTTGGGAAGACTATCTTAAGCTCTGCAAGGTTGGAGGAAGTCTAAGATATCTTGAGACACTTAAATATGCCAATGTTTCCAATCCTTTTGAAGTTGGATCCGTTGAAAAGTCCTGTTCTTATGCTAAAGAAATTTTAGAAGAGCAGATGAAAAAGATGTAGGAGAATAAGTTGAATAAAATCAATTATCAAAAAGTTTTAGATGAAAAAATAGAAGAATTTCTAAAAGAGGGCAGAGTTCCTGCTCTCTTTCTCCATGCTTGCTGTGCTCCTTGCAGCAGTTACACATTAGAATACTTAAGTAAATATTTTAACATAACAATATATTTTTATAATCCTAATATAGATACTAAAGAAGAGTATGAAATGCGTATAAAAGAACTTACCAGACTGATTAAAGAGATGCCGCTTGAACATGAAGTGAATTTGATAAGCGGTACTTATGAACCTGAGAAGTTTTATGAGATTGCAAAGGGCAGAGAAGACCAGCCGGAGGGTGGAGCAAGATGCTATCACTGCTATGAACTTCGTATGGAAGAGGCTGCAAGGGCTGCAAAAGAGTATGGTGCAGATTATTTTACTACCACACTCTCAATCAGTCCGCATAAAAATGCAGACTGGCTAAATAGCCTTGGTGAGAAATTTGGAGAGAAATACGATATTCCTTATCTTTATTCAGATTTTAAGAAAAAGGGAGGATATCACAGGTCGGTACAATTATCAAAAGATTATGGTCTTTATAGGCAGGATTACTGCGGTTGTGTATATTCTAAAGCAGAAGCCGAAAAGCGAAATGCAGGCAGGACAGAATAATCAGTTATTTTTTATTGCTTTTAATTTTAATTAAAAAATAACTTGTATAACGAAATAAGAAAATAACGGCTGTTAAAATAAAAGGCAGGCTTCTCAGTTCGTTTATTTTAATGGGAAGTTTGTACATAAAACCATAGCCAAGAATTAAGTGCAATAAAACTGCGGCTGTAAAAGTAAGTTTGAGTATATTTATTTCTGATAGCCGTCCGTCTTTTTTGTTTGACAACAACAGCCAGTGTAAGGCATTATAAAATATCATTGCAAAGGCAGCGGCAGGGTTATAATTTCCCCAAAATAAAAGTATCAGAAAAATTATTAAAAAGCTTATGTTTATTAAATTTCTCGTGAGTTTAAGGCTCTGATATAAAGGAGTGGTATTTATATGTTTCATGAATTATACCTTTCTAAAAAAATATATATTTACTATACTACAAATATTTGAAAAGATAAATGCTAAAATAAAGTAAAGATAAAAAATGCAGAAGAATGGAGAAGTTTTATGCAAGAGAAGATTAAGAAAATGGGAATGGGACTACCGGTATTGGTAATGCTTATAAGTTTGTTTCTTTCACAGACAGTGTCTGCAAAAACATCGGATAGTTATACCGCTTTAATTCAGGACTATAAGATGGTAAAAATAAAGGTGCCGAATAATGATTTCTTGACAGATAATTGGAATTACAGCTTACATTTTAAATCCGATAAGGACAGATGGGCGGTACAAACAACTGTTTTCACAAGAGCAGAAGATGCGGAGAATCCGGATTTTCAACCTGCACAAAAATTTTCGAAGGGGAAAACTATCCGTATAGGAGAGAAGTATTATACAGATGTTGAAGTAAAGGGTTTAAGTTATAAAATTACCATTAGTTTTACTAAACAGTATAAGAAGTTTTTTGAGGGGTTAAAAGAAAAAGATTTTATTGTGGAAGCGAATAAAGGTGAGGAAGCTTATAAAAATATTATTGAAAATCAGGTTGTGATGGGACTATCAAAAGAGGAAATCAAGAATAATGTCCTTGCTAGTCTGGATTTTGATGGTTTTAAGGTGGCTGACAAGCTTAAGAATGCTGAAAAACTGGTAAAAAAGTTTAAGTTAAAAGAAGCATATGATAAGAAAATATCTCTTAAAAGGCATAAGGCGGGTATACTTTTAAGTGAAGTTTTTTCTGCTGAAGATATTGATGTAAGTATAGCCAGACTGATATTTGCCTATTATCCTTATGGGTATGATGTGAAAACACTGGATAAAGGAGAGGGAATTTCGTATATAGAACTAAAAAAGGGAAAGAACTTTCTTCCGATTCTTTTAGTATATGATGGATTAAAGACGGATAACGAAAAAGGAAAGGCTGTAGAAGGAACAGATAAAATCATTGTATATGTATTAAAGAAACCTTTATAAAAGATAAAAATGATATGGGGCATAATAAATGTCAAATATTAAAAAATAAAAAGAGACAAAAATTTGGGCTTTTGCTATCTTTTATTTTACAATTAAATATGGTATGATATGGGTGCTTATCAGAGTTAAAAAGGAGTAACACCCATGGTTTTTTCAAGTATTTTGTTTCTTACAAGATTCCTGCCACTGGTACTGGCAATTTATTTCGTAGTACCAAAGCGTATAAGGAATCTTGTTTTGTTTTTGTCAAGTATACTTTTTTATGCTTGGGGAGAACCTATATACATTTTGCTGATGTGTTTCACTATAACAGTGGACTATGTTTTTGGACTTGTTATAGATAAACAGATAAAAGCAGGCAAAAAAAATGGAGCAAAGGTCTCACTGGCTCTAGCTGTAGTAATAAATCTCTTATTGCTGGGATTTTTTAAGTATGCCAATTTTACTATAAATACGGTAAATTCTCTTACAGGAGCGGGAATTACAGCTATAAAGCTGGCACTTCCTATAGGTATTTCTTTCTATACATTTCAGAGCCTTTCCTATGTAATAGATGTTTATAGGGGAGATACCAGGGTGCAAAAGAGTATCTTGGATTTTGGAACTTATGTGACTCTTTTCCCACAGTTAATAGCAGGACCGATAGTAAGATACCGTACAGTAGCGGAGGAAATGCAGGGCAGGGTAGAAAATAAAGCAGATTTTGCAAAAGGAATCAGTCGTTTTATTTTCGGCTTGGGAAAAAAGGTTTTGCTTGCAAATAATGCGGGACTACTTTGGGATAGTGTAAATGCACTTACAAATTCGCAGATGTCGGTGGGAGGATTTTGGTTAGGTATCCTTGCCTATACCTTCCAGATTTATTTTGATTTTTCAGGATATTCAGATATGGCGATAGGTATGGGACTTATGTTCGGTTTCCATTTTGATGAAAACTTTAACTATCCATATATGGCAAAGTCAATAACTGAATTTTGGAGAAGGTGGCATATTTCACTTTCTACTTGGTTTAAAGAGTATGTATATATTCCTCTCGGGGGAAACAGGGCAGGGATTGCTAAGCAGATTAGAAATATAATAATTGTTTGGATGCTCACAGGATTTTGGCATGGAGCAAGTTGGAACTTTGTGGCTTGGGGGCTTTATTATGGAGCAATCCTCATTATGGAAAAAGTCTTCTTATTAAGATGGATTGAAAAAGCACCTATATTTATAAGACATATTTATACAATGCTCTTAGTAATTGTAGGATGGGTGTTGTTTTCATTTGACTCATTTAAAAAGGGAGCATCCTTCCTTGCAGGAATGTTTGGGCTTGGAGGCTATGATATTATAAATACTGAATTTATTTATCTTTTATTAAACAATCTAAGCCTTATTATAATCCTTATTTTTGCAAGTACGAATTTACCTAAAAAATGTATTGAAAAAGTTGTTTCTAAAGAGAAGCCCGCAGGTAAATTCATAAATATTGTTGTAATGGAAATAATTTTTGGAATTTGTGTAGCTTACTTAGTTGCAGCGACATACAATCCGTTCTTGTATTTCAGGTTCTAATGGGAGAGGTATATGAAGATATTAACTTATGAAAATGCTAAGATAGCAGTCTTTGGAACTACTTTAGCAGCATTATTTTTGGGAGCTGTACTCCATAAACCGATAGAGTTTTCAGAAACAGAGAACAGGTATCTTGAGCAAAGACCTAAACTTACAACAGCCAAACTTTTAGATGGAAGTTTTATGAAAGATTACGAAACTTTTATTACCGATCAATTCCCAAAAAGAAGTTTATTTATGGGAGTAAAGACTGCTCTTGAAAGATTTCGTGGAAGAACGGATGATAATGGCGTATATTTTGGAAAGGAAGGCTATCTTTTTGGAAAGTATGACGGGGCTTTGTTTGAGTCGGAAACGGCTAAGAACAATATGACTGTAATAGCAGACTTTGTAAAAATGTATGCAGATAAATTCGGTAAAGAACATTTTAAGATAGCACTTGCTCCGTCTTCTTCAGAAATATTAAAAGATAGGTTACCTGCCGATGCACCTGTTTATAATCAGACGAGTTTTATAGATAAGGTAGTTAAGGAAGCAGGCGATGATTTTATAATAGGCTTAGGCAAAAATCTTAAAAAGCATGCAGATGAATATATTTATTATAGAACTGATCATCACTGGACAAGTCTCGGAGCCTATTACGGTTATGAAACCATAGCAAAGGCATTGGGACTTGAGGTGTTACCTTTAAAATATTTTAAGGTGGATATTGTTGATGAAGATTTTCTTGGTACTTATGATTCTAAGGTAAATACAGGGATTACAGGCGGAGTGATACCGGACAGTATTACAGTTTATTCTTCAGAAGAGATAGACAAAGCCGGTATGATGTGGGATAATGATAAGGATAAGACTTTTAACAGCATTTATTATCCGGATGCTCTTAAAGGCAAGGATAAGTACACAGTATTTTTGGGCGGTAATCACAGTGTGACAGATATAAAGACGGATAATAAAACCGGTAAGACTCTGCTTATTATCAAAGATAGTTTTGCACATAGCCTTGTACCATTCTTAATAAAGGATTATGATAGGATAATAATGCTTGACCTCAGATATTTTAATAAGAGTCTTAAGAAATATCTGAATGAGAATGAAATCACAGATTTACTTGTACTTTACAGTACGCCTGACTTAGCAGAGGACGCAAATATTGGCAGATTGTTGAGGTAGATATGTTAAAAAAAGCATTGAAGATTTCACTTATAATTTCGATTTTTTTTGTAGTAGTGCTGGCAGGAGCAGCCTTTTTAACAAAGACTACAAAAGAAAATATCAAAAAAGCAGAAACTACTGTTCCTGATAGGGTAGAGTATGCAAAGCCTGAAATTATTACAGCAGAAAGTATGTATAAAAAGGTGGCTAAAAAGCTTAAGACTAAAAAGCCTGAAGTATATTCTATGAAATATCAAAAAATGGCAAAAAGTATAATAGACAAGTTCAAAAAAAAGAGAAAATATACTTTAGACTCTCCACTTTTAATTGTAAATCCTTATGGAACTAATACTACTGGACTCTATATTTATTTTAAGCATAAGTTTAGAGTAAATACCAAATACACAGTGAGCGTGAAAGAAATTGATGGTAGGGAAAATGTTAAGGCCGGCAATTTTTCAAATTCATTGTATACAAATACAAGTGGAATGCCCCTTGCAGAGCAGGAGGGGCTTATAGTAGGGTTAATTCCTGGTGAACGAAATTATGTATCTGTATATATCTATGATGAAAATAATAAGATGATAGCTAAGGCAGGATATAAAGTAGAAATTCCTGAGTCGGAGTCTGTTACAATGAAAACTCTCGAGGCAGTTCATGAGAGGGAAATAAGCCAAATGTCAGAAGGATTGTACACGGTATTTGGTTTAGATGATAATGGAAGAAAAAACAGGCATATATTATTTTATGATAATTATGGAGTAATAAGAGCTGAACTACCGCTTGTAAACGGCGGAGAAGCACCTGAAACAAATATAGGGCTTATTGATGATAAATTGTTTTATGCAATAGACAAGAGAAGATTTGCTTTGGTTGACAGGATGGGGAAGGTTGAAAAATTTATCGGATTAGAGGATGGTACAGTAGCCTTTGGAGATATGGATTTGAATACCGGCATAAGAAAGGCTGTCACTCTGTCTAAAAGAAATGGGAATGATGGTATTTCTTCATTAGATATTTTAGAGGGCAAATCAAAGGAAATAGTGAATTTTAATAAGCTGTTTTCTTCATATTATAAGAAGGGCGGTTCTAAACTTAAATTTACTTCTGTACAGTTTATTAATGATAATGACCTTATAGTCAGTGAGAAGAATACTTCTTCGATAATAAGAATAAACAATGTTTTTAGAAATCCGAATATTAAGGCGATTATCTCCGGAACTGATGAATTGAAGGCTGCCTATGGAAAAGTTTTTTATAGTAAAGATGGAGATTTTGTAAGTCAGAAGAGACAGAGTACAGCTTATATAGAGAAGGATGAAAAGCTGGATAACAGACAGTATCATATAATGGTATTTAATAATAACACAGGAGGCAGGAATTCATTTTATTATAAATATCTTGTAAATGAAGAAAAAATGACTTTTAGTTTGGAAAATGCAGTAGAATTGCCTTATTCTTCGGATAATGGCAATATTGATGTAAACAATGGTTATCTTGTTGCTGCTGCATCAGATAATGGAAGTTTTGATGAATACAATCCTGATGGATATAAGCTGGCAAGTTTTTCTTTTACTAATGGGAAAAAAGCTTATAGAGTATTTAAGCACACTATGAAAGGCAGTTGGTTTACAAAATAATGGAATTTAATGAGTTTATAGAAGATAAGAAGATCCTTGTAGGAATAGGGAAGTTTGGATTTAAGCATCCTACTCCGGTGCAGGAAGCAGCTTATAAGAAAATACTTGAGGGTGGAAGTTTCTTTGTGCAGGCTCCCACAGGTTCGGGTAAGACATTAGCTTACTTGCTGCCTCTATTTGAGAAATATAAAAAGACAGAGCATGAGAACAAGATTGTAATTGTTGCCCCAACTACAGAGCTTGCCTTACAGATACACAGGCAGGCAGAACTTGTACGAGGTAATACAGGCATAGGACTTCATTCGGTGTGTCTTGGCGGAAATACAAGTATAATAAGGCAGATTGAAAACTTAAAGAAAAAGCCGCAGATTATAGTAGGTACTTCGGGAAGAATAATAGAGCTGATAAGAAAGCGTAAGATAGCGGCTCATTTGGTAAGAACTCTGGTACTGGATGAAGGTGACAGGCTATTTGATAAAAATAATAAAGAAACAACTGATGCTTTGATTAAATGCTTTGTAAGGGACAGACAGCTTTTATTATTTTCGGCAACAGCTACCAATGCAGCTTTAGAAGGTGCAAAGGCTTGGGATAAAGATATTACTGAAATTGTTGCCGATGGCGGCAAGGAAATACCGGATAATATCAAGCACTGGTATATAGTTTGTGAAAAAAGAAACAAACTTGAAATTCTTCGTGGAACAACAGGAGCAATAAGAACTAGAAAAGCTATTATTTTTGTAAATGGTATTTATGATATAGAAGAAACTTATAAGAAGCTTGCCCATCATCATTATCAGGTGGACTTCATAGGCGGAGAGCGTACAAAAGAAGAGCGAAAAAAAGCTATGCAGGGCTTTTTACATAAGAAAATCAAATATCTGATAGCAACTGATATTGCGGCAAGAGGTCTACAATTTGATGATGTGGATACGGTTTTTCATGTAAATCTTCCTGAGGATGCCGATACCTATCTCCACAGAGCAGGCAGGACAGGCAGAGCCGGAAGAGTTGGAAGAAACTTAAGCATAATAACTGAAAGAGAACTGCCACTTATTAAAAAGTATGAAAAGACACTTGGAATTAAATTTTCACAAAAATTTTACTATGATGGTAAGTTAATGGATGTGGAGAAGGGAGATAAGTGAAATACTGATATTAAGATTCATAATAATCTTAAATAGAAAGACAGGCTGATACTTATAATTGTAGCAGCCTGTCTTTATGTTTATTGAATAGGATATTTCTTCAAAAATTAATAAGAATCAAAACCTCTGAGCATTTTTGCCCTGTTAGGATGACGGAGTTTTCTAAGAGCCTTAGCCTCTATCTGTCTGATACGCTCTCTAGTTACATTAAATTCTTTTCCAACTTCCTCAAGAGTCCTTGTCCTTCCGTCAAGAAGCCCAAACCTAAGTACGAGTACTCTCTGCTCTCTATCAGATAAGGTTTTAAGAAGTTTTTGTATTTGATCCTGGAGCATTGTATAGGCAGCAGCATCTTCAGGTCCCATAATTGTATCATCTTTTATGAAATCTCCAAGGTGGCTGTCATCTTCTTCTCCTATAGGAGTGTCAAGTGAAATAGGATCAGCAGAAATTTTCATGATTTCTCTCACTTTATCTACAGGAAGGTTCATTTTCTCAGCAATTTCTTCCTCAGTAGGTTCACGGCCTAATTCTTGCAAAAGGCCTCTGGATATTCTGTAGGCTTTATTAATAACTTCCGACATGTGTACAGGTATTCGTATTGTCCTGGACTGGTCTGCGATAGAACGGGTTATTGCCTGCCTTATCCACCAGGTAGCATAGGTACTGAATTTATATCCTTTAGAGTAGTCGAATTTATCAACAGCCTTAATAAGTCCTAAGTTTCCTTCCTGAATAAGATCAAGGAAAGAAAGCCCACGCCCTACATATTTTTTGGCAATACTTACAACGAGTCTGAGATTGGACTCGGTAAGTCTTTCAGAAGCAGACTGATCGCCTTCGGCAATTTTTTTGGCAAGCTCAACTTCTTCTTCCATGCTTAATAATGGATAATTTCCTATTTCTTTCAGGTAAATCTTAACAGGGTCATCAGACATTATAGAAAGAGTGATGTCATCAGTTATATCAAGATCTGCATCATCTTCAACCTCCGGCAGGACATCATCAAAAGCATCTTCGTCCATGTCGTTAATATTAATAATTGTAATATTGTTATTTTCAAGATAGTCACAAATTTTTTCATATTGATTAGAGTCAATATTCAAATCCTTAAAAAAGTCGTTTACTTTATCTGACTCAATGACATCTTTGTTCTTTCTTGCAAGTTCCACAATTTTTTCTAATCTTGCAAGAAAATCATCTTTTGAGACTGTTATGTTGTTAGAAGATTTTGCGTTTTCAGATTTTTTAACAGACTTTCTGGCAGATTTTTTAGTTTCAGTTTCATTTTTTAAAGATTTTTCTTCTTTATCTTTAGCATTGGAAGCCATTAGCACCATTCCTTTCACATCTTACATAGTTAAAAAGCGTAAACTTTTGTAATTATACCATAAATATAGATTAAAATCTATTGTAAAATTTTAAAATTGAGTGCGAAAATTTGAATATTTTGTCGGAAAGTGATAATATATAAGCGGTAACAAAATTATTCGAGGAGGTGTATTTTGAATAACGATAGTGGAAATAGACAGATAATTGACTTAAAAAATGAGGGCTCGGTAAAAAGAGTTATAGGAGTTGTAAGCGGAAAAGGTGGAGTAGGAAAGTCCTTTGTAACTTCCAGGCTTGCATCAATATTTTCTAAAAAAGGTTATAAATCAGCTGTGCTGGATGCTGATATTACAGGTCCGTCTATTCCAAGGTGCTTTGGACTTAAGGGGAAGGCGGAAGGAAATGAAAATGGAATACAGCCGGCTGTAAGTAAAGGCGGTGTTCAGGTTATGTCAGTCAATCTTCTCTTAGATGATGAATCCGTACCTGTTGTATGGAGAGGACCGATTATAGCCGGAACCGTAAAGCAGTTTTGGTCTGAGGTGAACTGGAAAGATGTGGATTATATGTTTGTGGATATGCCTCCCGGTACGGGAGATGTTCCGCTTACGGTGTTTCAGTCACTCCCTGTTGACGGTATTATTATAGTAACTTCTCCACAGGAACTTGTATCGATGATTGTAGAAAAGGCTGTAAATATGGCTAATGCCATGAAAGTGCCGGTTCTCGGAATGGTGGAGAACTACAGTTACATCAAATGTCCGGATTGTGGAAAACTTATCTATCCGTTTGGAGAAGGAAAGACTGATGATGTAGGTCTGAAATATGGAATACCGGTGCTCTCAAGACTGCCGATGGATACAAGGATTGCAGAGGCTATGGACAAGGGGTTGGTAGAAGAGCTTGCGTTAGATGTACTTTCTGAAACTGCGGATACAATTGAATATCTGCTTCAAAACATAAATCATGCTGAAGAGATAGAGGAGGGTGGAGAAATTCACAAAGTAGCCATTGCAATTGATAATAATGAATCAATGGTAGGAAAACTTGCAGAGGCTAAGAGGTTTTTGATTGTAGAAACAAGAGGAAGCATGATGTTAGAAAAAACTGATTTAGAACTTACAGTTGATGAAGATGTAGTGTCAGCACTCAAAAATGAAGGTGTCGAAATGATTATATCTAATGGAATTGATAGAAAACTTAGAGATAATCTGGCTGCAAAAGAAATATCATCAATTCCTGTGCTTAAAAGTACGGTTGAGACTGCGATTGATAATTTTTTAAATGGAAAATATAATAAAGCCTAAGTTTTATTTTACTTTTATGCATTGTTGTGATAAAATGTGGACAGTTAAATATAATTTATCATTAAAATAGCATTGTAAAAAATGCGGAATGGAGTTCATTATGTATTTAGTATCAGCAAGAGATATGTTAGTTAAGGCAAAAGCAGGTCATTATGCAGTAGGTCAGTTCAATATCAATAACCTTGAGTGGACAAAGGCCATTCTTTTAACAGCAGAAGAGCTTAAAAGTCCGGTTATTCTTGGTGTTTCCGAAGGTGCAGGTAAGTACATGGGTGGCTACAATGCTGTAGTTGGTATGGTAAATGGTTTACTTAAGGACCTTAAGATATCAGTTCCTGTAGCGCTTCATCTCGATCATGGTTCATTTGAAGGCTGCTATAAGTGCCTTGAAGCAGGTTTTTCTTCAATCATGTTCGATGGTTCACATTATCCTATTGATGAAAATGTGGCTAAAACTACAGAGCTTGTTGCGGCTGCTCATAAGATGGGTGTTTCTATCGAAGCTGAAGTTGGCTCAATCGGTGGAGAAGAAGATGGTGTAGTTGGTATGGGAGAATGTGCAGATCCTGATGAGTGCAAGAGAGTAGCTGACCTTGGTGTAGATTTCCTTGCTGCCGGCATTGGAAATATTCATGGTGTATATCCTGCAAACTGGCAGGGACTTTCATTTGAGACTCTTGATGCTATACAGAAAAAGACAGGAATTTTACCACTTGTGCTTCACGGCGGTACAGGAATTCCAGCTGATATGATCAAGAAAGCTATAGAGCTTGGTGTATCTAAGATTAATGTTAATACAGAGTGCCAGTTATCATTTACTGCAGCCACAAGAGAATATTTTGAAGCAAATAAGGATAAAGCAAGCAAGGGATTTGATCCTCGTAAGGTACTTGCTCCGGGATTTGAGGCTATCAAGGCTACAGTTAAAGAGAAAATGGAACTTTTCGGTTCAGTAGGAAAAGCCGAATAAAGCAGCCTGTGCTTCAGATTAAAATTAAATTTTACTTTGCCACATCAGGTTAAAATTTAGCCTGATGTGGCAGTTTTATTAGAAAATATAGGAGCCATACATCAATGTGGATTGCTAATAATTGGAAAGAATATGAAGTTTTAGACTGTTCAAAGGGTGAAAAGCTTGAAAGTTGGGGCGGTTATACCCTCATTCGTCCTGATCCTCAGGTGATTTGGGATACTGAAAAAGAACTTAAAGAATGGAAGAGACCATCTGCACATTATCACCGCAGTAATCGTGGTGGCGGTGAATGGGAATTTTTTAACCTTCCTGAACAGTGGAATATCCATTACAGAGATTTGACCTTTAATCTTAAGCCTTTTAGTTTTAAACATACGGGCTTATTTCCTGAGCAGGCGGTGAATTGGGACTGGTTTTCGAATATCATTAGTAAAAGTAACAGGAAACTGAAGGTGTTGAATCTTTTTGCATACACGGGCGGAGCGACGGTGGCAGCTGCAAAAGCCGGAGCTGAAGTTGTACATGTAGATGCAGCTAAGGGCATGGTTGCCTGGGCAAAAGAAAATGCAAAGCTTTCAGGGCTTGAAAATGCACCTATTCGTTATATAGTGGATGATTGCGTTAAGTTTGTGGAGAGGGAAATAAGGCGTGGCAATCATTATGATGGAATAATAATGGATCCTCCTTCTTATGGCAGAGGGCCTAAGGGAGAGATATGGAAAATTGAGGAATCGGTATATCCTTTTATGAAAAAATGCACAGAGCTGCTACATAAGAAAAGTGAATTTTTTCTTATAAACAGTTATACTACAGGTTTGCAGCCTGCAGTACTTAGTTATATGTTAAATACTTTAATAGCTGATAAGTTTGGCGGTAAAGTAATGGCAGAAGAAATAGGTCTGCCGGTAAAGAAAAATAACTTGGTGCTTCCTTGTGGTGCATCAGGAAGGTGGATTGGAAAATAATGGAAAATAAAATAGAAAATAATAAAGAAAAAAAGAAATGGGATAAAAAGTCTGTCATTAAGGAAGTAAGGGATTATGTTTTCCTTATAATACTGGCTTTTGTTCTGGCATTTTTAATGAACAAATTTGTGTATGCCAATGCTGAAGTACCTACGGGGTCTATGATTCCGGTAGTTCAGCCGGATGATAGACTCATAGTAAACAGACTTGCATATTTGTTTGAAGAGCCGAAACGAGGCGATATAGTTATGTTTATCAATCCGGATGATGAAAGTGAGAATTATCTTAAGCGCATTATAGGTCTTCCTGGAGAAAAACTGGAGATTAAAGATGGGCTTGTATATATAAATGACAGTGATAAACCTTTATCAGAACCATATATCAATGATGCACCGAAAGGAAATTACGGCCCGTATAATATACCTGAAGGCTGTTACTTTATGCTGGGTGATAATAGGGACGAAAGTAAAGATGCAAGATTTTGGGACAATAAATATGTAAAGAAAGAAAAAATAGTCGGTAAGGCATGGCTTAAGTATTACCCTAATATAACCATACTGCATTCGGCTGAATACGGTGAAACTAACTAAAATGGAGGTACTTATGAGAGGGTACTCTAAAAAGTTGATTTTTTTGCTGTGTGGAATTTTAGTGTTTCTTTTTATATTTAGTCATAAAGGATATGCTGAGACTAAGAAGAAGCCAAAGGATGATAAAACTATTTTGGTTATAGGGGACAGTATTGCCTATGGAATGTCAAAAGGGAAAAAGAGTTATACGGGGGTTGATGATGGAGAAAAATCCACTAAATTAATTGTGGACTGTTTAAAAAAACTTGCAAAAAAAAGCGGGTGCAGAGTTTATTATGTAAACACACTGCCTTATGTACATAAAGGCAGGTATAAAAACAGAGAAAAAGTAATGATGCAGCATAATAAGCTGACACGGGACGGATTTAAAAAAAGTGATGTAACTTATGTAGATGCATATAAAATTGTAAAGTCTGTAAAGCAATATCATAAGCAGACTAGTGATGGCATTCATTATTCGAAAAAAGTTTATAATGCAGTATTTAGCGAAATCTTATCGTTGATTAGTAATAAAAAAGAAGAATTGAAGTGATTTAACAGGCTTAAGGAGGTAGAGTATCTATGAATGAGAATAAAAGATACAAACTCTTTAAGCTTTTTTTGATTTTTACTATGTTAAATATTCTTGCCATGTTGCTGTACGAACAGGTGGAGTGGAAGTCGCTGTTAAAAAAGAAACCGGAGTTTTATGTGAAATCAATTAGAAATGAAATTAAGAAAGATGGAGAGAAGGTGGAAACTAATACTAAAGAAGAAACATCAGGCATAGGTGGAAATAAGGTATTCGAAATTAAAGAAAAAAAACTCTTGCTTCTAGGTGACAGCAATGTTTTTCTTATGTCTCAAAACAGGGAGGAATATGAAGAAAAAATTGATGAAAAAATATACTGGCTGGCTGAAAGTGGAGTAGGTACGGACTTTATAGATTATGAATTAAAGGTAAGACTTGGTAAGGTACAGAAGAAATATATTATAAATACGCTGACTGAGAATGAGGAAGCAGACTTGGTAAAAGACATTACTGAAAAAGGTATAACTGATGTTGCGGTTCTTTTAGGAGTAAACAGTTTGGGAGAACATCATGCTGAGGAGTTGAGTAATTGTCTGATTAAATTGTCAGAAAAATCAGGAGCAAAGATATTTTATGTATCAGTACTACCATATGTAGACAAGGCGAAATATAAAATTGATAATAAGGATATAGTGAAATTTAATGCTGCTATGAAGAAGAAACTGGCAGTGACTGATGTAAAATATGTGGATGGCTATACTGAAGTATCTTCAGTAAGAGGGTATGAGGCTGAAACTAGGGATGGCTTGCATTATACTAAAGCAATATATGACAAGGTAATGAGGGAAATAATAAACAATATTATACAAAACAACTAAAAGTGGAAAAAGCTTAATTATTACTTGCAATATTATAAAAAATAGAATATAATGGTACTGTTGTGGCATTGATAGCTAAGAAGCGGAGGTTGCCGAGAAAGCTGTTTATACAGGTTTTTGGGTTTTTCGTGGAGCGAATGTCAAGAGGCTGTAAAGCCTGCAAACCTGGCGACAAGTCACTGTACAGAAAACAACTAATATGTTCTACAGAGTAGGGCGTGGTGTGAGTCATTCATAGTTATGTTTGCGAAACACCCGGGTGTGTGTACAGTCACCGCTTGTCGTACTAAATAGTGAGAATTCACGAAAGTGCGAAAAGGAGGCGACTTTTTTTATGGCAAGTCAAGTAATGAGAATTACATTAAAGGCGTATGATCATCAGCTTATCGACAGTTCAGCAACAAAGATTGTTGACACTGTAAAGAAGGCTGGAGCAAAGGTTAGTGGTCCTGTACCTCTTCCTACGAAGAAAGAGATAGTTACAATACTTCGTGCGGTGCACAAGTATAAGGACTCCAGAGAACAGTTTGAGCAGAGAACCCACAAAAGACTCATTGATGTTTTCGAGCCTAACCAGAAATTGGTTGACGCGTTATCAAGACTTGATGTTCCTGCCGGTGTTGAAATTAAAATCAACATGAAGAGTAAGTAGGAAAAACAAATTTAGCAAGATCCTTAGGGTTATGATAGAGAGAAAACTCCTATTTATGCCATCTAGGATGACCGACAAGTTTCGGTCCGCTGTAGATTAACAGGAGGTAAAGAAATGAAGAAAGCAATACTTGCTACAAAAATCGGTATGACACAGATTTTTGCTGAGGATGGTTCATTAATTCCTGTAACTGTATTAAAGGCTGATCCTACTGTGGTAACTCAGGTTAAGACAGTAGAAAATGATGGCTATAGCGCAGTTCAGGTAGGTTTTGGCGAGATTCGTGAGAGCCTTGTTAATAAGCCAAAGAAAGGACATTTTGCTAAGGCAGGTGTTCCTGTAAAGAGATTCTTAAAAGAGTTTAAGCTTGAAGATGCTGAAAACTACAAAGCCGGAGATGAGATAAAGGCAGATGTATTTGCAGCCGGAGATAAGGTTGATGCAACTGCTACATCTAAGGGTAAAGGTTTCCAGGGTGCTATTCACAGACATGGTCTTCACAGAGGACCTATGGCACATGGTTCTAAGTACCACAGACATGCAGGTTCAAACGGAGCTTGTTCCGATCCTAGTAAGGTATTTAAGGGCAAGAAGATGGCCGGACATATGGGTCATGTAAAGGTTACAATTCAGAATCTTGAAGTAGTAAGAGTTGATGCAGAGAAGAATTTAATCCTTGTTAAAGGAGCAGTTCCAGGAGCTAAGAAAGCGCTTGTAATGCTCAAAAATACAACAAGGAAGAATAAATAATAGAACCTGACGGGAAGGAGGAAAGATAAATGGCAAACATATCAGTATTAAATATGGAAGGCAAAGAAGTTGGTTCATTAGAGCTTAATGATGAAATCTTTGCAGTAGAAGTTAAAGAGCATCTGATGCATAGAGCAGTTGTTTTACAGCTTGCTAACAACCGTCAGGGTACACAGAGTGCAAAAACACGTGCGGCAGTTCGTGGAGGCGGAAGAAAGCCTTGGAGACAGAAGGGAACCGGTCACGCTAGACAGGGATCTATCAGAAGCCCACAGTGGAAGGGTGGCGGTGTTGTTTTTGCACCACAGCCAAGAGATTATTCGTTCAAAATGAATAGAAAAGAAAAAAGGGCAGCTATCTGTTCTGCACTCACAACAAAATTAAATGAGAATAAGCTTATCGTGCTTGATGAGTTCAAGCTTGGTGAGATTAAGACAAAGGCTGCTAAGAAGGTTTTAGAGGATATTAAGGCTAATAGAGCACTTATTGTTCTTGGCGAGAAGGAAGACAATGTAATCCTTTCAGCAAGAAACCTTGAGTCAGTTGCAACAACTTTGACCAATAGCATCAATGTGTATGATATCTTAAATCATGACAGCCTTGTTATGACTAAGGATGCTGTTTCAAAGATTGAGGAGGTATACGCATAATGGCAGATATTAAATATTATGACGTTATTTTGAAGCCTATCATCACTGAGAAGAGTATGAACGGCATGGCAGAGAAGAAGTATGTATTCTCTGTAAATCCTGAAGCTACCAAGACTCAGATTAAAGAAGCTGTAGAGAAAATGTTTGCAGGAACAAAGGTTGTTAAGGTAAACACAGTAACTGCAGATGGAAAAGTTAAGAGACGTGGAGCAACATTTGGAAGAACAGCTAAGACAAAGAAGGCTTATGTAAAACTTGCTGAGGACAGCAAGGATATCGAAATCTTCCAGGGATTATAATTATTAAACAGTATGGCGCGCAGCCGATAACAGCGAAAGGAGTTATATAATGGGAATTAAGAAATTCGGCCCATATACACCTTCAAGACGAAATATGACCGGTTTAGACTATGCAGAGATTACAAAGTCAACTCCGGAAAAGTCTTTGTGTGTATCACTTAAGAAGAATTCAGGTCGTAATAATCAGGGTAAGATTACTGTAAGACATAGAGGCGGCGGTTCTCGCAGGCTTTATAGAATTATTGATTTCAAGAGAAGAAAAGATGGAATTCCGGCAAAGGTTGTTGCTATTGAGTACGATCCAAACCGTACAGCAAATATAGCACTCTTACATTATGCAGACGGAGAGAAGGCTTATATCCTTGCTCCTGTAGGCTTAACTGTAGGAACAACCCTTATGAACGGAGCCGGAGCTGAAGTAAGAGTAGGCAATTGTCTTCCTCTTTCAGCTATTCCTGTAGGTTCAAATATTCACAATATAGAGTTATATCCTGGCAAGGGTGGACAGTTAGTCCGTGCAGCAGGAAATGCAGCTCAGCTTATGGCTAAGGAAGGCAAGTATGCTACACTCAGAATGCCATCCGGTGAAATGAGAATGGTGCCTGTAGAGTGCCGTGCAACTATCGGTCAGGTTGGAAATATTGAACATGAACTTGTAAATGTTGGTAAAGCAGGACGTACACGTAATAAAGGTTTCAGACCTACAGTTCGTGGTTCTGTCATGAACCCTAATGACCATCCACACGGTGGTGGTGAAGGTAAAACAGGAATTGGTCGTCCAGGCCCTGTTACACCTTGGGGTAAACCTGCTCTTGGTCTTAAGACAAGAAAGAGCAATAAGAGGTCCAATAAGTTAATCGTAAGAAGACGCGATGGTAAGGGACTTAAATAATAGATTATAAGGAGGTTTAATCATGGCAAGATCACTTAAAAAGGGACCATTTGCTGATGGACATTTATTAAAGAAAATAGATGCTCTTAACGCTGCCGGTGATAAGAGCGTAGTTAAGACTTGGTCACGTCGTTCAACAATCTTCCCTTCATTCGTTGGACATACAATAGCTGTTCACGATGGAAGAAAGCATGTGCCTGTATATGTTACAGAAGATATGGTAGGACACAAGCTTGGAGAATTTGTACCAACAAGGTCTTACAGAGGACATGGTAAAGACGAAAAGAGAATGTAATAGAATATTTCCACAAAACTGAAAGGAGGTACATCCATGGCAAAAGGACATAGATCCCAGATCAAAAGAGAGAGAAATGAGAACAATAGAGAAATGAGACCACACGCAAAGTTATCTTATGCAAGAGTTTCAACTCAGAAGGCTTGTTTCGTTCTTGATGCGATCAGAGGCAAGGATGTAAATACAGCACTCGGTATATTAGCATATAACCCAAGATATGCTTCAACAGTAATAGAGAAGTTACTTAAGTCTGCAATTGCAAATGCAGAGGTTAAAGGTCTTAACCGCGACAACCTTTTCGTTGAGGAGTGTTTCGCAGGAGATGGCCCAATCATGAAGAGAGTACAGCCAAGGGCAAGAGGAAGTGCATACCGCATCTTCAAGAGAATGAGTCACATAACTGTAATTCTTAATGAGAAGTAATACGAAAGGAGAGTTAAGGCCAAATGGGACAGAAAGTTAATCCTCACGGTATAAGAGTTGGCGTAATCAAAGACTGGTCATCAAAATGGTATGCTGGTAAAGATTTCGCAGACTTCCTTGTAGAAGATTATAAGATTAGAGAATTTCTTAAGAAGAAACTCTACGATGCCGGAATAGGTAGCATTGAAATAGAAAGAACAACTGACAGAGTTATCGTTATTGTTAATACTTCACAGCCTGGTATAGTAATCGGTAAGGCAGGTGCTGATGTTGACAAGTTAAAGGTAGAAGTTCAGAAGTTAAGTAAGCAGAAAGTAGATATTAAGGTTAAGGAGATTAAGAAGGCTGACTTAAGTGCACAGTTGGTTGCAGAGAAGATAGCTAAGGATCTTGAAGCCCGTATTTCATTTAGACGTGCTATGAAGTCTGCAATGGGCAGAACTATGAAGAACGGTGCTAAGGGTATAAAGACAAGCGTATCCGGTCGTCTTGGCGGTGCTGATATGGCTCGTACAGAGTTCTACAGCGAGGGAACAATTCCTCTTCAGACACTTCGTGCAGACATCGAGTATGGTTTTGCAGAGGCTGACACAACTTATGGTAAAGTTGGTGTTAAGTGCTGGATCTACCTTGGAGAAGTTCTTCCTACTAAGGGAAACAACAAAAAGGAAGGGAGCGATAAATAATGTTAATGCCAAAAAGAGTAAAGCATCGTAAGCAGTTCCGTGGCTCTATGAGGGGCGCTGCTCACAGAGGCAATACTATATCAAATGGAGAGTTCGGTATCGTTGCACTTGAGCCATCTTGGGTTAAGTCAAATCAGATAGAAGCAGCCAGAATTGCTATGACTCGTTACATTAAGCGTGGTGGTAAGGTATGGATTAAGATATTCCCGGATAAGCCGGTTACCTTACAGCCTGCTGAAACCCGAATGGGTTCCGGTAAAGGTTCCCTTGACTACTGGGCAGCAGTTGTTAAACCTGGCAGAGTAATGTTTGAAATCGGTGGAGTTGATGAAGAAATCGCAAGAGAGGCTCTTCGTCTCGCTATGCACAAGCTTCCACTTAAGTGTAAAGTAGTATCCAAAGCAGATTTAGAAGGAGGTGCTGAATAATGAAGAGTAGAAAGTATGTTCAGGACCTTAATGGTAAAACACAGGTTGAGCTTAATGAAGAATTAGTTGCTGCAAAGAAGGAACTTTTTAATTTAAGATTCCAGAATGCAACTAACCAGCTTGACAATACAAGCCGTATTAGAGAAGTTAGAAAGAATATCGCAAGAATTCAGACTGTTTTAACAAGACAGGCTAACTAGGCTTAGGTAATTAATCCGAAGAAAGGAGACATACTCGTGGAAGAGAGAAATCTTAGAAAAGTGCGTACCGGCAAGGTAGTTAGCGATAAGATGGATAAGACTATCGTTGTTGCAGTTATAGATAATGTGAAGCACCCACTGTATGGTAAGATCGTTAAGAGAACTCGTAAGCTTTATGCTGAGGATGCTAACAACGAGTGCCATGTAGGTGACAGAGTAAAAGTAATGGAGACCAGACCTCTGTCAAAGACAAAGAGATGGAGACTTGTTGAAATAGTTGAGAGAGCAAAATAATTATCCCATCTTTTAATATTTGAAAGGAGTGCTAGTAATGGTACAGCAGGAAACCAGATTGGCAGTTGCTGATAATACCGGTGCAAAAGAGCTTCTTTGCATTCGTGTTATGGGTGGCTCAACCAGAAGATATGCCGCTATAGGCGATATAATCGTTGCCAGTGTTAAAGATGCAACACCAGGCGGAGTTGTTAAAAAAGGTGACGTTGTAAAAGCTGTTGTAGTTCGTACTAAGAAGGGTTGCCGTAGAAAAGACGGTTCTTATATAAAGTTCGATGAGAATGCAGCAGTAATAATAAAGGAAGACAAGACACCAACCGGAACTCGTATATTTGGACCAGTAGCAAGAGAACTTCGTGAGAAGCAGTTCATGAAGATCGTTTCACTTGCTCCGGAAGTTTTATAAGGAGGTGTAAGAGTGGCTACCAGTAAGATTAAAAAGGGTGATACCGTTAAGGTAATCACAGGAAAATATAAGGGCACCGAAGGAAAGGTTATCTCCGTTAAAGAAGGTAAGGTAATCGTTGAAGGTGTTAACATGGTAACAAAGCATAAGAAAGCATCACAGAGCAATCCTAACGGCGGACTCGTTCATGAGGAAGCTGCTATAGATATCTCTAATGTTATGTATGTTGCAAAGGGCAAGGTAACAAGAGTTGGATTTACTATGCAGGGCGACAAGAAGGTCCGTGTAGCTAAGGCAACAGGCGATATCATTGACTAATACTGGAAGGAGGTATTCATAGTGAACAGGTTAAGAGAAACCTATGATAAGGAAATTGCACCTGCTTTACAGAAAAAGTTCGGTTATAAAAATGTAATGCAGATTCCAAAGCTTGATAAAGTAGTTATTAATATGGGCGTTGGTGAGGCTAAAGAGAATTCTAAGATTCTTGAGACAGCTGCTAATGATCTCGGAATAATTACAGGACAGAAGGCTGTATATACAAAGGCAAAGAAGTCTGTCGCAAACTTTAAACTCCGTGAGGGTATGCCAATCGGATGTAAAGTAACTTTAAGAGGTGATAAGATGTATGAGTTCGTTGACCGTCTCATCAATCTTGCACTTCCACGAGTTCGTGACTTCAGAGGTGTTAATCCTAATGCTTTTGACGGCAGAGGTGATTATGCACTTGGTCTTAAGGAACAGCTTATTTTCCCTGAGATTGAGTATGATAAAGTAGACAAAGTAAGAGGTATGGATGTAATATTTGTAACTACCGCTGAAACAGACGAAGAGGCAAGAGAATTGCTTAGAGCATTCGGAATGCCTTTTGCAAAGTAATTAAGGAGGAAACATGGCTAAGTTATCAATGAAACTTAAGCAGGAAAGACCTGCAAAGTTCTCTACCAGGGAATATACCCGTTGCAAAATCTGTGGCCGTCCTCATGCTTATTTAAGAAAATTCGGAATTTGCAGAATTTGCTTCCGTGAATTAGCTTATAAAGGACAGATCCCAGGCGTAAAGAAAGCTAGCTGGTAATATTAGGAAGGAGGTTATATAAATGACAACAAGTGATCCAATTGCTGATATGCTTACAAGAATCCGTAATGCAAATACGGCTAAACACGATGAGGTTGATGTACCTGCTTCCAATATGAAGGTATCAATCGCAGAGATTCTCTTGAAAGAGGGTTATATAAAAAGCTTTGAAATCAATGAGGTTAACGGTTTCAAGAATATCCATATCGTACTTAAGTATGGTAAGGATAAGAATGAAAAGGTTATTAACGGAATTAAGAGAATTTCAAAGCCTGGTTATAGAGTTTATGCTAACTGTGCAGACCTTCCAAAGGTTCTTGGAGGACTCGGAGTTGCTATAGTATCTACAAACAAGGGCGTTATAACTGATAAAGAGGCGAGAGGCTTCGGAGTTGGTGGAGAAGTTCTTGCATTTGTTTGGTAATTAGTATCTGATAACAAAAATAAAAATGGAGGTGCGGGCATGTCACGAATAGGAAGAATGCCTATCGCAGTACCGGCAGGTGTTACTGTTGATATTGCAGAAAATAATAAAGTGACTGTAAAAGGTCCTAAGGGAACACTTGAAAGAGTGCTTCCTAAGGAAATGATAATCAAACTTGAGAACAGTGAGATTGTTGTTACAAGACCTAACGAATTGAAGAAGATGAAGTCTCTTCATGGACTTACAAGAACACTTATTAATAACATGGTAGTTGGTGTAACTGAAGGTTATACCAAGACACTTGAAGTAAACGGTGTAGGTTATAGAGTATCTAAAGCTGGAAAAGAGCTTACCCTTAACTTAGGATATTCTCATCCGGTAGTTATGACTGATCCTGAGGGCGTTGAGTCAACAGTTGAAGGTACAAACAAGATTCTTGTTAAAGGTATTGATAAGGAGAAGGTTGGTCAGTACGCAGCTGAAATCAGAGAGAAGAGAATGCCGGAGCCATATAAGGGCAAGGGTATTAAGTACGATTATGAGATTATCAGGCGTAAGGTTGGTAAGACCGGTAAAAAATAATTAAAGGAGTGAAAAAGAATGGTTCGTAAAGCATCAAGAAGCGCTATTCGCGAAAAGAAACATAGAAGAATGCGTGCACATCTTTCTGGTACAGCTGCAAGACCTCGTCTTGCTGTATTTAGAAGTGATAGCCATATGTACGCACAGATCATTGACGACCAGGCTGGAGCTACTTTAGTTGCTGCATCCACACTTGAAAAGGATGTTAAGGCCGGTCTTGAACATACTAATAATGTAGCTGCTGCAGCTGCAGTAGGTACAGCTATAGCTAAAAAAGCACTTGAAAAAGGAATTAAGGAAGTCGTTTTCGATAGAGGTGGTTTCATTTATCAGGGAAAAGTACAGGCACTCGCTGACGCTGCAAGAGAAGCAGGTCTTGAATTCTAAGAGAAGGAGGAATAAACATGAATCGTTCAGTAGATAATAATACTGAGAACAATGAGCTTTTTGACAAAGTAGTTGCCATTAAGCGAGTTGTCAAGGTTGTAAAGGGCGGACGCAACATGAGATTCTCAGCTCTCGTAGTTGTAGGAGACAAGAACGGCAGAGTTGGTGCAGGTCTTGGAAAGGCTGCTGAAATCCCTGAAGCTATCCGTAAGGGTAAAGAAGACGCTATTAAGAATATGGTTTCACTTCCAATTGATGAAAACGGAAGCGTACCTCATGATTTTATTGGTAAGTTTGGAAGTGCAGAGGTTCTTCTTAAGAAAGCACCTGATGGTACCGGAGTAATTGCCGGCGGTCCTGCTCGTAATGTACTTGAGCTTGCAGGTTACAGGAATATCAGAACTAAGTCTCTTGGTTCAAATAACAAGCAGAATGTTGTACTTGCAACAATCAATGGTTTATCTAAGCTCAAGACTCCTGAAGAATTTGCTAGGCTTCGTGGCATTTCCGTTTCTGATCTGTAAATGCTCATTCGGATATAGTAAATTATAATATAGGAGGATAATATAATGGCTGATAAATTAAAAGTAACATTGGTTAAGTCTGTTATCGGACGCATACCAAAGCACAGGAAGACAGTAGAAGCTCTTGGCCTTAAGAAAACAGGACGCAGCAATACTCTTCCTAACAATGAGGCAATAAGAGGAATGATTAAGCAGGTTGCATATCTGCTCAAGGTAGAAGAAATCTAAGAAGGGGAGGTGTGAACATGAATTTAACAGACTTACAGCCTGTAGCAGGCTCTCGTCAGAGTAATAATTTCAGAAGAGGCCGTGGACATGCTTCTGGAAATGGTAAGACTGCCGGTAAGGGACATAAGGGACAGAAGGCTCGTTCAGGAGCTCCAAGACCGGGGTTTGAAGGTGGTCAGATGCCACTTTACAGGAGAATTCCTAAGAGAGGCTTTGTAAATAGAAATTCCAAAGAAATCGTAGCTATCAATGTATCAGAACTTAACCTCTTTGAAGATGGAACTGAAGTAACAATTCAGGCTCTTCTTGATGCAGGTGTAATTAAAAAAGTTTGTGATGGTGTGAAGATTCTTGGAAATGGAGAACTTACAAAGAAGCTTACAGTTAAAGTAAACGCTTACAGTGCTTCGGCAGAAGAAAAGATTAAAAATCTTGGCGGGATTGCTGAGGTGATCTAATGATAAAAGCGATTCGTAATGCTCTTAAGGTAAAGGATATAAGAGAGAGAATTTTATTCACTCTCTTGTGTCTTGCAGTAGTCAGACTTGGATCACAGCTTCCAATTCCAGGGATTGATCGTAGCAGGATATCTGAGTTCTTATCTCAGATTACTCAGCTGTCCTTTCTGAATGCCATTACCGGTGGATCATTTGAACAGTTATCAATTTTTGCACTAAGTATTACTCCTTACATCACTTCTTCTATTATAATGCAGCTTCTCACCATAGCCATTCCAAGGCTTGAGGAGATACAGAAAGAAGGAGAAGATGGAAGAAAGAAGATTGCAGCAGCCACTCGTTATCTTACAGTAGCACTTGCTCTTATAGAAAGTGTGGCAATGGCAATAGGCTTTAGCAATTTGAACTATTTGGAAAATAAATCCGTAGCTTCAATAATAGTTATTACACTGACACTTACAGCAGGATCTGCCTTCCTTATGTGGATAGGTGAGAAAATTACTGATAAGGGTGTGGGTAATGGTATATCAATCATCCTTCTTGTAAACATAGTTTCAAGAATGCCATCAGACATTATTAAATTATTTAATACTTATGTTGTTGGCGGAACAACTGTTATCAATAAGGTTATTGCAGCAATCCTCATAGTAGTTGTAATTGTTGCACTTACAATTTATATAATTGTATTAAATGATGCAATCAGAAAAATCCCTGTGCAGTATGCACAGAAGCTTCAGGGTAGAAGACTTGTTGGAGGTTCAGGTTCAAATATTCCACTTAAGGTAAATACCGGTGGTGTTATGCCTATTATCTTCGCAAGTTCTATTTTGCAGACACCGATTATTATAGCCAGATTTCTTGGTGTAGAACCAAAAAGCGGTGCAGGGGCATCTCTTGGAGAGAAGATATTGAAGGTGTTAAATCAGGGTGCTTGGTGTAATTTCAGCAGTCTGGGTGAGGCAAAGTACACATTGGGTCTTGTACTTTATGTGGTAATGATAATATTCTTTGCTTACTTCTATACATCTATTACATTTAATCCGCTTGAGATTGCAAACAATATGAAGAAGTCAGGTGGTTTTATACCAGGTATAAGACCGGGTCGTCCAACAAGTGATTATCTTACAAAAGTGCTTAACAGCATAATATTTATAGGAGCTTGCGGGCTCACATTTGCAGCCCTTGTTCCAATTATCTTTTCAGGTGTATTTGGAGCAGATGTATCATTTGGAGGAACTTCTCTTATAATCGTGGTAGGCGTTATTCTTGAAACAATGAAGCAGATTGAGTCAATGATGCTTGAGAGACACTACAAAGGTTTCTTAAATGATTAAAAGTTACATTTAATATCGAGCTGTAGCAGGTTATGACAGATGAATGTTATAGTCCGGCTGCAGCTTTTATTTTAATAGGAAATTCCTCTGGAATTCCCTATTAAATAATTAAGGAGGTCTATATGAAAATAGTTATGCTTGGTGCTCCGGGTGCGGGCAAAGGTACACAGGCAATTAAGATTGCTGAAAAATACGGTCTTCCACATATATCTACAGGAGATATATTCAGATATAATATCAAGAATAATACAGAGCTTGGTCTTAAGGCTAAGGAATATATGGATAAGGGACAGCTTGTTCCTGATGAACTTACTGTAAGCATTCTTTTAGACAGGGTAGCAAAGGATGACTGTGCTAAGGGCTATATCTTAGATGGTTATCCAAGAACTATACCTCAGGCAGAAGTTCTTGAAGAGGCTCTTAAGAAATTAGGCGAGAACATTGACTATGCAGTAAATGTAGTTGTTCCTGATGAGAACATTGTTGAAAGAATGTCAGGAAGAAGAACCTGTCCTAACTGTGGAGAAACTTATCATATTATTTATAACAATACCAAGGCAGAGGGCATTTGTGATAAATGTAGCGGAGATTTAATTCAGAGACCTGATGATATGCCTGAAACTGTTAAGAAGCGTCTTGAGGTATACCACGCACAGACACAGCCTCTTGAAGAATTTTATCAGAGCAGGAATGTGTATAAAGAGGTAGATGGTACTAAGCCTATGACAGAAGTGTTTGATGCTATCTGTGAAATTTTAGGTTAATTAGTATAGAAAGAAGAGGAGAGAAATGGCTGTTGGGATTAAGGCTGAAAGTGAGATAGC
>NZ_JBQNBU010000009.1:0-50063 GCF_052169795.1 Catonella sp.
TATTCTGCTTTTTAAATCCCCAAGCAACATGGACTGAAATCTCTGTATCAGGATATAAGGCATATACCATAAATCTATTGCCGGCATAAATTGTCTCTTCATTTCTAAGGTCAATAACTGCAACCTTTCCCTCAACCTTAACAAGCCTTTTAAGCTGTGCCTTAAAAAGTTCCTGCTGTTCAAAGTAAAGATCCACTCTTTCCTTTACATCCGGAAGTGCCAATATATCATTGATTGGGTGAATAAGGCAGTAATCAATAAGTTCCATCATTAAGTCATAGTTTGAAATCTTAAAGTCATGGAATCTTCCAAGACCTGTCCTTGCATCCATCACATAGTTAAGCAGAGTCCAACCCTCAGGCTCCAAAATATCATCCACTGTAAAATCAGCACTATCACCCTTATCTACAGCTTCCATTATTTCCTCTGATACTCTGGTTATTCTCTCAGCTCCACCATAATAATCGTATACAACTCTAGCTGCAGACTTTGCATATCCATCTATGATGAACTTTGTACTTGCTTCGCCTGCATCTACACGACTTAGCTCACTTTCATGGTGATCAAAAGCAAGACCTACCCTTGGGTCATATGGTAAGTTTGTAGTTATATCATTTTCGGTAATATCTACCTTGCCATCCTGTACATCTTTGGGATGTACAAATTTTATGTCATCAATTATATCAAGTTCTTTAAGTATCATAGCACATACAAGGCCATCGAAATCACTTCTTGTGACTAATCTCATTTTTCCCATAATATCCTCCAGATATTTTATAAACTAACCTATGTTAGTGTAGTATACCATAAATCAAACCTTTGTTCAATCCTAACTACTCTTTTATTTATCAAACTATAAAATTTGATACTTACTTTTATCTCAAATTCCCATAACCCTTTATCTTAAATGATTTAACTTATCCTTCACTATATCCAAAGCTTTTTCTAACTGATTATCCTCATTTCTCTCAAGTTTTCCATCCTTTAATGCTTCCTTATCAAGCTCTTCTACAATATCCGGTTCAATGCCTCTTCCATGAATATTTATACCATTTGGAGTGTAATATTTAGATACGGTTACCTTCATTGCCGTTCCGTCTCCAAAAGGAACTATGGACTGGACTATTCCCTTACCGAAGGTCTTGGTACCAACTAAGGTTGCCGCCTTATAATCCTTCATAGCCCCTGAGAAAACCTCCGAGGCCGATGCGGAATTTCCATTTACAAGGATAACTACAGGCTTGTCAAAGCTCAAATCATCTGTAGCTTCTTCATCAATCCTCTTCCCACTCTTGTCCACTGTATAGACAAGAAGGCCTTTTTTTATCATCCTGTCAAGCATTTCACAGGTTACATCTAATAATCCTCCCGGATTATCTCTCAAATCTACTACCAAGCCCTGCATTCCATCTTTTTCTAAGCTATCTATAGCCTCTTTAAACTGGGATGCAGTCACTTCATCAAACTCTGTAACAGCTATATATCCTATTTTCTTTCCTTCTTTTTCTTCCATTCTGTAATTAACTGTGTCTATCTCAAGCTTTCTTCTCTCTAAGTTAAACTCTATTTCCTTTCCGTTTCTTAAAACAGTTACCTTCACAAGGGTACCTTCTTCTCCCTTTATCTTAGCCACCACCTTAGAAAGTTCAAGTCCTGCTATCTTTTCTCCGCCAACCTTGTAGATTATATCTCCTGCAAGCATCCCCTCTTCTTCACCGGAGCCTTTTTTAAAAGTTTTTACTACGGTTATCGCTCCTGTACTTGCATTTTGGCTCACTACTACACCTATTCCACAGTAAGTTCCACTGGATGAAGTATTAAATTCCTCAAACTCCTCAGCATTATAGTATACAGTATACGGATCTCCCAAGCTGTCTGTCAGTCCCTTATACATTCCGTCTTTCAGCTTGTTATTATCTATCTCATTAAGATAGTAATGATCTATGGCATCATATATTTCAGCAGACTTCTTTTCTACCTCATTCCAGTCGATGGCAGCTCCGGTAGTGGTGTCCTTTCTTCTTACTACAGCTTCATCTGTAATCAACGATACCTTTTTCACTGTATCAAACAACAATCCCCTTACAAGCCTACTCTCAAAGGCAAGCTTAACAAAGCCTGCTACAAAAACTGCAGTTACAATTATTCCTACCAATACTCCTATAAAAAACTTTTTATTCTCTTTCATCAATCATCTCCATTATCTGATGCGTATCATTGTATTAAGGTGATACATAATTCATCGGATTCACATACTGTCCATTAAGCTTCACTCCAAAATGCAGGTGAGGGCCTGTCGACATCCCCGTACTGCCCACCAAGGCTATGTTCTGCCCCTGACTCACATCCTGTCCCACCGAAACTAAAAGTTTAGAAGCATGCATATACACAGTATAAAGTCCGCCACCGTGGTCTATAATCACATGGTTACCCATAGAATAATTATAAGCGGCAGCTATAACTCTTCCTTCCTTTGCCGCCACTATCGGTGCTCCTGCATTTACAGCTATATCTATGCCATAGTGAAAATTTCCCGAGCCGGGCATCACCACTCCCCTATAGCCATAACCGGAACTGATGTACCTGCTTGAGGGCATAGGCCAAATCATTCCCGAGGAAGAAGCCTTACCGGCTACAAAGCTATTATCTGTCATTTTTGCCGCCTGTGCCCTTCTTGCCGCTTCTCTCGCTGCCTCTCTAGCCCTTCTTTCTCTCTCCGCCCTCTCTGCTTCAGCAATGAGCCTGTCAATATATTTCTCTTTTTTTACTATTTCAAGTTCATATTTGCTTACTTTTTTGCCGGCTTCTTTAATAAGGGCTGCAAATTCCTCTATCTGAACATTTTTAGCCTCTGCAAGCCTCTCATTCTCGAGCTTTTGCTCTTTCAACTCATCCAACACAGCCGTCAGTTCAGTCAGCTTCTTCTCTTTTTCAGCTTTTTTAGCTTTAGAATACTCCTTTGCCTGCTTATACCTTGCCAACAGGGTATTGTCATAATCTGAAATTTTTGAAATATATTCACCTTGGTTAAGTAAATCTTCTACCGAAGAGGAACCCAGTATAATATCTAAATAATCAGACTCTCCATTCTCATACATGTATCTGATTCTTTTTTTCATAATATCATACTGTTCATCTTCTACCTTTTTTGCAGCCTTAACTTCTATTTCAAGCTTTTTTATTTTTTCCTCTGTTTTTTCAGCTTTTTCAGAATAATCTGCAATTTTAAGCTCTATACTCTGTTTTTTTTCATCCAAATCTCTTATTGCATTCTCAATCTTATCCCGCTTTTCCTTTAACTCTCCTACCCTTTCTTCCTGCCTTGCCTTCTCCGCTTCAAGCTTTTTCTTAGCAGCTTTCTGGTTGCTTATGGTATCCGCCAGAGGCATTGATATATTTTTAACAAATATTATTGAAAATATAAAGACTACTGCAAGGGCAAGTATTTTTTTCTTAAACATCTATATGCCTCCTCACAGTGAAAAAGCTTCCTACAAAGCCTATTCCTATACCTATCACAAGAGAAACCGGAACAAGTACCCTAAATTCATCCCTTATATCTATGAATACAAGGATGTTTACAAGGGTATTAAATCTCTCTGAAAGTACCTTTACAGCACTGTTGTAAATAAAGTACAAGAGTCCAAGCGGCAAAACGGCACCTATGATACCAATTACTACTCCTTCTATTATAAATGGAGCACTGATGAAAAAATCTGTCGCCCCCACCATCCTCATAATAAATATCTCTTCTTTTCTCACCGAAATTCCCATCGCAATAGTAGTGCTTATAAGAAAGACGGCAACAGCCAGCAGGAGGGTTATTATGGTCATAGATATTATGCCTATCAGTGAATTAATAGCCGAAAAACCGGAAGCAGTATTTCCATTACTGTTTACCTTTCTCACTCCCTCCAAGGTCTCAATGTAGCTTACAAGCTCTGCCTGCTTTTCTATCTTTTTTACATAAACTGTATAAGAATCACTCCCCTCCAGAGGATTGTCTTCTCCAAAGGTCTCTATTAGTTCCGGTTTTAGAGAAGTTTGCTTATATCTCTCCCATGCTTCGTCTGCAGAAATATAGACTGCATCCTTAACTTCCGTCCTTGCCAAAATTTTATTTCCAATTTCCTTTTTTTCCTCTTCAGTCAGCCCCTCATCAAAAAACACAGTGACGCCGACTCCTGTCTCTGCCGACCTCATCATATTGCTAAAATTACTTATAACAAAGAAAAAAAGTCCAAAAATAAATAGGCAGGCAGCTATGGTACCCACTGATGCCAAAGAAAACATCCTGTTTCTGTGAATACCCTTAAACCCCTCCCTAAAACTATAAATCAAAGTCCGAATCTTCATCATCTGCACCGTTCATCCAATCACTTACAATTTCGCCGTCTTTCAGTTCTATAACCCTTTTATCCATCGACTTTACTATTTCGATATTATGAGTAACAACCACCACCGTTGTCCCCCGTCTGTTTACCTCCTCAAGTAAATTCATAATCTCTCTGGAATTTTTGGGATCAAGATTTCCTGTAGGCTCATCCGCAAGCAAAATAATAGGCTCATTTACAAGTGCTCTAGCCAGGGCAACTCGCTGCTGTTCTCCTCCGGAGAGCTCCTTCGGATAGGACTTAGCCTTATCATTTAGTCCCACTATTTCAAGCATTCTTGGGACTGTATCGTTAATTTGCTTCCGTGGTTTTTCTATTATCTGCATTGCAAATGCAACATTTTCAAACACGGATCTGTCCTTTAAAAGCCTGAAATCCTGAAACACCATACCTATGTTTCGCCTATGTTTTGCTATCTGGCTATGCCTGAGCCTTTTTAAGTTTTTACCATTCACATAGACCTTACCCTCTGTTGGGCTTATCTCTCTCATCAAAAGCTTGAGCAGGGTTGATTTGCCGGCACCGCTGTCCCCTATAATAAAAACAAATTCACCCCGTCTAATCCTGATGTTAACATTTTTAAGTGAATTTGTTTCTATATTATTTTTGCTTTTATAATCTTTAGAAACATTGTCAAGCATTATAGCCGGAATATCATCCCTGTCTCTGCCATCATTTTCTGAAAATAGCTTCCTTTTCTCAGCAAGCCTCTTTTTTCTATCATCTTTGTCCATTAATACTCTAAACTCTCCATATACTTCATGTACTTAACTACCATAAGTGCAATCTTAAAAGTAATAGCATCGTCAAATACTCTTATGTCAAGATTAGTAGTTTTCTGCAGCTTGTCAAGACGATACACAAGGGTATTCCTATGAATGTAGAGCTGTCTTGAAGTTTCAGAAACATTCAGACTGTTCTCAAAAAACTTATTGATAGTTGACAAAGTCTCCTCATCAAACTCATCCGGCGACTTGCCGTCAAATATTTCCCTTATAAACATCTTACAAAGAGGCATAGGGAGCTGGTAAATAAGCCTTCCAATACCAAGGTTGTTATAACCTACTATATTCTGATCCGCATAGAAAATCTTACCTACATCAAGAGCCATCTTCGCTTCCTTATAAGACCTTGACACATCCTTAATCTCAGGAACTATTGTGCCGTAAGAAATGCTTACTGCCGACATAGCCTCTGAATTAAGCATATCAAGCATGGTCTTGGCAACCTTAGCCATTTCATCATAACCTTCACCCGGCTTAAGCTCTTTTACAATAATAATATCTTTTTCATCTACAGCAGTTATAAAGTCTTTTGACTTTCCGGTGAAAAGGCTGCGTACCGTCTCAAGTGCATTGGAATCCTTTTCATTTTTAGTCTCAATAAGAAATACTATCCTTCTGGCTTCTATATCAATATGAAGCTTCTTAGACCTGTTATAAATATCAACCAAAAGAAGGTTATCTAACAACAGATTTTTAATGAAATTATCTTTGTCATATCTCTCCTTGTAAGCAATAAGGAGATTTTGAATCTGAAAACTTGCAATCTTTCCAACCATGTATACATCATCATTATCGCCTCTTGCAATAATAATATACTCAAGCTGCTGCTCATCAAGGACTTTAAAAAACTGGTTGCCCGAAAGCACCTGACTCTCAGCCGGAGAATCCACAAAGTTAACTACAGCCTCTTCATACTGTTCAGCCTCTTCAAAGGTTGAAGCTAAGTTCTTTCCTTCAGTATCTGTAACGCAGAGATCAACTCTTGTAATACTTTTAAGACCTTCTATGGTGCTTTGTAAAATTTGATTTGATATCATTTAATTCACCCCACCTATTCATTTTTATAACCTTACTGTAATTTTACCATTCATTTATAGAAAAGTAAAGAAAAGCCGACCCTGTATTAAAAATTTCTCTAACCATACAACATTTATTATTACCATGTATAGTCGCAAATTTTTAACGGAATCGGCTAAATACTTATTATTTTATATTATAATGTAATTGCAAGACCTGATTCTTTATCAAATATATGCATCTTTGAAAGGTCAAGAGCAAACTTAACAGTATCTCCTACTCTTGCTGTTGTACGAGGATTTACTCTTGCTGTAAATTCTACATCACCAACCGGGAAGTAAAGGAATACTTCTGCACCAAGAAGCTCATATACCTTGATTGTTGCATCAAAGGTAGTATCAGGTGAGTTGTTGATGAATACTTCTTCATCATGTATATCTTCAGGACGGATACCGAATTCAACAGTCTTTCCATCATAACCGCCATTAAGAAGATTCTTAGCCTTCTCTTTAGGAAGCTTAATCTTAAATCCTGCAAATTCAAGAGTTGCACCCTCTCCATCCTTCTTCACTGTTGCATCTATGAAGTTCATCTCAGGAGAACCGATGAAGCCTGCAACGAACTTATTAACAGGATGCTCGTAAAGGTTCTGAGGAGTATCTACCTGCTGAATATATCCGTCTTTCATAACTACGATTCTGGTTCCGAGGGTCATAGCCTCTGTCTGATCGTGTGTTACATAGATGATGGTTGTCTCAAGTCTCTGATGGAGCTTACTAATCTCAATACGCATCTGTACACGAAGCTTAGCATCAAGGTTTGAAAGAGGCTCATCCATAAGGAATACCTTAGGATTACGAACTATGGCACGACCCATAGCTACACGCTGTCTCTGTCCACCTGAAAGAGCAGCAGGCTTACGATCAAGAAGTTTCTCAAGGTCAAGGATTCTGGCAGCATCTTTAACAAGTCTGTCTATCTCTTCCTTAGGAGTCTTTCTAAGCTTAAGACCGAATGCCATATTGTCAAATACTGACATATGTGGGTAAAGAGCATAGTTCTGGAATACCATCGCAATATCTCTATCCTTAGGCTCAACATCATTAACTCTCTTATCTCCAATCAAAAGATCTCCGCCTGAAATCTCTTCGAGACCGGCAATCATACGGAGTGTAGTAGACTTACCACAGCCTGAAGGTCCTACAAAAATAATAAATTCCTTGTCTGCAATCTCAAGATTGAACTCCTTAACTGCCTCAAAACCATTTGGATACTTTTTGGTAACATTTCTTAAAGATAAACTTGCCATAATGTCCTCCCTTATTTAAATATTTTCTTTTTAGATTTTAATCTATGTAAGATAATACTATCACTACAAAATCTATGTATAAATAATACACTATTGATACAAACTAAACTATTCTTTTTTTACACAAAATAAAGAGATGTTTTTTGTTACTTTTGTCATAAAAACATTAAAAGTATACAGAATACAGAAAACTTGCACAATTTTTTTCGTATTTATTGGGCAATATTTACTTCACTGCACTGTCATGTTTATATTCAATAAATCCCTCTCCAAATGCCTCCCTTACATCACTTACTATGATTAATGCCTTTGGATCCGTAATCGCAGCTATCTCTTTAAGCTTTACAATCTCCTTTTTGCCCACTACGCAAAAAAGCATGCTCTTATCTCTGTTAGTATACATTCCCCTTGCAGATATGGCTGTAACTCCCCTGTCCATCTCACTCATAATGAGCTTCGCTATCTTTTCATACTCATCTGAAATTATGTAAACTAATTTTGCAAATTTCACACCCTCTAACATAGTATCTGAAATTTTTGTAAGTACATAGATGGTTAAAATGCCGTACATAGCATTTCTAAATCCAAGTACGAAGGCACCTAAAACTACTATTAGACCATCCACCGCAAAGAGGATGCTTGGAACTGAATAATGCTTAAAAAACTTATGTAAAATTGCACTCACCATGTCTGTGCCGCCACTGGTTGAATTGGTAAGGAAAATAAGCCCTATACCCACACCGTCTAAAAGACCGCCTACAGCTATTGCCAAAAGATAATCTCCTCCGCATATATCATAGGTAGGGATGACATAGAGCCATACAGCAAAAGATACTGCCCCAAGAAATGTCTTTGCCACGAAGTCTTTTCCAAGCACTATGAGTGCTATAATAAATACCGGAATATTTAATACTGCATTACTGAGCCATACGGGAATATCAAGTCCAAAGCCTTCTGCAAAATATTTTATCACTATCGCAAAGCCTCCAAAACCTCCCATAACCATCTTCATAGGCTCGTAAATCAGCTTAACCGGAGCAGACATACAAAGTGTACCTACAAGAATCAGGATTATATCAAAAAGCCTCCTGTATTTTGAATTTTGTAATTGTGTAATTGTTTGAATCATTTTAATAACAACCTCTCTGTTTATTTTATTATTTTTCCGAGGACAGTATCTGAGATAATACATCCTTATTTACAATAGTTCCATTATCAAGCCTTTCCCCTTTAATTGTTATAAATTTAACATTCTCAGTCTTAACCTCATTTAGCTTCTTTAATAGATTTACATAAGTCTTCTTTTTAATATCTGTATACTTGTCATTATAAACAGCATTTACAAAGTCGGTCTTATCTTGATCGCTTCCATTTATAACTGTTGTTACAAATTCCTGTAAAAATACAGATTCACCTTGTTCATTAAAGTAAAATATTTTGTCTGCATCCTCTGCCCTTAAAAAGAGATAGTGCGACAGTCCCAGCTCAAAATAATTATCAAGCATAAGCATTCCGGCCTTTAATCCCTGCTTGTTTTTGCTATATTTGTAAAGGTGCGAAAGCCTTAGAACCTGTGGAAGATCTGCTATGGAAGTTGACAGTTCTTTGTATAACTCATTTGACACTTCAATCATTAAATCTCCTGCAAAATTGTAGAATCCGATTTTATTTTCCTGCTTGTCAAAATTAACAAAATACGCAGAACTTATCAGGTTTGCATCCTTCCTGTCACCAATGAAAATTATTCCACGCAATACTTCTTCCACCTCAGCATCCGGAAGAGCCTTGGTTAAAATTCCCGTCTGCCCGTTATTCTCTACTTTAGCCCTGCTTTTTATCGAATTATCAGGCTGATAATCTGCTTCCTTAAACTTGAAAATATATAAAGCAAGCACCGCTATCACTACCAGCATAATAATTATTGTTGTGAATATAAATACCTTTATTAACTTTTTAACCATCTATATCACTGCCTCTTTTTGCCAACCGATATAGGTATCTTTCTCTCAAACGCAGGTCCATAATCTTTGAGCAATGTTATTTCATCTATACCGAAGTCCATAACAGTATTGCCGTTTATAAGTACATTGGAATTCGGCGTGTAGTGAATTTCAGCCTCTTTGGTAGTAGCATTTCTTTTAATAACAAAACTTGAACCTTTGGAGGAAGATATGACTTTAGAATCAAACGGCAGATTAACAATACCTGTATTAAACTGATCGGTAAGTCCCAAATAATAAAGCACTTCACCATATTCTTTTATATCTCTGCCCATGGATGTGTATAAAACATACGGGAGAATATTATCCTCTCCGATATATGCCGAAGCCCCCTGCAGGTAGAAGCCCGTAAGTGTGCTTCCATCCGTAATTCTCTTTTGTATTACCTCCCTTACCGCTCCTCCTTGGATAGTAATATTCATGTCTCCTGCCTGAACTTTTCCTGCTTTTAAAGGATAGGTAAGATAGCTCACCCCATCTATTGATACAGGTCTGATGGACTGTTTAACCTTATTTCCATTATAAGATACCGTGTCGATGCTCACTATCGCACTGCCCGTAACATCTACATTCAAATTCGGCTCCTTCATCCCCTCTGCCGTTATATTATTACCATACCCATCCTTTACCTTAAGCAAAAGATAATAAGTACCGGGCAGGTTGTTGACCATAGGAGAACCCCCAAAATCTTTTATTTCATCATCTTTTTTCAGTTTTGTGATATTTTTATCAACTACCGGCTCATATATTAAAGCTGATGCAGTTACACTGTAAGTACATTTATAAATTCCCTTAAACTCTATTGATGTAATAATTGCAGGCGGTGCAATACTCACATTCTGAACTGCACTAATCTGATTGTTATAAACATCTTTATAGGTGAGTTTCATTTCTCCGGAAGTACCTAACGGTGTTGGGACATTCGGCATATTTGCAGGAAAGATTAAACTTATTTTTCCTGATTCAATAACCGGTATATTTACATTATTCCAAGTTGCCGTAAAACCGGTAACTGTTATATCGTCCCTGTTAGTAATCTCTTTACCGTTTCCATCAAAAATCTTAAAATACGCAGTTGCAAAAAACAATCCGTTTTTCTGCGTTATATCAGTCATAGTTGCATTTGACGATATTTCAATTTTTGCCGGTTTTGATTTATCGGCAGTCTGAGCAGGCTTATTATTCTCTTCTTTTTTAGGCTCTTCCTTTTTTGGCTCTTCTTTTTTAGGTGCTTCCTTCTTTGACTCTTCCTTTTTCGGCTCTTCCTCCTTAGGCTCCGTAATATTTATTTTAATCACATCACTTACTACATCATCTTCCGCCTTCTTCTTTTTCTTAGCTGAAGCCCTCACATACAAAACTCCTGCCTTATCACCGGCAGTAAATTCACCTTCTTCATCAATCTCGCCAAGTTTTGTTTTCTTCGTACAATCTTCATCTGCAAACAGCTGATAAAAAACCTTATCTGTTGTCCTTATCTTACTGTTTACCTCAACTGCTTCTTCAGCAGGCTCAATCTTCGCCCTAAATTTATGCGTGCCTCCAACTTCCAAGTTTACTTCATCGGTATTCTTTTTTTCATTAAAAATATTTACCTCTCCTGCCTGAGTTTCTGCTGTAAACCTGCATTTAAGGGTATAAGATTTATTTCCTTTTTTATAAGTGAAGCTTACAACGGCTTTTCCATTTCCCACTGCAGTACAGAGACCGTTTTTACTTACTTTTACCTTTTTAGAATTATCAGACTTCCAAGTACCTTTTATTCCTTTTTTTACTCCATTTATATTGTATTTTAACTTAATACCCTCTTCGCCGACATAAATTATTTTCTTAGAAACAGGCTTCTTAGAAATATACAGATAACTCTTAACTGCAGCCTGTGTATTCAGACTAAATATTGACGATATACATACTGCCACAGTCAAAACAACTGAAAAGACTTTATTTTTCATCTCATCTTCCTCCTATATCATTTTTTTATCACATAAAAATATGACGATGCTAATGCTTAGTATATCATAAATTAAAACTATTTACACTATTATATAAAATAGTTATAATGACTTTTATTATACACTAAAACTAAGGAGCATCATCATGAATAAAACAGTATTGGTAAGCGGTTCAAGCAGAGGGATAGGAAGAGCCATAGCCCTGTATTTTGCCCAAAAAGGCTGTAGAATTGCAATAAATTCAAGAAAGTCAAGTGACGAACTTAAGGAAACTGAAAATGAACTTCTTTCTTATAATGTTCCTGTATTCTCAATGCTCGGAGATGTAGGCAACTATGAATTTTGCCAAAATTTTATAGCTGAAACTAAAAAAATCTTAGGCTCTGTAGATATATTAATAAATAATGCCGGCATTTCCCACATCGGTCTTTTTTCAGAAATGACTCCTAATGAGTGGAACGAAGTTATAAGCTCAAACCTTACTTCCGTCTACAATCTTTCCTCCCTCGTAATTCCCGATATGGTACATAAAAAATCAGGCAAAATACTCAACATCTCCTCTGTATGGGGAAATACAGGTGCTTCTATGGAAGTTGCCTATTCTGCAAGCAAGGGCGGAATGAATTCACTTACAAAGGCACTTGCCAAAGAACTTGCCCCAAGCGGCATTCAGGTAAACGCAATAGCCTGTGGAGCTTTTGCCACTGAAATGAACAATTTTTTAGACGAAGAAGAGCTTAACCGCCTAATAGATGAAATTCCCTCTTCAAGACTTGGTAAGCCTCACGAGGTAGCCAAACTCGCCTTCGACCTCTGCAACGAAAATACTTATCTCACCGGTCAGATTATCGGCTTGGACGGCGGATGGTGCTAATTTTATTTAGCATTATTTAAATGATGTGGGTGTCAAAAGTATTTGACACCCAATGATACAGGATTGCTTCGGCTTCACCTCTCGCAATCCTTGCAAAAATATTCGTAATCCGCTCATTTTTTTGCAAAAAATGGCTACTTACTCATATTTTTTGCGTGTCAAAAGATAATAAATTCTCTTGCAAGCAAGCTTGCATCGAATTTTTATACTTTTGCCACTTGTATCATTAAATCATAATAAAACATATACTGCTGCATTACCGCTGCATAACCCTTGTACCTATCAAAGGGAAAACCATCTTCATAGTGTGCGGCAAGTATCTGTTTTACATGGGTATCTATAGGAAATGCATCTAACTGATGCAATCCGAATACGCAGATACAGTCCGCCACCTTTTTGCCTATCCCAAGTTCCTTCATAAGCAGTTTTTTCGCTTCTTCGTAAGGAAGTCCTATCAGGCTTTCAGGCATAAACTCTCCGGCAGCTGTTTTAACCGCCATTTTATGTATATACTCATCTCTATAGCCTAAACCGTATGAGTGTAATTCTTCTACGGATACCTTACTTAAAATCTCCGCAGACGGAAAACTTCCATCCTCAGTTAAGGCACAGAGTTTTGCTATACTGTTTTTTATGCGTGGAATGTTGTTGTTTTGAGAAATCATAAAAGAAATTATCATTTCCCATAAATCCTGTCTTAATATCCTTATTCCAAAGCCGTAATCTATTGCCGCCTTTAAGTATTCATCCTCCTCATCCGCCAGTGCCTTGATAGCGGCATAATCCGTTCCCAAGTCAAAATAATCGTACCAAACTGAATTAAATTCAGCTTCATTACAGTGGAAGGTAAACTCTCCATCATTTTCTTCTACGAGTGTAGTATGTTTCCTGAACCAAACTCTATAAACGCCTTCCGCTTCTTCCTTCATCCTGAAAATCTGACCTGAATCAGCTATCTGCTTAAGATTCAAATCAGTTAAATGTATTTTAAATATGTCACTCATAACTTCTCCTACTTCTCGCTATCTATAACCTGCTTAAACTTAGCTTTAATCCTTACCAGAGCATTGTCTATGGACTTCGGACTTCTTTCTAACAAATCTGCAATCTCTTTATAATCTTTACCCGAAAGAAATAAATCAAGTACATCTTCTTCCAGTTTTGAAAGAGATTTACTGAGCTTTTCTAATAAAAACAGAGTGTTTTCTTTGTCAATAACAAAGTCCTCAGGCTCAAACAGACTACTTGCACGAAGATTATTTATCAGTTTCATCTCCTCACTGTCTTCACTCGCATATAAGGAAACATAGGTATTAAGCGGTCTGTTTTTTCCTGCCTGTCCCGCCTTTATCGCATTATACATTCTACGCTCGCATACTAAACCGGCAAATGTAGAAAAACCCGCATTTTTACTACAGTCAAAATCCCTTACAGCCACAAAAAGTCCTATCATTCCTTCTTGAATAAGGTCTTCTCTGTCGCCCCCGAGGAGGTATAAGGTCTTTGCCTTATCCCTTACCAAATTTTTATACTTGTTTAAGAGATAGTCTTCCGCCTCCTTATCTCCTTTTTTAGCCCTTTCACACAGGTCTTCATCTGAAATTTTTTCATAATTCATACAGCTTCCATTTCCTTATTTTTGCATCATCCTCTGCCTTACAATCTCGTAGGAAAGTACTCCTGCAGCTACAGAAGCATTTAAGGAGTCAATCTGCCCAAACATAGGTATCTTTACTACAAAGTCGCATTTTTCTTTAACAAGCCTGCCGACTCCGCTTCCTTCTGAGCCGATTACCAAGCCTATTGCCCCTGTAAGATTGCAATTATACATCACATCCCCCGACATATCTGCACAGGCAAACCAAATTCCCTTTTCTTTAAGTTCTTCTATGGTACGGCTTATATTGGTAACTTTTGCAACCGGAGTGTAGTTAATCGCCCCGGCAGATGTCCTGGCTACAGTAGCAGTAAGCCCTACTGCGTGTCTTTTAGGAATAATTACCCCATGTGCTCCCGCCTGATTTGCCGTCCTTATAATAGCTCCAAGATTATGCGGGTCTTCTATATCGTCAAGGACTATAATAAAAGGAGGTTCTCCTTTTTCTTTTGCAGCATTTAAAATATCATCAACTTCTGCATAATTGTAGGCTGCCGCCATGGCAACAGCTCCCTGATGTTTGTCACCCTCGGCATATTTATTAAGTCTTTCTCTGCTTACAAAATTGATGATAATATTCATCTTTTTAGCAGTTCTGATTATTGACTGCAATGTACCGTCAGGATTCCCCTCCTGTATATAAAGTCTGTCTATATCTCTTTCCGACCTCAACGCCTCCAATACAGCATTTCTTCCGTATATTACAAGGCTCTCCTCTTCATTACCCTCAAATTTATCTCCCATATTTCTCCTCGTTTAATATAATTCATACTCTGATACTTATAACTTTGTCTTTACAGCCTGCTTAACAAGTTCTAAGATTCTTTCATTTTTTCCCTTTAAATAGAGAAATCCTATCAAAGCCTCAAACCCCGTAGCTATCCTATAGTCTATAATATCGGCATTTTTAGCTGAAGTATATGATTTTGCATTTCTGCCACGCTTATACACTGCTTCTTCTTCCTCTGTTAAAAGCGGCATAATTTTTTCCATAGCTTCCCTCTGTGCTGAAGCCTTGACCAGAGAACTTGCCTTATGATGAAGTTTATTTACCGGAGCATTCCCTTTTTCTACAATAATAGTACGAATTACAATTTCATAAACCGCATCTCCTATATATGCAAGCGTAAGGGGCGAAAAACTCCTTATATCCTTATCCGTGATTTCAAAAAAACTATCTATGCCACCTGCGGAAAGTCCCGATAAAGCTATATTCTCTTCCACTTAACTCCCTCTCTGGTATCTTCTAAGACTATTCCTTTTGATGTAAGAATTTCTCTTATCTCATCAGCCCTTGCAAAATTCTTAGCCTTTCTCGACTCAGTTCTTTCTTTTATAAGTGCCTCTATTTCCTCGTCTAAGATTTCTTTCTCTTTTACTACCTTAACTCCAAGCACATCAGATAAAAGCACTATAATCTCTCTTACCTTTTTAACAAGTTCCTTAGAACTCTCCGCACTTATCTCGGAGTTTGCCAGTTTCACAAGATTAAACACTGCAGATACTGCATCTGCCGTATTAAAATCTGCTTCCATAGCTGCTTCAAAATCTGTTTTATAGGCTAATGCCTTGTCATACACTTCTTTTTCAGTTTCTGTTAAATTTTTATCAATTGCATTTTCAAGCAGGAAATCCAGGTTTGCCACAGCATTTATAATTCTTTCAAGTCCTGTTTTAGCCGCTTCCATCAGCTCATGACTAAAGTTTATTGGTCCTCTGTAATGAGCACCTAGCATGAAAAACCTCAGTATGCCAAGGTCATATTCCTTACTCACATCCCTGATAGTTATAAAATTGCCAAGGGACTTACTCATCTTCTCATTATTTATCCTAAGATAACCATTATGCATCCAGTATCTTGCAAAATTTTTTCCGTTAGCAGCTTCACTCTGTGCTATCTCATTTTCATGGTGTGGAAAAATAAGGTCTTCCCCACCGGCATGGATGTCTATCTGCTCTCCAAGATACTTTTTGCTCATAACCGAACACTCTATATGCCAGCCGGGTCTTCCCTCTCCCCAAGGAGACATCCAAAAAGGCTCACCCTCTTTTTTAGGCTTCCAAAGTACAAAATCAAGCGGATCATCCTTTTCATCATTTATGGCAATTCTCGCCCCTGACTCAAGGTCATCAATATTTTTATTGGAAAGCTTTCCATAGCTGTCAAAGCTTCTTGTTTTGAAATACACACTTCCGTTCTTAGCATAGGCATGACCCTTTTTTATAAGTTCCTCTATCATTTCAATCATGCCCTCAATTTCTTCAGTCGCCTTTGGATTTTTGGTAGCCGGAAGAACATTTAAGCCTTCCATGTCCTTCTTTGCTTCTTCAATGTATTTCTCAGATATTTCTACAGCCGGTACTCCCTCTTCATTCGCTCTTTTTATTATCTTATCATCCACATCCGTAAAATTGGATACATAGTTAACATCATAACCCTTGTATTCAAAATATCTTCGAACAGTATCAAATATAATTATCGGTCTTGCATTTCCTATATGCATAAAATTGTAAACAGTAGGGCCACACACATACATCTTTACTTTACCCTCTTCTAAAGGTATGAACTCTTCTTCTCTATTTGTAAGTGTATTATGTATTTTCATTATTCTTCCCCTTCTTAAATTCTTCAAAACTCTGTGCTAATTTTTCTATCTTCTTTCTTAACTTACAATTTTCTTCCCTTAGTTCATTTATGTCTCCGGATACAGGATCAGGAAAATGAACCTGATCTAAATCTATCTGTTCACACTTAATATTGTTGCGTTTTACTATTCTTCCGGGTACACCTACAACTGTAGAATTAGGCGGAATGTCTTTAAGAACCACACTGCCCGCACCTATCTTAGTGTTGTCACCGATGGTAATATTGCCAAGCACCTTCGCTCCTGCACTTATCATCACATTATTACCTATGGTAGGATGCCTCTTTCCTGTCTGCTTTCCCGTACCTCCAAGGGTCACACCCTGATATATGGTACAGTTGTCACCAATTATTGCCGTCTCTCCTATAATAACTCCTATGCCATGGTCAATAAAAAAGTTATTCCCTATGGTTGCTCCCGGATGTATATCTATACCCACCTTATCCGCACCTTTTTGCATAATCTTTCTTGCAAGAAGATAATGCCCCTTTAAATACAGTTTATGTGCAATACGGTATCTTAACATTATTCGAAAACCGGGATACAGTAAAACCTCAAGCTTAGATTTAATAGCAGGGTCTCTTTGGATAATGGCAGCAGACTCTTCTTTAAAAAATTTAATAAATCCCATCCTTAGTGACAACCTCCACAGCCACCGCAGCTTCCACAACCGCCCATTATATAATCATCTTCATTTATCATTTCCTTAAGAAGGCATACAGCCTGTGCCTTCATTCCCTCACCGCTTCCTGTAAATCCGAGCCCCTCTTCCGTGGTAGCCTTGATATTTACCTGACTTTCCTCTATGCAGAGAGCGCTTGCTATATTTTTTACCATCTCCGGTATGTAAGGTGCAAGTTTAGGCTTTTCAGCCATAATTGTAGCATCTATGTTCTCTATAACATATAACTTATCTTCAATTATTTTTCTGACTGCCACCAAAAGCTTTATGCTTTCAATATCTTTGTATCTCTCATCAGTATCAGGAAAATGCCTGCCAATATCTCCCTCTGCCACCGCTCCTAAAAGAGCATCCATCACCGCATGAGTTAATACATCCGCATCAGAATGTCCTAAAAGTCCTTTTTCATAAGGAATATCCACTCCTCCGAGTATTAATTTTCTCCCCTCCACCATTCGGTGAACATCATATCCGCTTCCTATTCTCATTTATTCAACCATTCCTCTTTCTTTCCAATAACTTATCCACTCATTTAATGACCATGGCTCATAGTCCGAATACATACAGAAGCAGTTTAGCATATTGCATGGAATGTCTTTTCTACTTCCGTCTTTGTTAATCACACTGTATTCCCTTGTAATCTTTACAAACTTCTCTATAAGCCTTTGGTCATGCGTATCATGAACATGACCATAAATCATATAAGTCTTAGGTTCACCTGTTTTGGTACGCCTGTACTGACCATTGTAACACATAACAGGATAATGGCAAAGTATGATTTTTTTCCCATTATCTGAAATTTCTTTATATTCTTTAATCCATTCAAAACGACTCTTATCAAAATCAATCTTATTAACGAGTTTATAGTCATGATTTCCTATTATAAGGCTGAGTTTCCCATTCAACTTCTTAAGAACCGCATTTGTTTCCTCTGCTTTTCCAAAGGATAAATCTCCAAGTATGAATACCTCATCTCTTCTGTTTACCCTTCGATTCCACCTTTCTATAATGTAGTCATGCATCTCTTCTACACTGCCAAAACCTCTATTATCCATCTCTATATTTAATTTTTCATGAAAAAAATGCAAATCTGAAATATAATACTTCAAACTTCTTCCCCCTATTAGTACCCAAACATTCCACTTAAAGAATCATCATTTTCTATCCAATCACTTACACTGACTACTCTAAAATTATTCTTATCATCCCTTATATATACTCTTTCAACTCCTGCATTGATTATTACCCTTTTACACATAGCACAGCTGTTCGCATCTTTCACATAACTTCCATCTTTAGTTTCAATTCCTACCAGATATATATCACTACCTATAAGTTCTTCTCTGGATGCACTTATTATGGCATTTTGCTCTGCATGTACACTGCGACACAATTCATACCGCTCTCCTCTTGGAACTTTTAGTTTTTCACGCATACAAAATCCTAAGTCTGAACAGTTTTTTCTTCCCCTTGGTGCTCCTGTATATCCTGTCGCAATGACCTCGTCATTTTTCACTATAACCGCTCCATAATGTCTTCTAAGGCAGGTACTTCTCTGCGACACTACTTCTGCTATATCAAGATAATAGTTTATCTTATCTCTTCTTTCCATAAACCCTCCTCTTACTGCTGACAGCCGTACATCTCTCGGAGAGATTTTTATCTAATAAATAATTTCGAATAAATCTTCCATCAAACAAAAAAGGTGCCTGATTACATCTCTGTAACTCAGACACCTAATACCTAGCGAAGGAGGGACTTGAACCCCCGACACCACGGGTATGAACCGTGTGCTCTAGCCAGCTGAGCTACTTCGCCATATCAGCCTCAAGATTTCTCTCAAAACGACAAGAAACATTATAATGGATGATACGAAGTTTGTCAATAGAAAATTAAAATTTTTACTTTTCTTCCAATTCTTGATATACATACATCTTATATGTTATAATAACTATTTATTATAGTTAATTAATTATGGGAGGGATGAAGTTATGTTAAATGACAAAAGCATAAGAAAGCTATTGCTGTATCCTCTCTTTGCTATTTTAACACTTCACTTAATACGAATTTTATTTATAAATGACAATGTTTCATTTATTACCAGTGCTTCAATAGATGCTTTTATTATTTTTATTTTTGGAATTTCCATAAAATATATCGGTAAAAATAAAAATTACTATAAGGTTTATCTTATTGCTATTATCGCAGATGCTTTAGCAAGTCTTTTATACGGTCTGCCTCTAGGGCTTATAAGCCGTGTTGCAGATGTAATTTATCTTATTCCCAATTCCCTCTATGTAGGCTGTCTGATAGTATTTGTGCTGACTTCTCTAAAGAATTGGAATAAGTATCAGTTTTTTTCCGATATATTTATAATATCAATAATAGGCTTCATCATAGTATGGTCCTTATTTATAAATGGCAGCCACAACTTCGAAAAATTAGGCTACAGCAATCTGATTATTATAATTTATGTCTTCTTGGATTTTTTTATACTCAGTGTCTGTGCCCTGTTATTACTTTCCATCGGAGTTAAAAACATTCATAAAAAGCTTGTATTCCCTCTGCTTGCCATCCTTACCTACTCTCTTTCAGACTATGTATCTGCCTATAACATACTTTTTGAAGTGCCGTTAAACAGAGGTCTGCTTGATTTTTCATACAAGATTGCTTCTTTGTTTTTTACAATGGGTGCCGTATATGAAGCCAACCATCCCGATACAAAGACATTCCTTAACAGCACTAAGTTATCTCAAAATTTAAAAACACCTAAAAAAACCTTCATCTTCTTAGGAATAATAATATCTTTCCTTTTCATAGAGGGTTTTATAACATTAAAAATACTTCAGATTATAATCTTTAGCTGCATAATATATTGGGGATGTACTGCAACCATACGCTTTCATGAAGTGAGTAAAACTCTCCTTGAAGCGGAACAGGCAAATAGGACAAAACTTGAAGAACTGGTTGAAGAACGAACCAGAGATCTCACACTTTCATACAAAAAACTTGAAGAAATGTCTAATACCGACAGTCTTACAGGGCTTAGCAGCTATAAGCATTTTTCTGCTTTTATTGATGAAATGACAAAGTATGAACAGCCTTTTGTATTTATGTGTATAGACATTAACAGATTTAAATTTATAAACGATTCTTACGGGCATGATGTAGGTGATAAAGTGCTTCAAACCTTGGCAGACAGGCTTAGAACCATATGTCCCGATAACGGAGAGCTTTTCCGCATAGGCGGTGACGAATTCATACTTATTCTAAAGGGATATATTCCTTTAGATACCATATCCACATTTGCAGAAAAGATACTTGAATTGTTCAATTCTCCTTTATCAATAGAGCCATACCAGCTTAAGTTAAAGGCAAGCATAGGCATTTCCCTCTATCCTGATGATTCAAAAGATAAGGAAGAACTAATAAGATATGCCGATATAGCTAAATACAGCATTAAGAACAGCATAAATAAAAACTGGTATTCATTTTTTAAGAAGTCAATGCTGGAGGTCTTTAGCAAGCGACAGGAAATAGAACTTATGTATAAAAACGCTAATTCCGAACAGGAGTTCATACTGTATTTTCAGCCTCAGTTCAGCATTCATGATAAAAAGCTTATTGGAATGGAAGCTCTAATACGCTGGCTTCATCCTGAAAAGGGACTTATCTCCCCTATACACTTCATACCGGTAATTGAAGATACCGGAGACATTATTACACTCGGAAAGCTTATTATGCGTAAAGCTTTTGCACAGATTAAAATATGGAATGAAAAATACAACACCAATCTGAGAATCAGCATAAATGTTTCTCCTAAGCAGATAGAGGATGATAACTTTATGGAATGGTTTAATTCTCAGATGGATGCCTCCGGCATAAGCACTGATTGGATAGACTTAGAACTTACAGAAAGCAGTTATATGCATTTTAATGACGAAAACAAGCACATTTTTAATGAATTGTCCGATTTGGGAATAAAGACTTCCATTGACGATTTCGGTACAGGCTACTCTTCACTCAGCTATATCAAATCACTTAACTTCGACCGCTTGAAAATAGCTAAAGAGCTTATCGATAATATTGAAAATGACGAAAACTCACAGCTTATAATTAAAGCCATCATAATGATGTCTGACGGATTAAAATTAAAAACCATTGCCGAGGGTGTTGAAGACAAGAACCAGCTAAACCTCTTAGAGAAACTTGGCTGTGATGAAATACAGGGTTATATTTGGGGAAGACCTATACCGGCAGATGAATTCGAAGAGAAATATATAATCAATGCTAATTAGAAAGGAAGCAAAATGTCATTTGATGGAAGCGTAGTGGCAGGAATGACCCACGAACTTAAAAACTGCCTTACCGGCGGCTATATTACCAAGATTGCACAACCCGAAAAAGATGCCCTTGTACTCACTGTAAAAAATAACAGGACTCAGTACAAGCTTTTTCTCTCTGCCAATGCCTCCCTTCCTCTTGCCTACATTACAAGCGAAAACAGAAAATCTCCTATGACTGCACCCAATTTCTGTATGTTGCTCAGAAAGCATCTCGGAAATGCTAAGATTTTGGAAGTTTATCAGCCTGAATTTGAAAGAATCATTCGCTTAAAGACCGAGCATTTAGATGAAATGGGAGATTTATCAGTAAAGTATCTTGTAATAGAGCTTATGGGAAAATACAGCAACATCATACTTCTTGATGATGGAGAAAGGGTTATTGACAGTATTAAACATGTATCAATGCTTGTAAGTTCGGTAAGAGAAATCTTACCCGGAAAAGATTACTTTGTGCCTGCACAGGAAGGAAGAATTAATCCTCTTGAAGCAGATATTAGTTATTTTACCAATGTGATTGCAGCTAAGCCTACTTCCATAGGGAAAGCCGTATACACATCTCTTACAGGTTTTTCTCCACAGCTTGCCAATGAAATCTGTCTGCTCTCAGGATTGGATGCAGACCAATCCACCGCCTCACTTAGTGAAGCAGATATAAACCTGCTCTTCAAAAGTTTTTTAATTTTCATAAATTATATAAAAAACGGACAATTCAGTCCTATTATATATTATAGTAAAAACGGAACTCCAAAGTCCTTTGCAGTTTTTAAACTTCATATATACGATAACTTAGAAAATAAGACTTTTCCTGATATTTCTCCGCTGCTTGAGGAGTTTTATAATTCTAAGGATAAATCTGACAGAATAAGACAAAAATCAACAGACCTTAAAAAGCTTATTACAAATGCAATTTCAAGAACTGCAAATAAATTGGATATTTTTGCAAAACAACTTAGGGATACCGAGAACAGAGATAAGTATAGAATATACGGAGAACTTATCACAACCTACGGCTATCAGGCTAAAGACGGCGATAAGCTTCTTACCTGCACAGATTATTATTCAGGTAAGGAAGTTAATATAACCCTTGATACATCCATCCCTGTTATGGCAAATGCCAAAAAATATTTTGATAAATATGCAAGACAGAAAAGAACTTATGAAGCTGTATTAATACAGCAGGACGAAGCTAAGTTAGAGTTAAACCACTTGGATTCAATTAAAATGTCTCTCGACATGGCAGAAAATGAAGATGACCTTGCTGAAATCAGAAAAGAACTTGAAAATGCAGGCTATGCTAAAAAGACTGTACTAAGCGGTAAAAAAGGTAAGGCAAAAGAAGCAAAGGGAACTCCTCTTCACTTTATTTCAAGTGACGGCTTTGATATTTTTGTAGGAAAAAATAATATTCAAAATGATTATCTTACTTTTAAGCTGGCTTCAAACAGCGACTGGTGGTTTCATGCCAAGAAATGTGCAGGCTCTCATGTCCTATTAATAACCAACGGCAAAGAAGTTCCTGACAGAACCTTTGAAGAAGCAGGTAAGCTTGCAATACATTATTCTTCTGTCAACACCTCTTCTCTGCCTGCAGGTGACGGGACAAAGTACGAGGTAGACTATGTACAAAAGAAAGAAGTTAAAAAACCAAATGGTGCAAAGCCCGGCTTTGTAGTATACTATACAAATTATTCACTGACTGCTGATTCTGATATTTCAGGCATCAGGCAGATATAGGAGGAAGTTATGATAATTGCAGATATGCACACCCATTCAGCCTTTTCAGGGGACTCTGAAACTCCCATAGAAAACCAGATTGAAAAGGCTATATCTCTCGGGCTTAAGCATTATTGTATTACAGATCATGAAGATCTTTATTATCCCGAAACTATTGATGACAGCGGAAATTCTATAAATATTTTTAAACTTGATTTCCCTGCTTACTTCAATAAAATTAATAGGCTTAAAACAACCTATAAAGATAAGATAAATATTTTAACCGGAATAGAGCTCGGCTTATGCGAGAGAGCCATTCCTGAATATCAAAAACTCGTGACTGAAAATAATTTTGATTTTGTAATAGCTTCCGTCCACCTTATAGATGGTTTAGACCCATACTATCCTGAATTTTGGCTCTATCATGATAGAAAGGCTGCCATCACAAGATATTTTGAAATCATGCTTGAAATGATAACTAAATTTACCGATTTTGATGCCCTTGGCCATCTCGACTATATCTTCAGGTATATAAGGGATGAAGCAGGTAATCCTACTGACGGACATTATTCATATAGAGAATATGCCGACCTCATCGATCCCATACTTATGAAAATAATAGAGCTTGACAAGGCTTTAGAAATAAATACTGCCGGCTATAAATATGGACTTGAATCACCTAACCCTCATAGTAAAGTAATAAAACGCTATAAAAAACTTGGGGGCAAAAAAATAACCATAGGCTCTGACGGTCATAAACCTGAACATCTTGCCTATGATTTTGATAAATGTGAAGCTCTTTTAAAAGAACTGGAGTTTGACGGATATTATATTTATGAAAATAGAAAACCTGTTAAAATCAGCTTCTGATTATCTTTCCGCCACAGACAACCTCTCCTGCCTCGTTATAGACAACCAGGGTTTGACCGGGGGCAGAAGCTCGCTGTGGCTCTAAAAATTCTACTACTATATTCTCACCCTCAAAGCTCAAATTACACTTTCCTCCCTTATGATTATATCTTATTTTTGCCATGTATATCTTCTTTGAAGCTTCTATTTCCTCCCTTGTTTCAGCCATAAAATTAATTTTTTCTGCTAAAACCCTTGAACCGAAGAGTCCCTCATTATCCGAAAGCACCACCTCATTATTCTCCGGTCTTATTTCTTTTACAAACATAGGCTTGCCGAAAGCTATTCCAAGCCCCTTCCTCTGTCCTATGGTATAATGTACTATTCCTCTATGCTCACCCAGTATCTTACCCTCTAAATCTACAAAATTTCCTTTTTGGGCAACTATCCCGTATTCTTTTTCAAGATAGCCCGCATAGTCTCCATCCGGTATGAAACATATTTCCATACTGTCAGGCTTCGCAGCAATCTCTATACCTGCTTCAACAGCCATTTTCCTCACCTCATCTTTTTCATAACTTCCAAGAGGAAGCAGAGTCCTTTTAAGCTGCTCCTGTGTGAGATTGCAGAGAGCATATGTCTGATCCTTTGTTGCCGACTGAGAATTTACAATAGTATATCTCCCATTAGGAAGTTTCCTTATCTTCGCATAATGCCCCGTTGCTACAAAGTCCGCACCGAAATACTTTGCGCCCTCAAAAAGTGCTTTCCACTTCACCATCCTATTACATAGAGTACAAGGGTTAGGTGTCTGTCCATTCTTATATGCATCAGCAAAATAATCCATCACATTTTCTTTAAATCTGTCTTTTACATCTACTATTTTATATGGTATCCCTAAAGCATTTGCAACCTTTATTGCATCTTCTTTATCCCTTGCTCCAAGACAGTTACTGGTTGAAGCATCGACATCACCTTTATTCCATATATCCATAGTGACTCCGTACACCTCATAACCTGCTTTTTTAAGCAGATATGCTGCTACTGAAGAGTCTACACCTCCCGACAGGCCAACAGCTACTTTATTCGACATTTCTCACCTTTTCTGATTTTCACACATATTTTATATTGTGTGCAATCTTTTATTTTTTATTACAACTCATATTTCTTCCAGACATATTTTCTTCCAGTAAGTTCTTACCATCTCTTGCAAGTTCAGACAGCATTAAGCTGTCTACCGCCTGATTAATGCTGTCTGCAATCCTCTTCCACACAAACTTAGTCACACAGGTATCTGAACCTTCACAAAGTGAGCCGTCTATTTCTGCGCAGTCCACAGGGTTTAAATCCCCCTCCAAAGCTCTTAATACCTCTCCTACTGATATTTCTTCAGCCGGTCTTGCAAGCACATAACCTCCCTGTGCCCCTCTTAAACTATTTACTATTCCTGCCTTTTTAAGCATAGCTATCAGCCTTTCTAAGTAATTCTCAGAAATAAGCTGTCTTGCTGCTATACTGCTTACTGATGCCGCCTCATCATGCATGGCTATGTCAAGTACCGCTTTAAGGCCATACCTCCCCTTAGTTGAAATCTTCATCTTAGTCTCCTACACAAATATAAATAAAGCTATATTTCTTATAAAGCCTGATTTGAGAAATTTATTTTTAATTATACTGATTTTCCTTCCAAAAAATCCCATATATTTAAGCCTTACAAACTCTTTTACAATATTTAACTCTTCATTAGAAAGATTATCTCCAAAGTATCTCAAAAATTCCTCACCCTGCTCTATGTTTTGGTTAATCCTCCGCCTTATTTCATATATTTTACTAAGCCTCGCTCTTACATAAGAGTTAAAGCTCTCTCCACCAACTACATTGTTTCCATGTTGCCTGTAATACTCTGTAAATCCGTCCACATAGCCAATTTCGCCAAGTCCTGCTGCAATCAGTCCAAACCACCAGTCATGCATCTTTGCCTTTTTATATGGTATCAAACCTTTTTTCTCCGCTGCAAGTTCAGCCTCCAAAAGAGCCTTGTTAATCATAACTGTACCGCCAATTAGCTTATTTTCCATAAGCAGGTAATTAAGCGAAATTTTTGTCCTATCCACTTTTTCCGCCTCAAAATACGAAGAAGCTGTTATTGTTAAATTTTTATCAGTAATAGCTACATCCGAAAACACCAGTGCAGGTCTTCCCTTTTCTATCTCTTTTATCTTAACAAGTGAACGGCTGAGTTTATCTTTTACCCACACATCATCCTGGTCTGAAAAGCAAAAATACTCTGCTTCAGGAAAAAATCCTACTGCCTCCTTTATACCGTTAAAGAAATTACCGGCAGCTCCAAAATTTTTTTTGTTTTTTTGAAAATATATCTTATCAGGATATTTTTCCACATATTCGGCCACTACTTCTTCTGTACCGTCTTTTGAGCCATCATCAAACACAAATAGCTTCCACTCAGAATAATCCTGAGTAAGTATAGACTCTATCTGCTCTCTAATGTATTTTTCTCCATTATAAGTTCCCATTATTATAGCTATCATTTAAAATAATCCTTATTCATACAGAACTGTTGTACCAATACCTTTGGCAGTTTATCATATTTTTTACCAAGTTTATACCCGATTAGCTTTGCCGCACTGTGAAATACAAGCTTCGGTATCAAGTAAAATTTGCCCACTCTTATCAAATGAAATACTGTATCTTTAACCAATCTGCTGCCCTCTTTATAGGAGGAAACCTTTTCAAAGACTTCTTTGTACTCCCTATGTGATGCACCTAAGTCAAAATTCCTATGAAACTGCTGTCCCATAGTGTATTCGTGGTAATGCACCACCCTTGCATCCGCCTTGTACACTACCTTATATCCCATCTCCATAACCTTAGCCGCCATCAGCATATCTTCATTAAATACCGTTCTCTTAACAAAGCCTCCTGCCTCATTGTACACTTTCTTCCTATAAGCCGCACATACATCCGAATTAAACCAAGCCTTTATCCCCATAGTTTTTATATCTTCACTTGTTTTAATCCTATCCTTATTCGGATAATTAAATTCTCTTGTATATCTTTCTATTTCCCCTGCCTTCTCGTCTGTTTCCTGTCTGGCATAGGCTATTGCCACAGTTTCATCCTCAAAGGCTGAAATGAGATTATTAAACAATCTACCGTCTTTTGGTCTTGCATCCTGAGTCATACATATAAAAACCTCTGAATCCGACATATCAGCTCCCATCCTTCTGGTAGCTCCATGGTCAAATTCAGATTTCTTAATATGAATTACTTTTATCGGAATAATTTCCTCAAATTCCTTCTTCCAAAACTTCTCTTCTGTATTAATAATAAAAATGTTAACGGGTTTTACAGTCTGAGTGAGTATCCCCTTTAGCAACTCTTTTAATTCAGAACTTGGTTTGTATGTAGGTATTATAACATCAAATGTCATTATATTTCTTCTTCCTATTCTTAATTATGGATATTTAATTATACAGTATATCAAATTGTACCTAAACATGCAAACAGCCACAGAATATTTCATAAAGAAACATTTCTGCGGCTGTTCATCATTATTTAATAGGAATTCTCTAAGAAATTTCCTATAGTTTTTATTGATTATCTCTTAAGGTTAATAAGCTCTTCAAGAATTGAATCTGTAGTAGTTATAGTTCTTGAGTTAGCCTGGAAACCACGCTGTGTAGTAATCATATCTGTAAACTGAGCAGCAAGGTCTACATTAGACATCTCAAGCATACCTGTACTAATCTTACCTCCATCAGCAGTAACATCCTTACCTACACCATCAAAGCTTCCTGAGTTCATAGTCTCCACAAAGTTACTATTTCCTACTGCCTCAAGACCGCCCGGATTCTTAAAGCCTGCTACAGCAATCTGTCCGAGGAGTTTAAGGTCACCATTATCGTAAGAACCATAAATCTTACCTGAAGTATCTATGGTAGCACCCTTCATAGTTCCCTTCATCTTACCTTTTCCGTTACCGTCTACATCACCCATGGTGGACTCTATCTTAGAAGATGTAGAGCTTGCAAACATAGTGAGCTGTGAGAAATCCATCTCAATATTTTCAAACGGATTAGGAGTCTTTCCACCTATATTAAGATACATCTTTTTAATTTTATTTTCATCATCGGCTACTCCTGAAGCATCAAATTCTGATGATGTATCTGCTACAAGTGTCCTAAACTTACCTGTAGTTCCATCAAATACCATATTAAATTTACCGGACTCACTAAAGTTTGGCTCTCCATTCTCACCCATTTCTGCAGAACCTACCTCACCAAGTCCTTGTTTTTCTTGTGTAATTGTTGCTCCCCAACCTGTAGGCTCTTTGGTTATTGAACCATCATCACCTTTCTTTTCTGTATACATTATGGACTTACCATCCCTAAGTATGTCCTTAAGCTCTATATTATAGGCATTGTCCGATACAGAACTCTGCTTAATTACAAACTTGGCTGTATACTTATATCCTAATTTATCATAGAAGTTCATCTGGAAAGTACGCCCTGATGAACCTGATGCCATCTGGGTATCTCTCTTATCTATATTTCCTGAAATATAAGATGCTTTAGTAGCCTCAGGGTCTGTATACATATTCTCAGGTGACATTATATTAAGGTTAGACACTGGACCCGGCTTAGTCTTTGTAGGGTCATCAGGGTCTACCTGCCATCCCTGTACCTTAGCACCGTCAGAAGTGGTAAGAGTACCGTCAGCATCTACTGTAAATGCACCATTTTTTGTAAAATAAGTCCTTCCACCGTTCTTAGTGATAAAGAATGAATCCCCTGAAAGCATACAGTCGAACGCATTGTTGGTAGTCTGTGAACCGCCTGCTCCTGAAATATTTTTAGAAATAGCTGCTACATTGGCACCAAGACCTATCTGCTTGGAGTTGATACCACCTACATTTGTCTCCTTATTAGGACCTGAAGAAGCCTGTGTTGTCTGATAAAACACATCAGAAAACACTGTAGAACTGGACTTAAATCCTACTGTATTTACATTCGCTATATTGTTACCTATAACATCCATCTTGGTCTGGTGTACTTTAAGCCCTGCAACACCAGAAAAAAGTGATCTCATCATAATGTATGACCTCCATCGTAAACTTCTTATTATATAATAATTATTTAGCTTATTACTGCTCCATCAATATTTGTGAAAATCTTGTCTCCACTATCTCCTACAGCAGTGACTACCATATTGTTCTTTACATTTACTATAAATGCAAGTTCGTCAACTACTATAAGCGATTCATTGATTCCTTTCTGTCTTGCTCTGTCAGTTCCTTCTGAAAGTCTTGATATCTGTTCATTTGATAAATTGATATTACGACTGGCAAGCCTCTCGTTTGCGTGTTTGGAAAACCTTAGTTTTCCCGTTTCTTTTTCGGACTCATTTATAAGTATATCCCTAAAACTATGTCCTGTAAAGACGGCATTGTCTTTAACCTTGTTTTCTTTTAATTCTCGGTCAAGATATCTACCTCTAATCTGCTCAATAGATCCTAAACTTCCATTGTTTACTTTCATGACCTCACCTCATATTTAACTTATTCGGCAGCTTGGAGTAAAAAATATTATTTAATACCATCTTCATCCTTACCCCATGCTACCTTTATGAGGTCAAGGAGTTTGAGGTTTTTCAGACTCAGGTTTCTTATCTCCTTCAGGCTTTTTATCCCCTTCAGTCTTCTTATCTCCCTCAGGCTTTTTAGGTTCGTCCCCCTCTGTAACTGTTAGAGAAAGATTAGTATTATTATGTGTATTAAAATCATTCTTAAACTTAACATCTACTTTGTAGTATCCCGGCTTTAAGTCCTTAAATGCCTCCGGATAAACTGTTACAAGGCCATCCTCATCTACTGTGAAGTGCTTAGCAGGTATATCTTTTCCTGCTATATTGAGTCCAAGTGCAGTTGCCTTGCCGACACCCTCGCCCATATGTACTCTAAACTTCACAACGCCCGGATGATCCTTATTGAACTTCAGATTTTTATTTTCAACCTTAGGAATTACATTTCCCTTTAAATATTCAGGATTGATAACCGACTGTAAGTCGGAAGCAGGATACATATTTCCACCGATTGAAAGGTATGCCTTATTTCCTTTTATTGATACAAAGTCAACCTTTCCGCTTACAGTAGTTTCTTTTCCATCCGCACCCTTAGTAGCCATCACAACTTCCTGTCCGATAAGACTGAAAGCCTGTGCATTGGCCATAGTAGTATTCATATTCTGCATCTGCTCAAGAGTTGAATAAGTTGCAAGCTGCGATACCCACTCTGTATTACTCTGAGGCTGCAGCGGATCCTGATTTTCCATCTGAGCACAGAGGAGTTTCAAAAATGAATCCTTGCCTAGCTTATTCATCTCATCAGCAGTTTTTATTTTTTTTATATTTTTAGTCTTATTGATAACACCATCTTTTACCTGGGCTTCAAGACCTTTATCAGTTCTTGTAGAACTGTAGTTTGTGCTAAAATCTGCCATATTTTGCCTTTCTATAATCTTGCTATGCTCCAAGATTTATATTGCTGCCTGTTCCATCTTCCGTATAGGCTCTGATTGCTTCCTCCGGCGAAACTGATACCATCTCAATTCCATCCTCTCCATCAATAGCAAAATTTCTATTTCTCTTATTTTTCTTTCCTTCTTCTCCGGCACTCTTTCCTTGATTTTCTCTACCAATTCCATTTTCTGAAATCATTACAGATACACTCTCCACCTTAAGTCCCTGATTTTCAAAATTTAGCTTAAGTGTGGCTATCTGACTTTCAAGGGCTGCCTTAGCCTCAGCTGTTTCTACTCTAAACTCAGCCTGCATAATACCATGTTTAGCTGATACATTTACAGCCACCTTACCAAGGGTTTCCGGAGTAAGTAAAAACTCAAGACTTGTCTTATCAGGAGCATGAAGATCTTTTATCTGATTTGTAACCTGCTCAAGTATCGCCTTAGCTGTTGTTCCTTCCGGAAGTGACTCTGTTCCTTCAAGTTCCTTTACACTTGCTGCAATATTTTCAAAAAGTTTCTGTGCTGAAACTTCTACAGCTCCTGCTGATATATTCCGCTTATCTCCACTTGAATTTTTATCATTACCGTCAAACTCAAACACAGGTTCTTGCGAATTTGTCCCATTTACATCTCCTACTAAGGGAATCATTACAGCCGACTCTTGCGTATCTTCTTCAATAACCTTGTCAGTCTCTGTTTCTTTCCTTGTTGTAACAAGCTCTGCAGTTTCAGACTTCTCAAACATTTTAGCAAGAATTTCACCAAGGCTTACCGATTCTTTTTTCTCAGACTCAATTAGCTCTCTTGTTGCCTGATTCTCATCTGCGACTCCTTCTGTCATTCCGGCAGTCATTTGCTCCATATCATCCAGATAACTGTTTAAGACTTCAGAAATCCCCTCTAAATCCTTAAACGCCTCATTATTTGTGAGGATAGCTGAAATATTATCAAGTCCGTTCATCTCAGTAACAAACCCTTTCCAGCTATCAATGTCCAGCAAATTATCAGATGTTAAATCAGCTCCTATCATAAAATCTTTAATAACAGTTTCATCAGCCCCTGTTTTATTAGAAATATCAGCTATAAGACTAGCAAGTATTGCCATTAAAGCCCCTATGCCTTCACACTGCTCTTTACCATCATCTTTTAGTTCTTTTGTAAATATCTGTTTTACAGACTCTTTATCCGCCTGACAGGTACCGTCTTTTACATTGTATAAAGCCCCACCCTTATCATCAGTTGTTCTGTTATTCGCATTATTTACAGCTTTATTATCAGCATTTGCAGTTTGTATATTCCCTCCTTCCTTTGACTTTTTTTCAAAAGCATTACTAACTTTTGATTCTCTTGCATTAGCTTTAGTCATAGCTGAATTATTTTCTTTATTCAGTATGTCTGAAAAAGATGCATCAGTACTACCAGTCTGTGCCTTCGCCTTAGCATTTGCTGATGGTAAAACAGTATTCAGATTGACCTGTGCTGCCATCATAAAAAATCTCCCTCCTATCCTCAATATGTAAGTGTAAGATACACTTCATATATATTATCGGATAAAAGAGGGAGAAAATCAACCCTATTTTCCTTGTAGTAATGAAATTTTTTTTGTTACCTTCGCTGCCATATTAGTATCCATTTTAGCTAAAATAGCTCCTGCCTCTTTAGTTTTCATATGCAGTAAAATCTTAGATACTAAATCTAGGTCTCCACCCATTCCATTTAGAATCTTAGCCGCTTCTTCAGGTTTCATACTCTTATACATCTCTGCCTGCTCTATTAATTTTCTTTCAATTTCCTGCTGCTCTACTACCTGCCTGTAAATTTCAGCTGCATTATCAGGACTGATTGTTTCATAATATTTCTTATACTCTTCTATGTCCGGAGCTTTATTATTAAAAACTACCTCTTTATCAAATTTATCCTTTTCAGCCTGAAATTGCAACTGGTTTTCTTCAAAAGTCTTAAGCCTTGCTACCTCTGCCTCAAGCTGTGCAAGATAATTTGCATCACCTTTTCTACTTACATTAGCAGCTGCAAGTGCAGATTCAAGTTCTTTTATTCTAGCCATAGCCTCAGGAAGATTCTTATATGGATAATTATTTTCCTCTGCCGCCTGCTCATCAGGTATAGCGGGTAATATTTCATTAATTCCCGGTATGTCCTTAAGAATAGGTCTAAGCACTGTAGAACCAAATTCACCTACATCATACTTAATAAGAAATGCGAATATTCCGAGCCATATTGCAACTATAAAAAGCACAATTATAAGTGTAAGTATCTTACTTAATATACCCTCTTTCTCTTCGCCCTTTTCTCCGTCTTTTTTCTTCTTATTTTTCTTACCAGCCGGCTGACTATCTTCCACTGTCTCTTCTAAGTTGTCTAAGTCATTCATCTCATCCATATCAGCCCCTACCTCCACTCTTCTTCATTTCTACTTGTTCCATATTTATAAGCTACCAGCTCATCCACCAGCTTAGCTTCTTCAGCATTCATTTCTTTTATGAACTTACCAAAGGCCTTTTCTTTAAGCTTTTCTTGAATTTTTCTTTCTTTCATAGCCTCAACCATCTTGTCCTGTTCAATTTTCACCTTACCCTCAGCCTTTTTAACTTCAATCTTTTGTAACCCTATAAAATAATCCATACTTTCATAAGCTAAGGCACCCCTTTTTATTGCATTAACATCCAGCTTATCCTTATAAGATGCCCTAAGCTTATTCTCATAATCCTGTTTTCTTAAATACAGACCATTCAACCTGTCTTCTTCATCATTAAGGTTTATCCTTGCCGTAGCTAAAGCCATTTTCTGCTGTTCTTCAAGTTTACTTTTCAAATCAAGAATATTTTGCATCCCATACTTAAATTTTGCCATATTTCACCTTATTCAACACTATTCAGTCTCTGCAAATATTGACCGTAATCCTTCAATTTCATCACCCAGCAAAAATTTTTCATCCGTACTCTGCATTAAAAAAGCATTAACTTCTTTAATCTTACTTATCGCAAAATCAATATCAGCATTAGCCCCCGCTTTATATGCCCCTATATTTATAAGATCCTCAGCTCCATTATAAGTAGCAAGCACATTTTTCATAATACCCGCCAACTTCTTATGTTCACTCGTTACTATGGATGACATACACCTTGAAATACTCTGCAAAACATCAATGGCAGGATAATGATTTTTCTGAGCCAAGGCTCTTGAAAGGATGAAATGACCATCAAGTATACCTCTTGCAGTATCTGCTATAGGCTCGTTCATATCATCTCCATCAACAAGTACTGTGTATAAACCTGTAATAGATCCTCTCTCTGCATTACCTGCCCTCTCCAAAAGTTTTGGCATTTCAGAATATACACTTGGCGGATATCCCCTTGTAACCGGCGGTTCTCCACTTGCAAGACCTATCTCACGCTGTGCCATAGAAAATCTTGTAAGGGAATCCATCATTAAAAGTACATCCTCACCCTTATCTCTAAAAAATTCAGCTATTGCTGTAGCTGTTTTAGCAGCCTTTTTCCTTACAAGAGCCGGCTGATCCGAAGTGGCAACTACTACTACTGAACGCTTCATTCCTTCCACACCTAAGTCACGCTCTATGAATTCTCTTACCTCTCTGCCTCGCTCTCCTATGAGAGCTATTACATTTATGTCAGCCTGAGTATTTCTTGCAAACATTCCCATAAGGGTACTCTTGCCTACACCGGAACCTGCAAATATACCTACTCTCTGACCCTTTCCTATGGTTAAGAGGGAATCTACAGCCTTAACGCCAAGCGGCAGTATATCTTCTATCATCTGCCTTGAAAGCGGATCCGGCGGCATAGCTTCTACCGAATAACTGTCTTCTTTTTCAAAATCAAGTCTTCCATCTATAGGACGCCCCAAGCCATCTACAGTCATTCCAAGCATTCCGTAGCCTACATCAACATGAAAGGGAGCTCCTGTGCTTTCAACAAGACTCCCTACTCCTACACCTTCTACATCTCCATAGGGCATAAGCAGAATACGATTGTCACGAAATCCGACAACTTCTGCATAAGTTCCCTTATTCTTTTTATTATTAGAATAAATTATACATAAATCATTTATATTAGCATTCGGTCCAAGCGACTCAATCGTGAGTCCTATAAGCTTTGTGACCTTGCCGTATTTTTTTTCTAAAGGCTGTTCTAAAAGGGAATAATACTTATTTATGTCTAACAATACTATACCCTCCTATCATGATTATATTATTTTTTACTTCCTGCCAATAGCATTATAGAATTAACCAAGGTTGTGAGCCTTGTATCAAGTCCGGTGTCTATTACACAGGAGTCAGTCTCTATTTTACAGCTGTTAAGCGGCAGTACATGATCTGCAATTATTTCAATATTTGCATGATTTCCAACAATTTCCCTAATATAACCCTCTCTGGAACTTACATAGTCAAACTGTTCTTTAGGAACATGAATTGTATAACTGTGGCTTATCTCTGCATTATTTATAGCCGATACGAGCATATTATATATTACTGATTCATACTCTTTTGCAACTATCCCCGTCAGCCTTTCAACATAGTCAATTACCAAACCTGCAAAAAGAGGTTCTAATCTTTCTTTTTCAAGTTCAAATTCTTCCCTAAGCCTTTTTCTTTCCTCTTCAAGTTCTCTGTACTTAATATCAAATTCAGCCTGAGCCTTCTCACTGCCTTCCTTATATCCGGCTTCTATAGCCGCCTCTCTTAGGCTTCGTTCCTTTATTTTTGCCTCTTTTATTGCCTGACTCATTACCTGCTGTCTCATTTCCTCAGCTTCTGACAGAATTTCATCTGCACGCCTTCTTGCCTCTTCCTCAATCTCTTCCGGAGTAAGCTTTGGAGGTTCTTTAACCACAAGTTCAGGAACAATTTCTCCTAAAAGCTCCATTCGTTCTTCTGCTTCCCTTGCAGCCTTTTCCTCCTGTGCCTTAATAAGCGAAGCAAAGTAAGAATCCGCTCTGGAATTAGAATCTATTACAAAACCGTCGGTCTCTCCTCTGGCTCTTGAACTTTTAATAATATTAGACAATTATCTCGTCTCCTCCACCTCGTGAAATAATGATTTCTCCTGAATCTTCCAGCTTTCTAATAATATTAACAATCTTCTGCTGTGCCTCTTCAACATCCTTAACACGCACAGGTCCCATAAATTCCATTTCTTCCTTTATCATAGAAGCAAGACGCTTTGAAAGGTTTGTAAATATAGCTGTCTGTACCTCTTCGCTGACATTCTTGAGAGAAATAGAGAGGTCATTGTTATCAACATCACGAAGTACACGCTGGATAGACTTATTGTCAAGCAGCAGAATATCTTCGAATACAAACATCTTTCTGCGAATCTGATCTGCAAGCTCAGGTTCTTCAATTTCAAGAGTCTCCATAATATGTTTCTCTGTACCACGATCAACAGTATTAAGAATTTCTACAATACTGTCTACACCACCAACAATAGTATAATCCTGATTTACAAGAGAATTCAATTTCTTTTCAAGCACATCTTCCACTTCCTTTATAACATCAGGTGAAGTTCTGTCCATAGTTGCTATACGCCTTGCAACATCAGGCTGTTTTTCAGGCGGTAATGAAGATACTACTGCCGCCGCCTGTGAAGTAGGCAGGTATGAAAGAATAAGGGCAATAGTCTGCGGATGCTCATCCTGAATAAAGCTTAAAAGCTGTGAAGCATCTGCCTTTCTTACAAATTCAAACGGTCTTACCTGTAAGCTTGCTGTCAGCTTGCCAATAACAGACTGTGCCTTATCCGGTCCAAGTGCCTTTTCAAGAAGGTCTCTCGCATAATTAATACCACCTTCAGAAATATACTGCTGTGCAAGACAGATTTCATAGAATTCATCTAATACCGCATCCTTTATTTCCGGTGAAACACTCCTTGTATTTGCAATTTCAAGGGTAAGTTCTTCTATCTCATCATCCTTAAGATACCTAAAGACTGATGAAGATTTTTCCGGTCCGAGTGCAATCATAAGAATTGCACCCTTCTCCACTCCTGTGTATTCTGCATAAGTCTTAGACATTATTTACCCCCATTCATCACTCAGCCAGTTACGAAGAAGCTGAGCTGTAGCTTCCGGATTTTCATCCACAAATTTCTCTATCATCTTCCTTGTCTCAGACTTATCTGAGAATTCAATATCATCAAGTGACTGATTTTCTTTAGTTGTAGCTAACAGCTGTTCCACTGAAAGCTCCGGTTCCAGTTCGACAACTTCAACCGGTGCAAGACCTCTAAACACTACAAATATAAGTAATGCAACAATGAGGACAGCGAGCACAATCATAAGAATATTTGTAAATGTGAAGAATCCTCCCGCCTCATCAGGTTGGAACAGAGGTACCTGCCAAGCAAGCACCTGAATATTTGCCTCCGGAACTCCGGTAGCCCTCGAAACAAGGGTTATCACATTCGCAGGTACAGTAAGCTCCTTTGCTTCCTGATTGGCAAACATAAATTCGTCAAAAGTTGTTCCTTCAAGCTTGCCATTTTTCTTCATTTCTGACTCATTATAGTTGATATAAGATATTAAAGTAATAGCAATTGATGATTCATTAGGCTTAATCGCTCCCATAGCAGCCTCTGTATTAGTTACCTTCTTATTAGGTAAATAATCATTTTCCTTTATGGAAACATTTCCTTGATTATTCCCTCCTGACTGAACCATATAGTCAGTTTCACTATTGGAGTCAGTACCCGGTATTCCACCATTTCCATTTGAATTCTGAGCCTCATAGTTATAGTCATGTGACTTCAAACCCTGCTCAGCTCCCTCAGGCGGAGTATATTCTGTATATACCGAACTAATTTTATTCATATCAAATATAAAATTAGCTGCTACCTTTGCATCGTCATAGGCAGGAAGTCCTACAAGAATTTTATAAATTTCCTCTTTCTTAACTCCGGTTACATTTTTCTCATAATCACTTATGGAATTAATTCCACCGCTAAATATATCATTGTCAGCACCATTGAACAAAAGATTTCCATTCTGGTCCGCAATTGTAATAGCTTTTGTACTATCGTTTCCTACTGCTCCTGCAAGTATATTTGCTATAGTTTTTGCATTATCCTGTTTAAAATTACTTGTTACAGTTAAAATTACACTCACCGATGTATCTTTAGTTTCCGCAAAAAGAGTATTCCCTATAGTCGGCGAAGTAATTGAAACTACAGCATCTTCAATATTATCCATCTTTAACAGAACCTGCTTTAACCAGTCCTGTTTATATAGGTTCGCCTTTAACTTCTTCTCACTCTCTGTGGTAGAAAACCCATTGTCAAAAAGCTGATCTAAAGACATTCCAATCGAAGGAATATCATTCTTAGCCAAGACAAGCAAGGCGTTCGAATAATCTTTTTGGTCTACAGATATAGTAAGTGCATCATCAGACAACTCATAATCAATTCTGTTATCTTCCAACAGATCTTTTATTTTAGCTGCATCTGAAGCTTTTTCTGCTCTCATAAGTGTTGTCATAACCGGTCTTGTTACAAAATAAGACACCAGTATAATTGCAAGAAAAACTCCTACTCCAACAGCAAGCATTAGTATCTTTTGTACTGGCGAATATTTATTCCAAAATTCCAAAAAACGGGCAGGAATCTTCCTCAATCTTTCTAAAAGCGTATTCATCTACAATTTTCTCCTCAGCAGTATAAATTTTAAATTAGAACTGCAGATTCATTATTTCCCTGTAAGCTCCCATAACAGCATTCCTAATCGCTACCGTATACTGCAGAGAAATATTTGCTTTCCTCTGTGCTGTCATAAGGTCAGCTATATTGTCAGAATTACCAAGTGCAAATTTCATTTCTTCCTGCTCTGCTGCATTCGTAAGATCATTGGTCTGTTTAACCATATCAAGGGCGGATTTAAATATATTTTCAAATCCTTCACTTCCACTACCCTGAACTAAGCCTGCCTGTGAATTTTTTGTATTAATTCCATTAATATGTTTCAGTGGGACTAAACTACCTATTGCAGCAATATCCATTATTCTCATCTCCAAAATAATATTATTAAACCATTACCGGTCTGTTCTACTGTGCTCCACCCATTTCAAGAGCTTTCATAATCATGCTCTTAGTAGCATTAAAAGCAGTTACATTTGCCTCATAAGACCTGGTTGCATCTATCATATCAACCATTTCCTGAACAGTATTCACATTTGGATAACTTACATATCCGTCCTCATTCGCATCCGGATGAGACGGGTCATACACCATCCTAATCGGACTTTTAGTGTCATCATAAATGTTAGTTACCTTAACTCCATTTCCAACTCTTCCTGCTGTTCTAAGGAGGATTTGAGAAAATCCTGTTACATCTTTTTCCTGAAATACTACATTCTTTCTCCTATACACCTGTCCATTCTGATCCCTTGTAGTATTTATATTAGCTATATTCTGTGCAATTACATCCTTTCTAAGCTGCTGTGCAGTCATACCTGTAGCACTTATATCCATTGCTCCAAAAACCGACATTTATAATACCTCTCCTTTATTTTTATATTTTTTTAAGTAGCCGATGTTAAAGCCAGCTTAAGTCTGGAAAACTCCTGTGTCATAGAATCTAACAGTGTATAATATCTTATCTGATTTTCTGCAAGATAAGTATTTTCTGTATGAATATCTACATTGTTCCCATCCGCACGATAACTAAGACTTGCATAATCTGTATAAGCCGTACCATCCAGCCTGTTCAAATCAGTATTTGCCACTCTATGCCTGAGGTTTCCCCCTCTAATCAGTTCCATTGCAAGATATGATTCAAACTGAACATCCTTCCTCTTATAGCCCGGAGTATCATTATTGGCAATATTATTTGAAATCATGTTATGTCTAAGCCAGCTCGCATCCGCAGCCTTCCCTAAAACATTAATAAAATTATATGCATCTGATGCAATCATATTACACTCCTATAATCAAATATGGTTACCGACTTCTAAAATTTATAATTATTTCTATCAGTCAATTGTTTTGCAAGGTTAGAATAATTATACTCCAACATATCTATTATAAATATTTTTCTGTAAAATTACAACCTAATTCCAAAATTAGTTTAAAAAAAGTTATAAAAATTAAACTTCCTGCCCTTCAAAATATATTATTATCGGCTGTTTCTTTTAATATTATAAAATACTGCAACAAAAAAGTACAAAGAAACTCAGTTTTAAACCAAATCCCTTTGCACCCACAAATGCTCCATCATTTGTTGTTTACTTTAGTCAATTCATCAAATACCACATCATTAAGCACTTTAATATAAGTACCTTTCATTCCCGAGGATCTTGATTCAATAACTCCTGCACTCTCAAACTTTCTTAAAGCATTTACAATAACAGATCTTGTAATCCCAACTCTGTCAGCTACCTTACTGGCAACCAACACTCCTTCATTTCCGTTCAGTTCACCCAAAATATGGGTAATGGCCTCAAGTTCCGAGAATGATAAGGTATTTACTGCGGATTTAACAATCTGAATTTTTCTGCTCTCCTCAGCATTCTCTTCATTTACTGACCTCATTATCTCAAGTCCTACTACAGTTGTGCCATACTCAGATAAAATAATATCATCAATATTGTATGTTTCATTTTTCTTATAGATAAACAAAGTTCCAAATCTGTCACTGGCTATATCTATCGGTATGATAATAGCCTGATACTCACTTACTCCTTCAAATTCAAAGCCTAAGGTTGTAAGATTAACATTTTCTTTGGTAGATAGGATACTGAGCAGTCTCTCATTCAGGTTACTATCTATATAACATCCGACATCATCCTGAATCAGCTCTCTTATCGCCGGTATGTCCTCTCTGTTCTTTATCCCTAAAACTTTTCCTTTTCTGCTAAGCACTATAATATTGGAGTCTAATATTTCGCTCAGCACTCCGCAGATATCGTTGAAGACCACCATGTGAGAATCGTTGTTGTGCAGTAACTTATTGATTTTTCTTGTTTTATCCAATAACTGAACACTCATTCCTAGCCCCTCCTGATGTTCTCTAATAAAAGAGATAAATTTAAGTTGTATAAAGATTGTACCACATAATTGTATTAATAATCAAGATAAATTAATTAATTGCTCAAATTATTAATTTATTTTCTCACGCATCGTGTATTGTTCTTCATTAATTATCATTTATCATTAATTGTTTTGGTTTTTACAACAACTTTTTGGCACTCTTTATTGGCACATAAGAGCTTACCGCCCTTCTCAACGGTATAAGAACCACATACAGGGCATTTTATTTCAGAAGGCTTCTGCCAGCTTATAAATTCACACTCAGGGCTTTTTTCGCATGAATAAAAAGGACGACCTTTTTTTGTTTTTCTTATAACAACTTCCGAACCGCAATTCGGACAGGATATTCCAACCTTCTCTAAATAAGGCTTGGTAAACTTACATTCAGGAAAGCCGGGGCAGGCTAAAAATTTACCATGTGGCCCATATTTAATAACAAGGTTTCTTCCACAGTTTGGGCAAAGTTCTTCAGTAACTTCATCCTGAATCTCAATTTTTTCAAGATTTTCTTCTTCTTTCTTAACCTCTCTCTCAATGTCAGGATAGAAATTCCTCACAATTTCTTTCCAGGCTATATCACCTGTTTCAACTTTATCAAGCAATCCTTCCATTGTTGCTGTAAAATTGGCATCCACTATCTCCGGAAATGCAGCATTCATAATCTTATTTACAACTGTACCTATTTCAGTAATAAAAATAGCTTTATTTTCTTTTGCCACATATCTTCTTGCAAGAATAGTGGTAATAGTCGGAGCATAGGTACTAGGCCTTCCAATCCCCAGTTCTTCTAAAGCTTTAACAAGGGAAGCTTCCGTAAAATGTGCAGGCGGCTGGGTAAAGTGCTGGACTTCATCAAATTTTTCAAACTTAAGCTCAGTTTTCTCATCTATACTCTCAGAAATACTGTCCTCTTCTTTTTCAAAGTCAGCCTCTACATATACCGACATAAATCCGTCAAACTTAAGTTTTGAAGCAGAGGCTGTAAATGTATATTTACCGGCTGCTATTTTTACTGACTTTATATCATAGACAGCAGGCTTCATTCTGCTCGCAACGAACCTCTTCCATATGAGGGCATACAGTCTGAACTGGTCTCTCGAAAGAGAATCTTTTACAGCAACCGGAGACAAGTCCGTATGTGCAGGTCTTATTGCCTCATGTGCATCCTGAATTTTTTTACCCTTATCCTTTGAACCCTGTGCTTCTGCAAGATACTTTTCTCCATATGACTTGCCTATATATTCTCTTACAGCCTTGTCAGCTTCCTCAGAAATTCTGGTTGAATCTGTACGCAGATACGAGATAAGTCCGACAAGTCCCTGTCCTTTAATCGCCACTCCTTCATAGAGCTGCTGTGCTACTCTCATTGTTTTTTGAGTAGAAAAATTAAGGCTTTTTGAAGCTTCCTGCTGCAATGTACTGGTTGTAAAAGGAAGCGGAGCCTTTCTCATTCTCTCTGAATTTTTTATCTCCGTAATTTTATAATCCGCCTTTTTCAGGTTTTTTATAACCTCATCCATTTCTTTTTTGGATGAAATAGTGAGTTTTCCTGTTTCATCTCCATAAAACTTAGCTATTACAGGTTTTTTAATGCCCTTAGCACTAAGATGTGCATCCAGAGTCCAATACTCTTCAGGAATGAAATCATTTATCTTATCTTCCCTGTCACTTATAAGTTTCAGAGCAGCAGACTGTACCCTGCCGGCAGAAAGCCCTCTTTTTACCTTTTTCCAAAGGAGTGGACTTATGCTGTAACCTACCATTCTGTCCAATACTCTTCTAGCCTGCTGTGCATCCACCAAATCCATGTCTATATCTCTTGGTGACTTAATCGCATTTTTTACAGCCGCCTTCGTAATTTCATTAAATGTAATTCTTTTATATTTACCCTCTTCTAACTTCAGTGCACTTACTAAATGCCAGGATATAGCTTCTCCTTCACGGTCCGGGTCAGTTGCGAGATATACTTTATCCGACTTTTTTACAGCCTTTCTAAGTGTAGCAAGCAGCTCTCCCTTGCCTCTTATGGTTATATATTTTGGTTCATAGTCATTCTCGATATCAACTCCCATCTGGCTTTTGGGCAAATCCCTTACATGTCCCATGGAAGCTATTACTTCATAATTTGTACCGAGATATTTTTTGATTGTCTTAGCTTTTGCAGGTGATTCAACTATTACCAAATACTTAGGCATCTTTATCTTCCTCTCTTTAACACTTATCTCATATATACAATGGAACAGCTATGTAATATTCAAAACTTGTCCGTCTTACATATCCCTTAAATTCAAGCCCAAGAAGAACCTTGAAAAGCTCACCTTCATCAAGTCCTGTCTCAGCTAAAATTTCAGAAATATGCTTCGGTATTAAACAGAGGGTAGCATACACTATTTTCTCTCCACTTTCAAGTGTTAAATTTTGAACACATTCCTGTTTTGTGTTCAAAACAGGAAAATCAAAATCTTCCAATATATCATTTACATCATTTACAAGCTTGGCTCCAAACTGTATTAATTTATTGGTACCTCGGCTTAAAGGCTCTTCACTCCTTCCCGGCAGGGCATAAATATTTTTACCTTGTTCAAGCCCCATATCTGCCGTAATAAGACTTCCACTTTTTTCTCTGGCTTCTACAACAAAAACCCCGTCAGAAATTCCGCTGATTATCCTGTTTCTTTGAGGAAAGTTTGCCTTCATCGGCTGTACTCCCATGGGAAATTCTGAAATCACCGCACCTTTGTCTATAATTTTCAGATATAATTCAATATTGTTAAAAGGATAACAAACATCCACGCCACAACCTAAAACCGCATAAGTTCTGCCCTTCTTCCCCTGTAATGCTCCTAAATGTGCCGCAGAGTCAATGCCTAATGCCATTCCGCTCACTATGCTTACTCCATTATCGGAAAGTTCTTCAGACATTTTTCTTGCGTAGTACAATCCTTTTTCAGTTGCATCCCTTGAACCTACTACACTTATTATCTTTTCTTTATTATTTGGCAGTTCCCCTTTATAAAACAACCCTATCGGAGCGGAGCATATATTCCTTAGCTTATCAGGATAAGCCTTATCAAAATAATTAATATACTTAATTCCTTTTTCTAGCATCTTCTCATATTTCTCAATTATTTCCGATTTATCCGATAATGCTTTAAGTCTTAATAAATGTCTTTCCCCCATCCCCTTTATCTTAGTACATTTCCCTTTACTTATAGCCTCATAGGCCTCATACAGGCTGCCATAATTAGCAACCAATATGTCATATTTTATCTTTGCCGTATGCCCTTCAAGCGAGAGCCAGAACATAAGTAATTCTTCTCTCATCCCCAGAACCTCTCAATCATCTCTCTATAATGGATTGCTTCTGCTACCTCAAGTTCGGTCACTTCTCTCTTTTCCCTTGTATCAGCTATTGTTCTTGCAACCTTCAACACTCTATAATATCCTCTGAGGCTCAGATTAATATTTTTATAGGCTTCTTCCAATAGTGTCTTAGTCTTTGAATCTATCTTACAAAACTCATCTGTCATCTTAGAATCCATTTGGGAATTGAAATGAATTTTTTCATTTTTAAATCTTTCTTCCTGAATATCACGGGCATTGCATACTCTTTTTCTAATATCTTTCGAACTCTCTACCTCTTTTTCCTGCTTATTAAAAATACTTTCAAAACTTATTCTTTTAACTTCCGTTACTATGTCGAACCTGTCTATCAACGGTCTGCTCACCCTTGATAGATAATTTTTTATCTGTATATCATTACAATGGCAAAGTTTTCTATCAGGGTAGAATCCACATTTACAAGGGTTCATAGCTGCTGCCAACAAAAAATCTGCCGGATATGTGGCTGTACCGTTTACCCTGCCTATAGTGATTTTCTTCTCTTCAAGAGGCTGCCTTAAAATCTCTATCGTCTGCCTGTTAAACTCAGGAAGTTCATCTAAAAACAGAACTCCATTATGAGCAAGGCTTATCTCCCCCGCCCGTATCTTACTCCCTCCACCTGCAAGGGCAGGAAGTGATATTGAATTATGCGGTGCTCTGAAAGGACGGGTTTCTATAAGTCCCCTCCCCTCATCTAAAAGTCCCGATATGCTATAAATCTTGGTAACTTCCAGACTTTCTTCCCTCGACATGGGAGGCATAACAGACGGAATACGGCTTGCCAGCATACTTTTACCTGAGCCTGCCTGACCTATCATAAGAATATTATGCATGCCGCTCACTGCTATTTCCAATGCCCTTTTTATTCCATCTTGTCCATGTACTTCTGAAAAATCGGGCAGTTTTTTATCTTGCTCAATATATTCAGCCTCCTCTAAAAACATTCCTCGCTCCGCCTTCTTCTGTACTAATTCTAAAACTTCCAAAAGACTTGAAGCACCTATAATCTCAATTCCGTCTACCAACTTAGCCTCCCTATAATTAGGATTTGGAAGGATGAATCGTTTAAGTCCGGCTTCCTTTGCTGCACAGACCATGGGCAATACACCATTTACAGATTTTACCTCCCCATTTAAGCTGAGTTCACCTGCAAAAGCAGTTTCCATAAGGTAGTCTTGGTCAAGAGCCAGGCTGGCTGCAAGCACCGATACTGCAACTGCAAGATCAAATGAAGTTCCATCTTTTTTAATATCTGCGGGGGACATATTTACAAGAATTCTCTTAGGTTCTAAACAAAAACCTGAGTTAAGAATAGCTGCTCTTACTCTCTCTCCTGATTCTCTTACTTGCGTAGAAAGAAAACCCACCATGTTAAAGGAAGGCAGTCCATTTCTGATATCCGCTTCTACACTGGTAATAATTCCGTTGATACCGGATAAAGCAACACTTTTTACACTAGAAAACATAATTAAATCTTTTTAGTAAAATTAAGAAATAGTCATACTAATTATAATATCTTTAGCTTAAATTGTAAACAATTAACTGAAATTTTTTTCATTAAATATATTGCAAGTCCAACTCCTCATAGTGTATGATACTTAAATATTATTAAATTTTTATAAAGGAGTAAAAATGTTAAAGACAATAGCAATCATTCTTTTCGTGCTTATGTATGCTCTTATGGTTTTCCTACCCGCAAAGTGGAGGGCTTTCATAGCCTGTGGTACTGCTGCCATATTTTTAGCTATAGGCATACTGCCAATAGGAGAATTTCTCCATGTCATAGACTGGAATATTCTGCTTATGATTTTTGGTACGGTTATAATCGTAGATTATTTTATTCAGTCTAAAATGCCTAATCTAATTGCGGATCACATACTTAATCTTTCTCCAAATGTAATGTGGACTACCATTTTTATGTCTCTTTTTTCGGGTATAATTTCAGCTTTTATAGACAATGTGGCTACAGTATATATGGTTGCTCCGGTTGCTCTTGCAATTTGTAAGAAACTTAAGATTTCTCCCGTTGCTATGATAATTTCCATAGCTGTTTCTTCTAATTTACAGGGTGCTGCTACTCTTGTAGGCGATACCACTTCTATTATGCTTGCCGGTGCTGCAAAAATGGATTTTATGCACTTTTTCTTTATGAATGGAAAGCCGGGTATCTTCTTCGCAGTCGAACTTGGAGCACTATGTACCATACCTATCATGATGATTTTATTCCGTAAGGATAAAATGTCCGTGTCTTCAAATGAACATACGGATGTTAAAGACCTTATTCCTACTATAGCTATGGTCGGTCATATAGTCTTCCTTGTAGCCGCATCATTTATACCGGAAAAGCCTGAAATAACAAACGGTGTTATCTGTATGGTCTGGGGTATTGTCTGTGTGGTTTGGGAATATTTTGCCACTAAAGATAAAGAAACTATGATAGAAAACATTAAAAATGTTGATTATGCCACAATGGCTCTCTTAGCAGGGCTTTTTGCTGTAATAGGAGGCATTCAGGAGCAGGGGATAATTAAGGATCTTGCAGCCATTATAACCCATATCGGAGGCGGTAACCTCTTCCTGCTCTTTACTATTATAGTATGGGGATCGGTACTCATATCCGCTTTTGTAGATAATATCCCTTATGTAGCTACCATGCTGCCTGTAATTGCAAGTGTTTCAAATGAAATGGGAACCAAACCTTATCTGCTTTTCTTTGGTCTGCTTGTAGGTGCTACTCTTGGAGGTAATATTACTCCTATAGGTGCTTCTGCAAATATTGCAGGTATTGGACTTCTTCGCAAGGAGGGCTATGAGGTTTCATTTAAAGATTTTATGAAGATAGGTGTTCCATTTACCCTTGCTGCTGTTATGGCAGGATATCTGTTTATATGGTTTGTGTGGAGATAAAACAACCGGTCTTCCAAAATTATGTAAATAGCTTAAAAGTATAGAGCTGAATGATAGTATTTCCAGACTCGCTCCGGTTTTTCTACGAAAAACCTAATGCGCTCGCTTAGGAATATATCATTCAGCTCTATTTATATACTATTATAGTTTTTTATTCTATCTCCATTTCAATTTTAACTATTTGCAGATTTTTATCCATTTGTTTTATCCGAAAAAAAGTTAGGTATGAGCTGTTTATCTTATTTCCAAATTATCTCTTCTTTTTAAGAACCTGTACTTTCATACAGCCTAAAAGCTTTTTCAAACATATACACAGAAATAATCAAAAATACACCTGAGACCGCTATGCCCAACGCAAATATCCAAGCTATATTTTTTATCTGAATAATCGGAAAATAACTGATAAAGCCAACAGGAATTATAACAGTAAATATAAATCTTATCACCGGATTATACACAGTTAGGGGATATTTGCACATATCAACCAATGAAAACAGAAATTTAATAGGCATAAGTGTATCCTTATATCTAAAACCTAAAATATTAATTAAAAGGCAAAGAGAGAATATTATCATCACTCCCGGAAATACTGATAAAAACAGCATTATACTTGTAAATAAACCACAGTTAAGCCTAATAATAGATATAATAAAAACCACAAGGTTTACTGTTACATTTGGAAATTCTTTTATGTCTATATTTTCAAAGATTATATAAACCAACTTATTTACCGGCTTCAAAAGCACCATATCAAGTTCCGCATCTCTTATATATATACCTGTAAAGCTGATAATTCCCGGCAAAATCATCCACGATACAGCCTGTATAAATACTATAAAAAAATACAGGTAAGCTGCTTTCTCACTTTCAAGACCTCCCACAAGGCTAAAATTACTTAATATAAATTCAATCAAAAATATGCTTATTACTGCTTTAATTATGCAGGAAATAAGTCCTAAGTAAAAATCTTTTTTATACATTTTTAGCATAGACAGCTTTGTAAAAAATAATTTTATATAAATTCCCATCTCAGCCTCCGAAAATATCTAACTTTGAAATTGCCCTCTTGTATATAATTTTTGTGACTATACTAAGTAAAATAAACCACAATATTTGAACAAGAAGTTCATAAATATCCGTCTTTCCTGTAAGCCAGACTGAAATCGGAAAATCTACAACATACCTGAACGGAAGTATCTTTGTAATCATTATCAGCCATTCCGGCATAAATTTAATCGGAAGCAAGGCTCCTGACAAAAATAAATTTACAAGATCAAAGGTCAGAAATATTCCCCAGATATTAGTTGTCACAAAGCTTACAAGCCCCACAAGATAAAAAAGGTTAAAGGCAATGCCATAGCTTAAAATTAAAACTAATATAAATAACAAAATATTTCCGCAAGGTACTAAAGAAGTACTGAACAATGCAATAAATATTATCGGCAAGCCCATAAATATCAGGGTAAATATCACATCTCCGAAAGCATATAACAGATAATATGTCCTAAAGCCAAGCGGTTTTAGGAAGACATTGATAATTTCTCCTCTTTTTACTCCCCAGCCTATTTCCATAGCAATCCATCTCGGAATAATGCTCTGAATCAGAAATGACACAACAAAATAGGTAAGAATTGTTCCTCCTGTAAAGCCGTTATATTCACGTTTCCCACTATACAAAGAACTCCACAGGTAATAATAGCTTATAAACTGGGTTATCCCGGTAAGAGCATAGAAAAACAGCTTTATTTTGTAGGCTGAGCTTGCTTTTATGGAAATAGCCATAACTGACAGGTATTTTTCTAACTTAACTAACAGGCTCATTTATATATTCCCCTTATTATATCCTCCAAACTGTCACTGTTTATCGTGAAATCTGTAGGTTTTATTCCTTCATTTTTTAATTCTTCCATAATTTCAAAAATATTTATTTTTTCTTCATTAAATGAAAAATTTATAGAAATTTCTCCCCTGTCAGCTTTGAAATCCATAAATTTATTTGCCCATTTCTGTTCAGATAAATAAATTATTTTGTCTAAATCAGTTTTATTTCCTAATAAAAGCCTTACATTCTTTGTACCGCCATAGAGCTTTCTAAAGTCCTTTAATGGTAAATCGTGAAGAATATTTCCCTTTTCAAGAATGATAATTCTTTCACATACATCTTCTATATCTTTCATGTCATGTGAAGTAAACAGCATAGTTGTATTAAACTCTCTGTTTACTTCATTTAAGAGTTTTTTGATTTCATTTTTAACTATAAGGTCTAAGCCTATGGTTGCTTCATCTAAGAATAAAATTTTAGGGGAATGTAACAGAGATAAGGCTATATTACATTTCATCTTCTGACCTAGCGAAAGTTCTAATACCCTCTTTTTCATAAGTGGAACAATATCCGTATATTCATTAATAAAATCCATTCTGTCATTGTAAGTCTTACCTGAGAGTTTATACAGGCTTTTATTAAATATGAAAGAATCTTCCACTTTCAAATCCCACAACAACTGATTTCTCTGTCCAAAAATTACTCCAATATGCTCCACATAGTTTTTTCTTTCTTCAAAGGGATTGAAACCAAGCACACTTATCTCTCCTCCGGTAGGTTTAATAAGTCCTGTAAGCATTTTTATAGTAGTAGATTTGCCTGCTCCGTTAAGTCCTACATAACCGACTTTTTCACCTTCTGTTATGCTTAAATCTATGCCCTTTATTACTTTTACGGTCTCTTTCCCTGTTTTTACAAAATATTCTTTTGTAAGATTTTTTACTGTTAAAATTTCTTTCATAAGTTTTCCTTTATTATTTTTTACTTTCACCAAGTATATCAACCATTTCACCGGGTGTCACAATAAAATCTTTAATTGGGTAATGTTTCTGATTTCCGGTAACTAAATATGAGTTATCATCCCGCTTTTCCATAGCCACCTCATAAAATATTAAATCATCCATATC
>NZ_JBQNBU010000010.1:0-48734 GCF_052169795.1 Catonella sp.
AGGTATTGTTCTAATATAGTCTTCGATTTTTTTCATTATATCTCAACTCCATTCATAAGATATTATCTTATCTAAATTTTATCATAAAAAGAATTAGTTGGTTCTTCCACAGCAATGTTTATACTTTCTGCCGCTTCCACAAGGACAAGGATCATTAGAGCCTATCTTTTTTTCTACCCTCTTTACCGGTGCTTTACCTACAGATTCATCCTTATTAGTACCTGTTACCTTAACAACCTCTTCTCTTTCTACCTTCTCTTCCATCCTAATATGCATAAGAGCTCTTACAGTATCTTCACTTATAGCCGTAGTCATGTCCTCAAACATATCATAACCTGCAAACTTGTATTCTACAAGAGGATCTTTCTGTCCAAGAGCTGCAAGACCTATACCCTGGCGTAACTGATCCATATCATCTATATGAGACATCCACTTGGTATCAATTACCTTGAGAAGAATAACTCGCTCAATCTCTCTTATCTGCTCAGCCTCAGGGAACTCAGCCTCTTTTTCTTCATAGAGCTTAACCGCCTGCTCTTTAAGTTTCTGAACAAGCTCATTTTTCCTCATATGCTTCTTTTCTTCTTCTGTAAGCTTAACCTCTTCAAATGGGAAGATAGGAAGCAGAAGACGATTTAACTCATCAATATCCCAATCTTCAGCTACAGAATCATCTCCTATGCACATATTGATTTTATTTTCAACGGTTTCAGTTATCATCTTGTAAATAACTTCCCTCATACTGTCGCCGTCAAGCACCCTTCTTCTTTCTGCATAGATGATTTCTCTCTGCTCATTATTAACCTTATCATAGTCTAAAAGGTTCTTACGGATACTGAAGTTGTTGCTCTCTATCTTCTTCTGAGCCCTCTCAATGGCTCCTGTAAGCATCTTATGGTTAAGTTCTTCTCCCTCAGGCAGTCCCATAGAGTCAAACATTGTCTTAAGCTTCTCTGAACCGAAAAGCCTCATAAGGTCATCTTCAAGGGAAAGATAGAATCTTGATTCACCCACATCTCCCTGTCTTCCTGCTCGTCCACGAAGCTGATTATCTATACGCCTTGACTCATGCCTTTCAGTTCCTATGATTCTAAGACCTCCAAGATCGAGTACACCTTCACCAAGCTTAATATCCGTACCACGACCTGCCATGTTGGTTGCAATTGTTACAGTGCCCGGCTGTCCCGCATCGGCAACTATTTCCGCCTCAAGCTCATGGAACTTAGCATTAAGTACCTTATGAGGTATATGTTTCTTCTTGAGCATTTCAGAAATTTCTTCGGACTTCTCAATAGAAATAGTACCTACAAGCACAGGCTGTTTCTTCTCATAAGCTTCAGCTATATTCTCTACTATTGCATTTAACTTTTCTTTTCTTGTCTTATACACAGCATCTTCATGGTCAATTCTTTGTACAGGTCGATTAGTAGGTATGGTAATAACATCCATTCCGTAAATATCTCTAAACTCTTTCTCCTCAGTAAGAGCTGTACCTGTCATACCTGACTTCTTATTATATTTATTAAAGAAATTCTGGAAAGTAATAGTCGCAAGAGTACGGCTCTCTCTATTAACCTTAACCTTTTCCTTAGCCTCAATAGCCTGATGAAGACCATCGGAATACCTTCTTCCCGGCATTACACGACCTGTAAACTCATCTACAATAAGTACTTCCTCATCTTTTACTATATAATCCTGATCCCTGAACATAAGGTTATGTGCACGAAGAGCAAGTATAATATTATGCTGTATTTCAAGATTCTCCGCATCAGCAAGGTTTTCAATATTAAAGAACTTCTCTACTTTGGCAACTCCGTCAAGGGTCAGACTTACATTCTTATCTTTTTCGTTTACGATGAAATCACCTGTTTCAACTACATCCTCACCCATGATGGCATCTATCTTACTAAGCTCCTTATTTGCCTCTCCCTTTTTAAGCTGTCTTGCAAGTATATCGCAAAGCTCATAAAGTTTAGTAGACTTACCGCTCTGCCCTGAAATAATAAGAGGAGTTCTGGCTTCATCAATAAGTACAGAGTCAACCTCATCGATTACCGCATAGTGAAGGTCTCTCTGAACAAGCTGATTTTTGTAAATAACCATGTTGTCCCTAAGATAGTCAAAACCAAGTTCATTATTGGTTGCATATGTAACATCGCAGTTATATGCTTCCCTTCTCTCTTCAGGTTCCATATCATTTAAGATACAACCCACAGTAAGTCCTAAGAAAGTATGTACCCGTCCCATCCACTCACTATCTCGCTTTGCAAGATAATCATTGACAGTAACCACATGTACACCCTTTCCCTCAAGGGCATTAAGATAAACAGGCATTGTAGAAACGAGAGTCTTACCTTCACCTGTACGCATCTCTGCTATTCTTCCCTGGTGTAAGATAATACCACCCATAACCTGAACTCTGTACGGTTTTTGCTGAAGTGTTCTCCAAGCAGCCTCACGCACTACTGCATAAGCTTCTATGAGCAGATCGTCAAGAGTCTCTCCCTTACCGAGCCTCTCTTTGAATTCAGCTGTCTTAGCCTTCAGCTCCTCATCACTTAATGCTTCCATCGCAGGTCCTAACTCTTCTATTTTATCAACTGCAAATTTAAGCTTTTTAACTTCTCTCTCACTATGGCTACCAAAAATCTTTTCAATAAAACTCATAATCTTCCTCTTTTACTCATCATTTTTCCTAAAATCAGGATAAGATATATCAGCATAGTTCTTGATATATTAACTCATACTATTCATTTTAACATTAGTTTGAATATGTTTCAATAAAAAAATGCCCCAAAGGGCATTTTTTTACATTTTGTTCACATTATATTATATAAAGTGCCAAAATCAGACAGTCTGTTACAATACATAATCATAAGTACATTATCTGAATTTTGGCACTTACGACTCTTCTATCTTAGAATTCAGGCTCTATAAGACCATAATCACCATGTTTTCTCTTATATACTACATTTACTTCGTCAGTTTCTGCATTTCTAAAAACATAGAAGCTATGGTTTAAGAGTTCCATCTGCACACAAGCCTCTTCAGGATCCATAGGCTTTACAGCAAATCTCTTAGTCCTTATAACCTTTACTTCCTCATCATCATATTCATCTTCCTGCATAAACTCAGATGTAAAATTACTTGCACTCTGCTTCGAATCAACTATTTTTGTCTTATATCTTCTTAACTGCCTCTCAATAATATCCTCAACCAGATCAATAGAAACATACATATCATCGCTAACCTGTTCAGCCCTTATTATATGACCCTTGACCGGAACGGTAACTTCTATTTTCTGCCTGTCTTTTTCAACCTTGAGAGTTACATGCACTTCAGTATCCGGCGTGAAATAATGCTCTAACTTACCAAGTTTCTCTTCAACAGCATTCCTAAGTCCATCAGTAACATTTGTTCCCCTGCCACTAATAACATATTTCATACAATACCTCTTTTCCGCTGCTGTTCTTTGTAGCAGCTCTAGATTATACCCATAACAGATATGGGTTTAGTGCTGATTTCATTATACAATAGATCCGATAAAAAATCAAATACATTTATAATTCTTTCTTTTATTGTCTGAATATTTTGTAATATTTTATAAATTGTATTTTATTTTTTATATCAAGTCTGATTTTAACATTTTAGTATATTTTAACATTTTTATCAATACAGACAAAACAAATTTTCATTCTTGACATAGACCGGTCGCTTCATAAAATTGTGGATAATGTGGATAACTCTGTGTATAACCTTTTGTCAGCCATAAATTTGATAAAATTATGTGGATAAATTATGTGGATTTCTTTTCTAAACAAATTCTTACTCTTTATTTCCATTAATATCCCTATTTTATCTTATATATTTTGCACAAATAATTATTTGTCAAGTTTTTTATCAATTTTATTTAATTCAGAAAATTCAGAAAATTTACTTCGTTTAGCAAAAATTATAAATATGTGCGACTTCTATTTAAATACCTATTTTTTTCATTGAGTTATTCTCCAATTTTCAGTTCGCACAAAAAAGCGAACGCCAATTCCGGCGTCCGCTATACATCCAATTATTTTATTTAACAATTCTTCTTGCACAATATGGTGACTGATGATATACGGATGATACTATAATTCCTGTACGAGGAGTACTTGCGTGTACAACCTTACCTCCACCTATATACAGCGCAACATGTGATATCCTTCTTCCGTTTGCTGCATAAAATACCAAATCACCCGGCTGAAGTTCATTCATTCCTACTGCATAGCCGTTTGATACCTGAGCTCTGGATGTTCTGTTAAGACCAATACCGAAGTTAGCATATACAGACATTACAAAACCTGAACAGTCAGTACCTCTTGTTAAACTTGTTCCTCCCCATACATATGGGTTTCCTACAAAGTTAAGAGCAAAATTAGCAATATTCTGTCCTTTAGCAGTTCCACCTTCACTTGTATAAACTTTTTCCGGTGCCTTCTGTTTTTCTACTGTCTGAACTGTATTGTTAGTTCTATTATTTGTATATGAGGTCTGCTGTCTTGCCTGCTCTGCTGCAAGAGCCTGCTGCTGAGCTGCCAAAGCCGCTTCAGCTGCTGCCTTTCTTTCTTCTTCAGCCTTTTCTTCTTTAATTGTTATAGCATGCTTCCACTGAATCTTAACATTTACAAATTCAGCTGCAACCCATCCGGTCAACTTTTCTTCCCCATCATCATTTACAGAAACCTCATACCAGTCACCTTTTTTCTGTAATACAAGAAGTTTCTCGCCCATAGGAATCTGAGTAGCAATTCTGGAATCTGTACTGTCTTCAAATCTTACATTAAGTGTCTCGGTATTAACTACAGCCACCTTTGTACCATATTCATCTATAAGCTTTTCAGCATCAAAACCTCTTGCCAAATACTCTGCCTTAATATAACCCTTAGCATTACCAGACTCAATTTTTACCCAGTCACCTTTATCTTTTATAATATCACATTTACTACCTTTATAAAGCTTACCGATAATTTCATTATCTTCGCCCGGCTTCTTTCTAATGTTAACATATGGGTCAGCAATAGATATTCCGATGTTCTCATATTTAGATTTTACTTCTTCTTCAGTAGACTCCATCTCGTCCGCTGTCTTATCGCCCTCGCTTCCATCTTCATCTGAAGCATCTGTACTTTCTCCGGCTGCAGTCTTATCTTCAGTAATCTCTATACTGTTTTCGTCTTCAGCTACTCCACTTACTGTGTCTAACGCAAATGCAGTTACCATATTGCCATTGAAAGAACTGAGTATCTCATCAACCGGAACAACGGAATCAAGCTCTGCCTTAACAACCCTGTTCTCTCCCTGTACATATGCATTGTCTACAAAAAGTGAAATACCTGCAAGTCCACTAACCTTAGCATTACTTCCTGCCTGTACTCCCTCATTGCCTGAAAGCATAGCTGCCGACACTGCAACAACTGCTGCTCCCACCCCACATCTAAGAAAGAAATCTTTACGACGCATCAAGTAACCTCCCTAAAAGCTGCTGCTTTTATATCATTAAAAACAATTATTACAAATTTATTAACTTCACGATTGAAATCATAGCACAATACAGACTTATTGTCAACTATATGGCAGTAATTTTTCATTAATTTTTAATTACTTTTGTAATAATTTAAAGATTGTCACATTAAGAATAAATTCTATCTAACCCAATAATGACGGCTTTTAGTTGAAATTTGACCATTACTTAAGAAAATTGTAATATTTGTAACATTTATTGTTATGTTGTCTACTGCTGTAGAATTTTTAGCATTATTTTATTCTACATCTGTAGATGATTTTCTCTTTTGACTATACAAGCTTATTGTGATAAAATTAATGTTAAATAATCATAAATATATTCGGAGGTAATAGTCTTATGAATACTACTTCTTTGGTCATAATGGCTGCCGGTCTCGGAAGTCGTTATGGCGGTATTAAGCAGCTTGAATCTGTAGGTCCAAACAGCGAAATTATAATGGATTATTCTATTTTTGATGCTATAAGGGCAGGCTTTGATAAGATTGTAATTATTATACGGGAAGATATACAGGATGACTTTATGAAGATTATAGGGAATAGGCTCATAAATTCTATTGATATTCCTATACATATAGTCTTTCAATCTTTAGACAACCTTCCTGCAGGTTACCGCATCCCGGACGGACGCACCAAACCATGGGGTACAGCCCAAGCCATTCTTTCCGTTAAAGAATACATAGATGAACCTTTTTTAGTAATCAATGCTGACGACTTTTACGGCAAAGATTCTTATGTAAAATCTCAGGTTTTTCTGTCTAATTCTATACTCAATTTGAAAAAACCGAAGTTCTGCATTGTGGGATACCCTTTAGAAAATACTTTGAGTAATAACGGAAGTGTCACTCGAGGAGTATGTAAATATAAGGATGACGGTAAGCTCCTTTCTATAGAAGAAACTTTTTCTATTCAACAGGAAAACGATGGGATAATCGGTTCTGATTCATGTGGAAACAAACGGCTTCTTTCTCCATCGGATACCGTCTCAATGAATATGATGGGATTCACTCCTGCCATCTTCCCAATGCTCGAAAAGAAATTTGTTGACTTTTTAGATAATCTAAATAATAATAACCCTACAAAATCGGAATTCCTTATACCGGTTGCCATCAACGAATTATTGAGCGAAAACCTGATAGATGTGGAAATAGTCAAGACTTCTGCAAACTGGTTCGGTGTTACATTTAAAGAAGATAAAAAACTTGTTGAAAATTCTCTCCACAAATTAATACAAAAAGGAATTTATCCGGAAGCTTTGTGGAGGTAAATATGTTAAAAATACTGACTGAATTGCTCTACCCCAAACGGTGTCCGGTCTGTGACGATATTGTCCTACCGAAAGGAGGGCTTGTATGTGATTCATGCAGAGATATATTAATGCCTCTGCATGAACCTCTTTGTTACAAATGCGGACGACAAATTACTTCTACAACTTTAGAATTTTGTGAAACCTGCGCTAAATATGACTTCAACTTTGACAAAGCTTTCTCTCTTTGGCCATACAATGATATTTCAAGAACTTCTCTTGCTCGTTTCAAATATAAAGGCAGACGAGAGTTTGCTGAATATTATGCCGATAAGTTGTATGAACATTTTGAATCTCTTATCTCAAAACTGAATATCAGTGTTTTAGTTCCTGTCCCTATACATCAAAATCGTCTTATAACAAGAGGATATAATCAAGCTAATCTTATTTCCGACATCCTGTCAAAGAGACTTAACCTGCCCAATGCTTCAGATTACCTTATCAGAATTAAAAATACCGAAGCTCAAAAAGACCTCGATCCTGTTTCCAGAAGAAAAAATCTCAATAATGCTTTTGCGATAAACCAAAATTCTAAATATTATAATATACATCTTAAAAATATTCTTCTAATTGATGATATTTATACCACCGGCAGTACCGCAGATGCCTGCTCTAAAGTTCTTAAAGATAGCGGTACCGAGAAGGTCTATGTTTTATGCTTGGCCTCAGTCAAAGCAAATTAAAACATCAATATTTTAGGGTATTGGCTAATAGACTTTTAAATGATATAATTAATTCTGTAAGACTTTTCAACTTTCAGAAAGGAAAGATGGCTGTATGGAAGTAACAAACTGTAAGGCATGTGGTAACTTATTTAATTATGCATCGGGATTAAGACTCTGTCCTAATTGCATGAAAAAATTAGAAAATAAATTTATAATTACCAAAAACTATATTCGTGAAAATCCTAATGCAAAGATTAATGATGTCGCTAAAAACTGTAAAGTATCCATTCCTCAGATTAAAAAATGGATAAGAGAAGAAAGACTGGCATTTTCACAGGATTCAGGCATAGGAATAAAATGTGATAACTGTGGTAAAATGATTCGGACAGGTAGATTCTGTGCAGAATGTAAGACAAAAATGATAAACAAGCTTGACAATGCTTACGAAAAGCCTAAGCCTGCCGCTCCGCAGAAAAAAGAAAAAGAAAAGGAAAGAATGCGTTTCCTTGATAATTAACCAAAGACCTCATGATGATTTTCAAAATATCATGAGGTCTTTTTAGGCTCTAATTACATCAAAATCTTTTTAAGTTCTTCCACTTTGTCAGTTTTTTCCCAAGGAAGCTCTATATCTGTTCTTCCAAAATGTCCATAAGCCGCTGTCTGCTTATAAATAGGTCTTCTAAGGTCTAACATCTTTATTATACCGGCAGGGCGGAGGTCAAATACCTCTCTTATAGCTGCCACAAGCTTATCCTCACTTACAGTTCCTGTTCCAAAGGTATCTACAAGTATAGAGGTTGGCTCAGCCACTCCGATAGCATAAGAGAGCTGGATTTCAATCTTGTCTGCAAGCCCTGCTTCTACTATGTTTTTAGCTACATATCTTGCTACATAGGCTCCACTTCTGTCTACCTTTGTAGCATCCTTTCCTGAGAATGCACCACCGCCATGCTTAGCTGCTCCACCATAGGTATCTACTATTATCTTTCTTCCTGTAAGTCCTGCATCTCCATGAGGTCCACCAATTACAAAACGACCTGTCGGATTAATATATATCTTGGTATTCTCATCTACCATCGCCGCATCTACTATCTTATCAATAACTTCAGTTCTTATATCTCTTCTTATAGTATCCTGACTTACTTCTTCATCATGCTGAGTTGATATAACTATTGCCTCGAGTCTTACCGGCTTATCATCCTTATCGTACTCAACAGATACCTGACTTTTACCATCCGGTCTGAGATATGGGAGTGTACCATTCTTTCTAACCTCTGTAAGTCTTCTTGTAAGTTTATGTGCTAACGAAATTGCATAAGGCATATGCTCATCTCCCTCATTTGAAGCATAGCCGAACATCATTCCCTGATCTCCTGCTCCTATTGCAGAAAGTTCCGATTCAGTCATTTCATTTTCACGAACTTCAAGTGCCTTGTCTACACCCATTGCAATATCAGGCGACTGACCGTCAATTGCCACAAGCACGGCACAGGTTTCTCCATCAAAACCCTTTCTTGAATCATCATAACCGATTTCTTTGATTGTATCTCTTGCTATTCTGGCATAATCCACCTTAGCCTTAGTGGTAATCTCACCTGTAATAAGTACAAAACCTGTACAGGTAGCCGTCTCACAGGCAACACGGCTCATAGGGTCTTCTTTAAGGCAGGCATCGAGTATCGCATCTGAAATTGCATCACAGATTTTATCCGGATGTCCTTCTGTAACTGATTCTGAAGTAAAAATAAACTTATCCATTATTTTCTCCTTTTCTGTTATATTTACTTTATCCACGATAATTCTCTATAAAAAAGAGGCTATCTGACGATAACCTCTCTTATTTTTATTAAGCTTTTTGGACTTGACAAACATAATCAAATCCTCTTATTGCTCGAATCAAAACTTCGCTCAGGTTGGCACCTTCCATTTTCAGGGGTTGCCGTAGCTTCATAGAGCCTTCACTCTCCGCCACTCTGAATAAGAGAATATCTTTGTTTTAAAATGGTACTACATAATCATACTTATGTCAAGCAGACAATTCAGCCATTTCTTCAAACTGTAATTTGTCAATTTTATTGCTATTGTTTTATCAAATGAATATTTTATTTTATTTTCTTTTTCTATAAATCTAACTTCAAGTCGCCCTCTTTAATCCATCCCATCTTTTTCAATACTACATAAAACATAAAACTTAGTATTCCGGGAAGCAAAAAATGTACTATGGCTATTCCTAAATATGTCCCCGCCAAATCTGCACCTGCTTCTTCCATTGCAGTAATAGTGCCAATCTGCCCTACCAAGCCGCTGGTACCCATTCCGGAGCCAAGTGGAATATTTTCCATCTTAAATACCATGGTAGAAACAGGACCTGTTATAGCAGATGCCAAAGTTGGGGGTATCCATATTTTCCAGTTTTTTAAAATATTAGGAATCTGTAACATTGAAGTCCCAAGACCCTGAGCCAGTAAACCGCTCCATCCATTTTCCTTAAAACTTATTACTGCAAAACCTATCATTTGGGCACTGCAGCCTGCTGTTGCCGCTCCTCCTGCAAGTCCTGCAAGCGAAAGCATCATACAAAGAGCCGCCGAGCTTATAGGCAGGGTAAGTACAATTCCTACTATTACAGAAACAATAATCCCCATCCAAAAAGGCTCTAAGGTTGTTGCAGCCATAATTGTTTCACCTAATCCGCTCATCAGATTATTTATTATAGGACCTAAAAAACTACCTATTCCAACTCCTGAAATAATAGTAACTGCCGGAGTAACAATGATGTCAACCTTCGTTTCCTTTGATACTATCTTACCAAGCTCCACACTGAGCCAAGCTGCAAGCCAAGCTCCTGCCGGTCCTCCTAGCTTATTTCCTGCATAGCCTACTACAAGCGAAGAAAATATTACAAGATTAGGGGCTTTAAGAGCCATTGCTATTGCTACCGCTATTGCCGGCCCCGTCATTTCCTTAGCAATAGGCCATATTACCTCCGATAAAAACGGAATGCCAAGTTTTAAACCTATGGTATTCAGTATGGTTCCCACTAGAAGTGAGGCGAAAAGTCCCATTGCCATAGACCCTAATACATCAATACCATAGCGTTTAAACGAAATTTCTATCTCTTTTTTACTCAAAAAATCTTTTACAGAGCTGTACTTCCTACTCATCTCATACTCCTTTAACACTGATTTAATCCTTATTACTTTTTTAATACTTCTTTTCTTACATAGTCAAAAGCTGCCTCTTCACCCTCATCTTTAAGTATAACCATTATCTTTTCAAGTTCCGAAAGTGTATTAGGGTGAATTATATAATGGTCTTTTACAAGCATCAAATATTCATATGGGTCTGAATTCTTATAAGCTTTACCTCTATATGTCTTACTTGCAGCTACCCTGTCACAAAACATTTCTGCTAAAAATCTTGGCGGCATTTCAAGTCCCATCATAGTAGCACCATCACTTAAATCATAGTCAATCCAATATTCCAAATGATGCTTATTTCTTCCTTTATGATGAAGCCACGCATAGCTATATCCGTTATTAGCCTTTCTCTCGGCAAAGTTAGGACTTTTATCTCCCTGATAATATTTAACTCCTGTCCAAAACTCAGTCATTGAAAATTTGGATAAATCATGTGTTATACCCTGCCAATATAATCCCAGCCTAAAACAATGCTTCCTCACTAAGGCTCTATGCTTACACACAGTAGATATATGCCCGAATAATCTAACAAGAAAGCCTCTGCTACTATTTTCCATCTAATTCTGTATACCTCATTTCAAAATGTCTGCCATCAAATTTTACCTCTGCCATAAGCCCGTTTATCATAGTCATCCTGGGCGGTCTGTGCCCTATATCACAACCTGTAATTACAGGCAGCCCCAAACCATCTAACGCAGTCTTAACCGCCTCGTTAAAGTCTGTCTCATATTCTTCCCTGAAGAAACAAGGTCTTCCGAATAAAAATCCCTTTGCTCCCTCAAACCAGCCCGCTTCTTTTAACTGCCAAAGAGCACATTGAAGCCTTGCAGAAGAAAGGTCAAAGCTTTCCAAATACCAAATTATACCGTCTTCTTTATACTTCCTCACAAACTCTACAGTCTTATCATATTTTGTCCCACAAAGCATAATAAGCACATCAAGGCAACCACCCAAAAGCCTTCCACTAAAATTTTCTGCCTTATTTGTTGAGATATATTCATACTCAACTTTATCAGTAAGGTTATACCCCTCATATCCTGTTATTTTTTTAACATACTCATTTTCAAACAAATCAAACTCATGTTGGATAATTCCCCTCCCCTCTAACAGCTTCAGGTTGTTCTTAACTCCATCATGCCAAAGTGACATGCCATAGTCACCTATGTTCCCTGAATAAACTGTTGCCATGTCACAAATAGTTGTAATAGGATAAATTAAACCTGTATTATCAGAATACCCCTGTATCCACTTCGGATTAGCCTTGATTTTTTCATAATCGAGGTGTTCAAGCATTTCCATAAGAAAATCTCCACCACTTACAGAAACTATATATTTGACAGCTTCATCATCCATAAGTGACAAAAACTCTTCTGCACGGATTTTTCCCGTGGAACTCCTGCCCTTTTCACATTTTCTGACATTATCAGTCTCAATAAGCTTATAACCTTTTTCGGAAAGATTAAACTTGGCACTCTCAAGCTTTGTAAGGTCTACCTGCTCTGTATAGCCGGCTGAGGGAGCTGTCACTCCTATCAAATCATCTTTCTCTAAAAATTTTGGAATATACATGTTTTTCTCCTATAAATATGGTTTACTTATACTAAATAAAATGATACCATAAGATAAAATATTTTTACACATATTACGAGGTAAAAAAATGATTAATTTTAACCCTGAACTTTATAAACCTTATACTGTTACCAGAAGACGATATATCCCTGATGAAATCATAACCCTGAATCACGATACTATTTATTATGTATCTGACGAATTAATTGTATCCGGTTGGAAAGCTATCCGTCTGAGACCTGATATTTCAGGAGGTTTTTCTGCTTATTATCCTAAACTCGGTATTAAAACCAGCAAGCTTTTTGATGGAAACGGAGACTTACTTTACTGGTACAACGATATATCTGAACTGGCTTTCAACGGAAACGATATTAACTTCACCGATTTACTCATAGATTTAATCGTTTTCCCTGATAATAGCATTAAAATTCTCGACTTAGATGAGTTTGCTGAAGCCATTGAGAAAAATTATATAACAAAAGAGCAGGAAATAAAAGCCTTAAATAGCTTTCATACCCTGCTTGATTATATTTATAATAATGATTATTCCAAACTTCAAGAACCTATAAAAGAGTTAGAAAAATATCTTAACTCTCAATCCGGCTGATTCTTCTTATATGCCTCTCTTCATTTGAAAATGGTGTATTTAAGAAAATATCAACTATCTTTAACGCAAGTCCGACTCCTACAACCCTGCCTCCCAGTGCGAGGATATTGGCATCGTTATGCTCTCTGGTAGCTTCTGCTGAAAAACAGTCGCTGCAAAGGGCACATCTGATGCCCTTTACTTTATTGGCAGCAATAGATATACCTATACCTGTACCGCAAATCAGTATGCCTTTTTCATAACTTCCTTCTGCTACCGCCTCTGCTACTGCCTTTCCATACTCTGTGTAATCGCAGGAGGTTTCATCATAGCATCCAAAATCTTTAAATCCTATGTTATTCTCTGTCAAATACTTAACAATTTCCTGCTTCAATGCAAAACCGCCATGGTCACTTCCAATAGCTATCATCTTATTTTCCATAATTATTTTCCCATTTCATCAAGTTTATATATTGTTTTCTTTATCAGTCTTAAAAGTTCGTTAAAGCACTCCTCATAATCCACCAGAGTACCGCCATAAGGGTCTTTGACTTCACCTTCTTCACCATTGAACTCCTTAATGGTAAATACCTGTTCTTGAAAGCCAAACCTCTCTATCACCTGACTCTTTTGTTTCTCAGTCATTGTAAGTAAGAGTGAATTTTCAGTTATATCGTTTGCAGTAAGTTCTTCAGAAGCCTCTACCGCAGGTGTCAGTCCATGGTTTTCAAGTACAGTTTCCGCCTTTTCACTCACAGGCTCTGAAAAAAGTACCACCATTCCCCTTGAAATAGATGGAATACCCCCATCTTCTGCAAGACTTTTATATATAGTTTCTGCCATCGGACTTCTTGCATTATTGTCAGTACATACAAAGATAATTTTATCAAACATAATTATCCCCCCTAAGTTTACAAACTACACATTGATAATATTATAACCTGCCGATTTATGCAAGCGGTTCATTATTGCAAAACCAAGTTTATTTTCGTCAAAACTTTCCGAGAAAATTATCTCTGCCCCCATTTCATCAAATTTTCTCAATACATCAAACAAATTGTGTGCAATGTTTTCTGCGTTCTGCCTGCTGCCAACTGAAACTACAATATCCGCCTCATACAAGTCCTTTGTCTCATCAGTTGCAAGTACAGCAGTCTTCTTTCCTATCAATTTTTTTATCTCTTCATTAATTAATTCTATTACTTTTTTACTGTCTCCCTTATATATGACCATTTTTCCGGATGGTGCATAATGCCTGTACTTCATCCCCGGAGCTTTAGGCTTAAAATCTAACCCTTGTACAAGACTTTTTACTGCCTCATCTACTTCCACCCTGCCTATAGCCTCTGAAAGCATCTCTTCTGTAATAAATCCGGGTCTTAGTATAATCGGGACTTCTCCCGTCATATCCACTATAGTAGATTCAATACCTATGTCTACCGCCCCTCCATCTATGACCATATCAATTTTGCCGGCTAAGTCTTCCATTACATGAGAAGCCTTGGTAGGACTCGGTCTGCCGGATGAATTGGCACTGGGAGCTGCAACAGGTACTCCTGCCATCTTAATAAGTTCTCTTGCTATTTTATTTGATGGCATCCTTACTGCCACACTTTCAAGCCCACCTGTAGTTCTATATGGAACTATGTTACTTTTCTTAAACACCATAGTTAAGGGTCCCGGCCAAAATTCATCTGCCAACACAAAGGCTGTATTCGGAATTTCTTTTACAATATTTTTTATCTCATCAAATTCACTTATATGTAAAATAAGGGGATTGTCGGAAGGTCTGCCCTTGGCTTCATAAATCTTAGGGACTGCATTTTCATCCAGTCCGTTTGCTCCAAGTCCATACACTGTTTCTGTAGGAAAGGCTACAAGTCCGCCATTTTTAATAATTTGTGCAGCCTTATAAAGACCTTCATCTATATCTTTACCATCCCTTAAATCCACATATTCCGTCTTCATCTTACTACCTCGCATTTGCAGGCTCTATGTTAATCTTCTTTCCCTTTATTTTAGCATTTTTCATAGCAAAAAGCACTTCTTTACCATTCTCAGCAGGAACTTCTACAAAGGTATATTTATCATACATCTGGATTTCTCCGACAAGCTTACCTGATATGCCTGATTCTCCTGCTATTGCACCTAAAATATCCCCCGGCTTAACTCTGTCTTTTTTACCAATATTGATAAACAACCTTACCATACCACTTTCCGTACTGCCTGTAAATTCACCGTCAAGTTCAGAATTATCTTCACTGCTGCTTTCCTTAGAAGAAAGATAAAGCTTTAAGAAGGCTGCCGCCACATCAAGAGAGGTAAAGTCCTCTTCATTTACCTTCTGCTCAATAAGCTCTGTCATCTTGGTTAAATCTTCATTTTCAATTATCTCAGACAATTCTTCAAAGAGACTGTCTACCCTTGTATTGGTAACATCATCAAGGGAAGGCACAGGTTTAAGCCTGATTTTTGTATGGCAATAACGCTGAATTTCCTTAAGTTTATAAACTTCTTTACCGCTTACAAACGAAAGTGCAAGTCCTGCCTTGCCTGCTCTTCCGGTTCTTCCTATTCTATGTACATAGTACTCGTCATCCTGTGGCAAATCGTAGTTGATAACAAGGTCAACTCCCTTTACATCAATACCTCTTGCCGCAACATCGGTAGCTACAAGGATTTCAGTCTTACCGTTACGGAAATTGCCCATTACCCTGTCTCTCTGCTGCTGCTTAAGGTCGCCATGCAGTCCTTCTGCAAAGTAACCCCTGCCCTGAAGCTCATTTGCAACCTCTTCCACCTTTTTCTTGGTATTGCAGAATACTATGCTAAGCTCCGGATTGTACATATCAAGGATTCTTGAAAGTATCTCATCTTTATAGTTTCTTCTTACTTCAAAATAATACTGTTCAATATTTTCTACTGTAAGTTCTTTTTTGGCTATTTTAATGTTCTGTGCCTTTTTCTGATATTTTCTGGTGATATCGAGGATTGGCTTTGGCATGGTAGCTGAGAAAAGCATGGTCTGTCTTTCCTCAGGCACTTCTGCAAGTATAGTTTCAATATCATCTCTAAAGCCCATGTCAAGCATTTCATCAGCCTCATCAAGCACCATAATCTTAACCTGATCAAACTTTACAGTCTTTCTGCGCATATGATCCATCACACGCCCCGGAGTACCTACAATAATCTGTGCTCCCTGCTTTAAGGACTTTATCTGCTTAACTATATCCTGTCCGCCATATACAGGCACAAGCTTGATGCCATGCATATATCTTGAAAGCTTTCTTATCTCTCCGCAAACCTGAAGGGCAAGTTCTCTGGTAGGACAAAGCACTACCGCCTGTAAATGTTTATTGCCTGAATCAATATTATTTAAGATAGGTATAGAAAAAGCTGCTGTCTTACCTGTTCCGGTCTGTGCCTGTCCTAAGATATCCTTACCTGTAACAGCTACAGGGATAGCCTCAGTCTGGATAGGAGTAGCCTCTTCATAGCCAAGCTCCTTTACTGCCTTTAATATACGCTCATCGAGTTCCATTTCGTTAAATTTCAATTAAATTTCCACCTTTCGTGTTCTAAACCTCTTTTATTAACAAGCTTTTATTTGTATAAACTTGAAAAAAAGGCATCTCCGAAAATGAGATGCCGGTAACTGATAAATTATAGCATAGGATTGGGATTTTTGTCAAATTGCCCGCTTATCTACTTCTTTAATAGCTTCTACAGTTTCTTTATTTGACTCATAATTCGGATAAAGTTTAATCCCACACATTTCCCCTATATTTTCCAAAATATTTATGACATAAATCATCTTATCAGCCGGTAATTTGTCAATCATATCTTTAGCAATTTCCTGATAGCTCATTTTGAAATCTCCCTTCATATACCAACGATTTAATAGAAATTTAAATTAGATATCAAACAAACTATAATTAGTATACACTATTTAAGATAAATGGGGAAGTTCTTTCAATAAGAAAAGGACACTTTATAAATTGCAACCCTAAGTGTCAGTATTTTATAAATTTTTTTCTAGGCTCCTATAGACCGCATACATCATAAGAGCTAACCCAACTTCCAGCAAGCCTAGAATATAAAACAACGCCGCATCTTTTTCACCTGTCTGAGGTAAGGTTTTTCCACCGGCAAGATATTTATGTGCAAGTATATCACCTTGACCCGCTGCCAAGGATGCATTTGGTAACACCAAAGAATATCTGCCTAATCCGGCCGCAGAATTATCATTTAATACATCCATAAACGCATCGCCTGTCCTGTTCCTCTTTAGTGTTTGTGGTATATCTATCGGCTTTTCTGAAGATGCTGTCACTTTTTCTCCGTGCACATCATATTTAAGTTTTTCCGATTCTTTCAAGACATTTTCTTTTTTTGTTTTAACTTCCGGCTTTTCTGATGACACCGATGTCTTTTCTTTCTTTACATCCTCCCTTTGCTTTACTGATTCTTCTGATTTTTTTATTTTTGATGATTTAACTTCCTTTTTTACTGAATTTTTTTCTTTGTTCAATAACTTTGACAGTTTTTCTTCTTGTTTTGCTTCTGCTTTATCTGATGACTTTGACAGTTTTTCTTCTTGCTTTGCTTCTGCTTTATCTGATGACTTTGACAGTTTTTCTTCTTGCTTTGCTTCATCTTTGTCTGATGACTCTGATAGTTCTTCCTGCTTTGCTTCTGCCTTATCTGATAACTCTGACAGTTTTTCTTCTTGCTGTACTTCTTCTTTATCTGATGAGTCTGACAATAACAGCTCCCTGCCATATAACGAGTCTGACAGCAATAAATCTTTAGATTTCTCTTCTAACTCTTTCTTATCAGATTTCTCTTCTAACTCTTTCTTATCAGGTGTAACTTCCGGTTTTTCCTGCTTTACGGTATCTTTTCTTATCTCTTCCCACATCGCAACCAGCTGAAACGGTTTATCCGGCATATTAAAATCCGTACCATAAACCTTGCCGTCAGAACCTCTCCAGCCTTTAAATATGTATCCATTCCTTATAGGTCTTATTAAAGATAAAGGCTTTCCTACTATGGCTGAACTTGTTGAAACTGCCTCACCATTGTTGTTATATACTTTCAGTTCTGTCTTCCACACTGCTTTAAGCCTAGTCCCTGTCACCCTATCCGGCATATTAAATTTATCAGAAGGCTTAAGCACCACTTCATTTCCTAAACTATCATTATAAGACCAGCCCACAAATTCATATCCATCACGAGTATAATTTTCGGCATTAACATTTACTTCAGAACCACTATCATGTGATGCACTATCAATTGTCGGTGCTCCGTCATATCCAAAGTCATATTCAAGTTTTCGTTCCGGACTACTTACAAGCGAAAAATTTACTGTAGAAGGTGCAGCATCTACTGTAGTTGTTGTCTTTGTTGTAGCCCCTTGATAATCTCCTGTATTAACAGATAAATCCAAAGTATAATCCACCTTAGAATTTACAACAGCCGTATGCTCATTTACCTTAACATCATCTTCCGTTATTACATAACTAAGAGTTCCCCTGTACTCATTATTGTTTATCTTCGCCAAATCGGTTACAGGTATAACCTTATTACCATCAATAGTTACTGTAGTATTACCTTCTGCAATAGCTGTTTCATATTTACGCCTATCGCTTTGATCACGAAATGGCCTTTCAGGTTTCACAACAATGTTCATAGTCAAAGTCTGCCCAACTTCAATATTATCAGCATTATGGGTAATTGATGTTCCCACCTTCGGCTGATATCCGTCTACACTGTCATTAAGGTGACGTGTGTTACCGGAATGTCTTGTGTAGCCCCATGCAAGCTTATATCCCTCATTCTCCAAACGAGTAATAAGCTCTTGTGGTACATGTGCTTCTGTACGTTTAAATTTAGACGGATCTTTTAACTCATGTATATCTGAAATATTACCTTTTCCTGTAGTTCCGGCACCTGTAAGCAGATAACCTTCTGCAGGTTTTACAAAATAAATTATACGAATTTTATCCGAATCATCAAAAGTTACATGGCTAGTGTCGCCTGACACAACTTTCCCTTCTGCAATCACTTGTAGAGTTTCCGGTGTCTCTCCTTTTGTTACAACATAATATGCTTCTGCATTTGTTACTGTATATTTCAAATTGATAGTAATCTCTGCTGCCAATGCTATTCGTATGAAACCATTGCAAAATAAACTAATAGCTAATATCATAACAAGCACATTACGGTAAAAAGTTGGTCTGATTAATTTCATATTCTCTCCTATTGTAAAATAATTTATAATAGATACTTATCAAATACTTTATATTATATCATGCTTTTTAATTATAAACTAATTAATTTTATTTTATAATTTGGCAAATATACTCTTTTCAATCCTAAATCTCCACAAAAAAAGACATCTGCCAAACTGACAAATGTCCCTTTACTTATTTCTTCTCATTAATATAGTTAATAAGTCCACCCTGCTTTATTATCTTCTTTATAAACTCCGGAAAAGCCTGCCCGGTAAAGCTTGCTCCTGTTGTAAGATCTTTTATAATTCCGGTGTCAAAATCTATCTCTACTTCATCGCCATTTTCTATAGCTTCTGCCGCCTCCACACATTCTATTATAGGAAGCCCTATATTGATAGCATTTCTGTAGAATATCCTTGCAAAAGTCTTGGCAACTACACAGGCTATTCCTGAGGCCTTAATAGCTATTGGTGCATGCTCCCTTGAAGAACCACAACCAAAGTTATCTCCTGCCACCATTATATCCCCGGGCTTTACCTTATTTACAAAGTCTGCATCTATATCTATCATACATTTTTCTGCAAGCTCCTTTGGATCGGAAGTATTAAGGTATCTTGCAGGAATAATTACATCAGTATCCACATCATTTCCATACTTATGAACAAATCCTCTTGCTTCCATAATACCCTCCTATAATCCAAGTTCTTCAGGAGAACTTATTTTACCTGTAATCGCACTTGCCGCCGCCACGGCAGGACTTGCAAGGTAAACCTCACTCTCAGTATGTCCCATACGGCCTACGAAATTTCTATTAGTGGTAGACACAGCCCTTTCTCCCGCTGCAAGTACACCCATATGTCCGCCAAGACAAGGTCCGCAGGTAGGGGTGCTCACTATGCATCCTGCCTGTACAAAAGTTGTAATAAGCCCTTCTTTAAGAGAGGTAAGATATATTTCCTGAGTAGCAGGTATAACTATTGCTCTTATGCCCGGAGCTATCTTCCTTCCCTTCATTATCTTTGCTGCAACTCTTATATCGGATATTCTGCCATTGGTGCAAGAGCCTATAACTACCTGATCTATTTTAATATCTCCTGTTTCAGCAATAGTTCTTGTATTTTCAGGAAGATGTGGAAAGGCTACTGTAGGCTCAAGTTCTGAGAGATTTATTTCTATCACTTCATCATACACAGCATCCTCATCCGCCTCATACACCTTATAAGGTTTTGTAGAATGTTCTTTAATATAGTTTAGAGTAAGCTCATCAACCGGAAAAATTCCATTTTTAGCTCCGGCTTCTATAGCCATGTTTGCTATAGTAAATCTGTCATCCATTGTTAAATTTTTAACACCTTCTCCCGTGAATTCCATAGATTTATAAAGTGCACCGTCTACACCTATTTTACCTATTATATGGAGAATCACATCCTTACCGCTTACCCACTTTTTCATTTTGCCGGTTAAAACAAATTTAATAGCTGACGGTACTTTAAACCATGCCTTGCCTGTAACCATCCCTGCTGCCATATCCGTACTTCCTACACCTGTAGAAAATGCTCCAAGTGCTCCGTAGGTACAGGTATGTGAATCTGCACCTATTATGCAGTCTCCCGCAGTAACTATGCCTTTTTCAGGAAGCAAGGCATGCTCTATCCCCATCGATCCTACTTCAAAATAATTTGTTATATTATTAGATATGGCATAGTCACGCATACATCTACAGTTCTCTGCCGATTTTATATCCTTGTTAGGCGTAAAATGGTCCGGTACAAGAGCTATCTTATCCTTATCAAACACCTTTGCATCTTTGAATTTGGATAATTCTTTAATGGCTACGGGTGCTGTAACATCATTTCCAAGTACCATGTCAAGCCCTACTTCTATAAGCTCCCCGGCAGAAACTTTTTCCAGTCCTGCATGAAAAGCGAGAATCTTCTGAGTCATTGTCATTCCCATAATATGCCCCTTTCTAATCCTAAGTGTCCTTGTATTATATCAAGACATATTGTATAATAAAAATACATATTAAACATAATTGCTATGAAATCTGGTTATAAAGTTACAGATATCCCGGAACATATTTCACAGAAAGGATTTTTATGGAAAATAGCATGGACCAAAACTTGTCACTATATCATATTTTTAACACCGTAGCTGAGGCTGGCAATATTTCTCATGCTGCAAAGGAGCTTTATATAAGCCAGCCTGCCATAAGCAAGGCAGTAACAAGGCTTGAGCAGAATTTAGATACAAAGCTCTTTATAAGAAGTTCCAGAGGAGTTACTCTTACAGATTCAGGCAAAATGCTCTATGAACAAACTAATGCTGCATTCAAACACCTTAAACAGGCAGAAGAAACTATAAAGAAAAATAAAAAGCTTGGTACGGGCAGCCTCAAAATTGGGGTTTCCACTACCCTTTGTAAATATGTGCTCATGCCTTATCTTGAAAAATTTATTAAACTTCATCCGCATATAAAAATATCAATAAGCTGCCAGTCCACCTATCAAACACTGCATCTGCTTCAAAATCACAAGGTAGACATCGGACTTGTGGGTGAAAGCGGTCGTTTGGAAAATTTTGTCTTCTCACCTATAGGCTTAGTCGAAGATGGTTTTGTTGCCACTCCTGCCTACCTTAAAAATCTAAAAAAACGACATCCGGAAGCGGGAAAAAATCCCTTTGAATATGCCAATATTATGCTTCTTGACCAACACAATGTTTCAAGACGCTATATTGATGAATATATGAGGGGCAATGTACTTTCTACCGGTCAGATGTTCAATGATCATGTATTAGAAGTCAGCAGCATGGATCTTCTTATTGAATTTGCAAAAATAGGGATTGGCATAGCCTGCGTAATAACTGATTTTGTAAAAAATGAAATAAATGACGGTACTCTTACCACCATCCCTCTTTCCATCCCAATACAAAAAAGAGAGATAGGATTTACCTATCTCAGAGATTATAATGCCAATAAGGCACTTGATGCTTTTATAACTTTCTGCAAGAAAATCAGTACTCCTTAACCTTTCTCGGTTGTTTGTACTTCATACTTTTTACCATTCTTTCGGAGGGCTCGAAAATTATTTTGTAGAGTTCTCCATTTTTACTGACTATCATAGCATAAGTACTTACTTCTGCATTATACGAGCTAAAGTCTTTAACCTTAATTCTATTGTTATTATTATATGCTTTTATGGAATCTGAATTGGTAGGTGCAATAACTTCTGCATTTTCTATGTCAACCCTCATTATAGTCTTTCTCTTAGCATTGCCGCTTATTCTGTCAAAATCAATCTGTCCGTCTGCATAAATATACTCATACTCCGTTTTAAGTCTTGAAAATATGAATACAGCCAAAGCTATTGCCACAATAGGTGAAATTATAAGTGCCGGATTAATTAAAACCAGAAAAAATGTAAACACTACAAGCACTATGAGTCCCACTCTTATACCTTTGTTTTTTGGTGTATCCTTACATTTGATACCTTCTTCTAAATACTGATCATTCATGTTTCCTTCTCCTAACTGTTTATGATTATCAATCATTATTATACCACATAGTTTACAGCTTGCAAATAGGGTAAACGGATTATACAATGTCCTACTCTCACTTTCACCCTTGAAAATCTCCCATTGTTCAGATATTATATGATGTGGGTATCAAAAGTATTTGACACTTGTATCGGTATATAAAAGAATCAAAATCTGAAAGGTCATATTATGAGTATATTAAATGTAGAACACTTAACACATGGTTTTGGAGACAGAGCCATATTTAATGATGTATCTTTCCGCCTCTTAGCCGGAGAACATATAGGACTCATCGGTGCAAACGGAGAAGGAAAATCCACCTTTATGAACATAATTACCGGCAAACAGATGCCGGATGAGGGCAAAATTGAATGGGCAAAGAACTGCCATGTCGGATATATGGATCAGCATGCCGTCCTTACCAAGGGAATGACAATGAGAAGTGTATTAAAATCCGCCTTCGACTATCTTTTCGACCTTGAAAAAAGGCTTAATGAGGCCTATATGGAAATGGGGGAAGCGGATGAGGATACACTTGCAAAGCTTATGGAAGAGACAGGAACTATACAAGACCTTTTGACTATGCATGACTTCTATATGATAGACTCCAAGGTAGAAGAAGTTGCTGCTGCCCTTGGGCTTAGTGATATCGGACTGGATAATGATGTAACCGAGCTTTCAGGCGGACAAAGGACAAAGGTTCTGCTTGCTAAGCTTCTTCTGGAAAAGCCTGATATTCTATTACTTGACGAGCCTACCAACTACCTAGATAGAGAGCATATAACATGGCTTACAAGGTATTTACAGGAATATGAAAATGCCTTCATTCTTATAAGCCATGATATTCCATTTTTAAATAGTGTAATAAATATTATTTATCACATGAATAATCAGGAACTTAAGCGTTATGTAGGTGATTATAACAACTTCCTTGAAGTCTACGAAATGCAAAAAGCACAACAGGAAGCTGCCTACAACAAACAGCAGAAGGAAATTGCAGACCTTAAAGATTTTGTTGCAAGAAATAAGGCTAGGGTTTCTACCAGAAATATGGCTATGTCAAGACAGAAAAAGCTTGATAAAATGGATATAATAGAGCTTGCCGGAGAAAAACCTAAGCCGGTATTTAACTTCCTTGAAGCGGGAATAAGCGGCAAGGTTATCTTAGAAGCCAAGGAACTTGTAATCGGCTATGACAGTCCTCTTAGTAAACCTATGGATCTGTATATGGAAAGAGGACAGAAAATAGTCATAGAGGGAGCCAACGGTATAGGTAAAACTACTCTGTTAAAGAGCATAATGGGGCTTATACCTGCTCTTTCAGGCGAAGTAAGATTAGGCGATTCTCAAGAACTTGGCTATTTTGAACAGGAAATGAGTGGAAATGGCAACAACACCTGTATCAATGAGATTTGGGAGGAATTCCCGGGATTTAGCCAGTACGAAGTCAGAAGTGCTCTTAGCAAATGTGGCCTTACCACCAAGCATATAGAAAGTATGGTTAAGGTTCTAAGCGGTGGAGAACAGGCTAAGGTAAGGCTTTGCAAACTGATTAACAGAAAAAGCAACATCCTCGTACTTGACGAGCCTACGAACCATTTAGATGTGGATGCTAAGGATGAACTTAAAAGAGCCCTCATAGCCTACAAGGGTAGTATAATTATGGTCTGCCACGAGCCTGAATTCTACGAAGGTCTTGCCACCGATATCTGGGATCTTTCTAAATGGACAACTAAATTGTTATAAATTTATCAATATATGAAACTGCCATCCCCTTGCTGAGGATGGCAGTTCTTTTATACTATTCCTTTAATAAAGTTTATTTCTTTCTTTAAGCTTTCCGGTATACTTCCTGTTTCTTTAAGGCATTTTCTTTCAAGCCCCTCATATCTCTGTAATTTTTGTTCCAGTTTAAACTGTTTCTGCTTAATCAGCTCCATGTAGGTCGGATTTTTAGACAATCTTTCAATTCCTTCCGCATCAGGAGGACAGAATTCAAACAGAATCTGTCTTGCAACCTTATTTAGTCTTGGCGAACCATTTCCTTCATATAATATATAAGTAATATAATCCTGTACAAACATTTCTTTAAAACTATTACGGCAACGCTGTAAACTAAGCTTTACTTTTTCCTTCATTTCAGGACTTAGGTTACTGTTTTTACGATAAAACTGTACATAATCACAGTAAAGACTTGTAAGTGACGGATCTGTTACATCATTCCATCTTGCTCCCTGTACCCTCTTACAAAGTTCCCAACGGAATTCCCCTGTCATTCTTATGATTGTATTCTGTAAATCTTCCATATGTAACACAGAAATAAACATTCTGCCTGGAGTAATCCTTACCTTTCCTTCTATCTCCTGCCACATTATACCTCTTACTCCGGCATTTGGCAAAAGGATGAAATCCGGAATCTTCTCTATATGTATATGCTCCCTGGCCATAACATCTCCATCGGATAAGGCAAGGGTTTCCCTATAAAATGCAGAATAATCCACACTTTTAACTACGTCTAAATTTCTCCTTATATTTCCTACCTTCACAATACAGTCTTTAACTTCTTTTAATATATTCCCCTCAATGAATACAGGGCAGAAAGTAGATACTCTTCCAAATGTAATCTTATTTGCTGTTTTAAAAATATTATCCAGTTCATAGTTTACCTTTGCCTCTCCATCTTCCAATAATGTTTCTGCCTCTTGAGGTGTAATCTTTTTGGCATTTTTTAATTCCCTTACATAATCCGAAAAATCTACATCAAATTCATTACGGCAAGGTTTCTTTTCGCCTCTGTAAATAGCCAAAAGCCAGTCATAAAAAGTATAAACTCCGGAAACAGACGGATCATTTGTCTTTAACTCTTCTGAGAGATTATATAATGTTTTTGTATGTTTCTTCCCCGCCAAATTCTCATCTATATAACCAAAATAAAGGAACATTCTTACTGCCGGAGGAATTTCTTTTTCCAAACTCTTAAAAAATACTTCTGAATAAATCTGATAAAATTCAGCTGTAATATCTCTTTTTAGAGCCATTGTCTCATCATCTATTGCATTTTTATCCGATAATGAATTAAGCTTGCCTATGTTGATTCTAAAAAGTCTTCGTTCAGCTCCTACTATTTCCGCAAAATCAAGGATAGTATCTAAGGACTCATATAACTCTTCCATAAAATCCGGTTCCGAGTTTTCCTGTACCTCATCTTCCTGTATTGAAGTATTATTCCTAAGCCTTTTTAGCTCTTCTGCACACTGCTTTATTCTTGCTCCTAAACTTCCCGAAGAATTCATTGGGAACTTAGCCGCCTCATAGACTATAATATTCATTTTATTTAAAAAATTATTCTTAATATTGGCATCGGCTTGGAATCTCTCAAATACAGCTAAAAGTTTGCTAAACAATCCTCCTTCTTCTTCCAAAAAATAATAGTTAAGGCATTTTTTTATAAACTGATATCTGTCTCCCATAAGCAATACAGATTTTCTTGCATCCAGACAGCCTTTCCTAAGCATTCCCACAGAAACATCCGGCTCAGCTATCAGAAGTTTATAATTTTCACCCGCATAAAGCCTGTTAAGTCCTTCATAATACCCGGACAGCCAGTAATCCGGTTCTTCATTATTAGTATAGGCTTCCAGCTCTTCAATACCTTGATTTCTTTTTAATTCAACACCTACATACTCTGCCAAATTAAGATAGATATTATAGCAGGCTTTAAGGCTGTCATAAATGGCATTACATCTTACCTGCTCAGTTCTGTATGCATATATGAGCTTTGTAATCTGTCTTATGCAGGAACGGATAAACATCCTTGCAATTTCCACATTTGATTTAAGTATTGAGCCTATAGCTTCAGCGCCTACTATAGGATACATGTATGTTTCTGTATCTTCTATTGCTACATATGTCAAAAAATGTACCTCTAAAAAAACTTCACAGATTCCAACTACATCTCCGGGGCCCAGTTCATAGCTTCCACCGGCTCCTTCTACCCTTACCCGTCCGCTTTTTATTATCCACATTTTATTGATGGACCTTCCCGCTGTAGCAATAACATCTCCTGCTTTTATAATAAATTCTGCCATATATTCTCCCTAAATCTGCTAATTAAACCTATCGTCAAGCCAGCATATAACTTTTCTCATTATCTCTTCTTTATTAGTTTCATTATGTAGTTCATGTCTGCCGTTTTTATCTATATATTCCTCAACATCAGCTATTCCTGCATTTTTTAACATTTCGGTAACCTTTTTTACACCCCTGCCATAATCACCCACAGGATCTTGTTCACCTGCAATCTGTAAAATTCTCATATCTTTTGGCAAACTTTCCGCCCACTCCTTTCTGCTTACAACAGTGAGGGCAGTAAGCATAGAATGATAACCCTTAGCAGAAAATTTAAAATTACACTTTGGGTCTTTATTATATTTTTCTACAATAGCCCTGTCGTGTGTGAGCCAGTCATTATTTGATTTTGCATCAGGAATTTTTTTAAGATAATCCGCAAAATTTAATTTTACCAAAAGCTTAGAAACATAACCTGTCTTATGTGTTCTTGCAAGAAAACCGGCTAAGGCTCTGCCAAAATTATTTTTTATTGACGGTCCTGCCGTACCGCTTATAATAAGTCCATCTATAGTATCCGGATAGCGTTCCGCATACCATCTTGCAAAAAAGCTTCCCATACTATGTCCATATAAAATTATAGGAAGCAGCGGATACCTTTCCGTCAAAATATCATTCATTTTCTTTAAATCAATTTCTATATGTTCTTCATCAAAAACACCATATTCTGATGGTTCTGAGCTGTTGCCATGTCCTAAATGGTCATTTCCTGCAAATATATATCCTCTGGCTGTCAAAAAATCTGCCACCCATTCATAGCGTTCCACATACTCACACATACCATGCGAAAGCTGAATCACCGCCTTACTTTTCACATTCTTGTCTGAATATATGTAAGCTGCTATCTTATGCTTTCCATCTGAAGAATCAAAGCTTATAATCTCTTTGTCCACGATAGCCTCCAATCTTTCCCATAAACCACCATAAGCATATTGCAAAGGCAAGACCTGCCTTTACAATATGCCGGGATATTTCTCTATATTAATCAAATTTAATTAATGCTGTAACTTCTTTTTTTCCTTAGCAGGTTTATTAGCTGCCTTGTTTTTCTTCTCGGCTTTCTTTTTTGCCTTTTCTTCCTTTTCTTCCTTACTATTCTTTACTTTATCAAGGTTTTTCTTAAGTCTGTCCTCAAGCTTATAAACTTCTCCCTTGTACCAAGAACTGCTCACTGTATCATAGGCATCATTCATTGCAGCCTTAATTTTTTCCCATCCTTCTGTAGAATATTTATTAACATCATACTTTGATAAAGTTTTATCAAGCACTGCCATAGCCCTCTTCATATCACCTGTAGAAATTTTTTCATATTCTACAAGTGTTTTATCAACCATTTCCTTTATGGCTGCATCTGTCTTATCAAACATCTCACCCACATAAAGAGTTTTATCTATGTCTTTCTTATAAGCTTTTAATTCTTTCTTAAGCCCCTTTATGCCGTCTTTATATCCTGATAATTTAAGCTGTCCATTAACATATGAATCAAGCTGTCTTTTAAGTATTCTCTTGATTACTTTTATATCATTATTGGTAAATACTGTATTGTAATCCGTTATTGCTCTAAGGCCTCTCAGTTCCATATCTCTTCCTTGATGAAGCTTAAAGGAAGCTGCATCTGCTTTCGCTAACTCTAAAATGTCATCAGCATTTTTTATGTCTGATAAAGCTTTTGAGTATCCTGCCTCCACAATCTGACCATAATACTCATTATAGTTAGCTCTATCTATTATTTTATAACCTTCATTTACTGCCTTATATACTTCTTTTTTAAGGTTTTTGAAATTAAATTTATATCCTGTCTTCAGTATATCATAACTTTCAATGGCTTTAAAGCACATCTGATAATCTTCAAGTTTACCGGTCGGCACAAGCCCCGGCATCTGTGTATCCGGATCAATGCCTTCTTTATAAAATTCCGTATCAAATTTAGCATTAGCGACAAATTCCCTAGCCTCTTTCTTAAGCTTAAAAGCTGCATCCAATACTTCTTGTGTATATTTAGTACGGTTCACCTCAAGGGCTGTGTAGAGGTTGTCAATAAGATCATTTGCTTTTGACTTAAGCATATTTTCACTATTTTCAATATGCTGTGCTTTAACTTTTGAACCCTTCTTACTATAAGGAATTGTCTTGTCTTCTTTTTTAGCTGTTTTTCCAACTAACTTAACTTTTATAACCTTTGAAATTTTATTCTTTCCATCTTCTTTAAGTCCTTTTGATGTAACCTTTACAAAAACTTCTCCTGCCTTCTTAGCAGTGAATTCACCGGTTGTCTTATCTATCTTAGCAAGTCTTGTATCTGTAACACTCCATTCTACTCCCTTAACTGCTACATCCTGATAGCCTGACTTACCTACAGCCTTTGCTCTAAACTTAAACTCCTTGCCAACCTTAACTTTATCAGTCTTATTTACAAATTGAACATCTGCTACAGCCGGCTTTACTGTAACCTCATATTTCTCTTCTATTCCATTAACTGTTTTAAGTGTAATGGTTGCCTTGCCGGGCTTTATACCTTTTACACCATAGTTTGAATAAGCCGCTGCAACTTCAGTATTACTGCTGGTTGCATAATATTCCTTAACTAAGGCCTCATCAGGAGTTACCTTAACAAATAACTCATCCATTTCACCTACAGAGATAACCTTCTTCGCCTTTAATATCTCAAGCTTATCAGGTAACACTTCTTCCTCAACATTAACAGATATTGTTTCCTCTCTGCTTCCGGCCTTAACAGTTATTGTAGTATGTCCTACACTTAGTCCCTTTACATATCCGTCTTCATTAACTGTAGCAACCTTTTCATCACTACTTGACCATTCTATCTTAGCCGTACTTGTACATGGTAAAAGCAATGTTTCTATAGCCAATTCATATCCCTTTGGTACAGTTAAAGTTTTACTTTTCACAAATATACGATCAACATTGTCTGAAGGACTCTCCTTCATTGCATATGCAGCTTTCACTGCCTCGTATGCATCTGCAATACCATAACCATACTGTTTTTCATCAAAATATTTTCCCTTAAGTACAGACTTTCCGGCTGTACCGCATATTATATTGTAAACCTGTCTTGGTGTAAGATCCTTATTTGCAGAAAGCACAAGAGATGCTATTCCTGCAACTACAGGTGAAGCCATTGAAGTTCCGGAGAATGCTACATACCTGTCTCCAGGTACTGTACTTGGTACAGAAGAACCGGGTGCTGATATATCTGAAGCAAATCCATAATTTGAAAAATACGAAGTCTGATTTTCCGAATCTGACGAGTTTACAGAAATAACTTCCTTAAAAACTGCAGGAGAACTGTCTTTGTCCGTATCATCATTACCTGATGCCACTACAAGGGTAATTCCCGCATCATAGGCAGCCTTAATAGCCTTGTGAATATTATCATCATAATTATATCCACCAAGGCTGATATTTACCACCTTAACTCCCTTTTCCTTAAAATATTCCATTGCCCTAATCATGTCCAAATCATTTATAGTACCATTATCATCCTGAACACCTGCCACATAAAGCTCTGCCATGTCATTATCAGGACCTGTCGCAATTCCACTGCCACCCTTGCCGTTTCCGTAGGTAGCAGCCATAATTCCCGAAACATGAGTTCCGTGCTCATCCGGATCTGCCACCGCTTTCTTAATCATCCCCTGATTTACCCGAACATATTCTTTTAAGTTCTGCTTAAGATCTTCATGCAATGCATCCACACCTGTATCCATTACACCAATCTTAGTCTTAGTATATCCTTTTTCCTTCAAAAGGTTCCAAGCTTTCATTACATTGACAGCATCAAACTGATACTGATAGTTAGCATTTTTTGTATCAAGCAAAGGATCATTCTTCACCTGTGCCATAGTCCCCGTAACAGAACCGAAAAAAAGTCCTGCACATAATGTTAAAGACAGTGCTGTTTTTAATTTTCTCATAATCTTCTCCTATATCTATTAAATATATGCACATATCCTACCATTTTTTGGTATTTTTGTCTATAAACAAGGAATTAAATTTATTTTACTTTTTATATACTATTTTATTTTTAAATTTTAATATTATCGTTTAATATCCTGATTTTATATCAAAAAGAAGAGACAGGGAAAATATTCCCTGCCCCACATACTTATTATGCAAGAAGTTTAAGTACTTCATTGCTCCTTGTTATAAACTTAGTCATAGCTTCCGGTGATAACGGTCTATTTGCTATTACTGCAAGGTCATAAAGCTGCTCACAGAACAGTTTAACCTTTTCATTATCAGCTTCTTCCTTATGCTCAAGTAAGTATTTTACAAGAGTATTATTACTGTTAAGCACAAGCACCTCACCTGCACCGAAAGGATTGTCTCCCATAGCCCCCATACCGTACTGTTTCATCATTTCCTGCATTCTGCGCATTTCCTCAGACACAGTAATCATAGAAGAAACATTTTCATTTTTAAGGCTTTCTACCTTAACCTCAAGTTTTTCTTTGTCAAGAGCCTTCTTAAAAAGTTCTGAAAGACTATCTGTCATGGTTTTAAGTTCTTCCTCAGGAATCTCATTCTTAGCCATTGCATTTACCTTTGAATCAATGCGTTCAAACTTAAGATCATCATTTTTCATCTCAAGTGCATTCATAAAAGGCTGATCTATTCTATGAGAAAGCACAACAGCATTAAGTCCGTTTTCTTTGAACATATTGATGTACTGGCTCTGCTCCCTCACATCTGTTACATAGTAAATTATCTTCTTAGGCTTATCAGGCTCTATCTCAGCATCCTCTTTATTTTCTTCTTCGGTCTTTTCTTCTACTGTCTCTTCCTTTTCAGGCTCTATAGTCTTTACATAGTCATCGAAGGTTACATACTTGTCATTTAAGTCCTTAAATAGGATGAATTCCTTCATTTTCTCTTCGAACTTATCATCCTTTAAGCAACCGTATTTAATAAATGGGCTGATATCATCCCAGTATTTCTCATAGTTTTCTCTATCAGTCTTGCAAAGTCCCGAAAGCTTTTCAGCTACCTTCTTTGTTATATAGTCTGATATTTTTTTCACAAATCCATCATTCTGCAAAGCACTTCTGGATACATTAAGTGGTAAATCAGGACAATCAATTACCCCCTTTAACAAGAGCAGAAACTCAGGAATAACTTCCTTAATATTGTCTGCAATAAATACCTGATTGTTGTAAAGCTTGATAGTTCCCTCAGCTGCCTCGTATTCATTGTTAATCTTAGGGAAGTAGAGGATGCCCTTAAGATTAAACGGATAGTCCATATTGAGGTGAATCCAGAAAAGAGGCTCTTTATAATCTCTGAACACCTTCCTATAGAATTCTTTATAATCCTCTTCTTTAACCTCATTCGGATGCTTTGTCCAAAGTGGGTGGATTTCATTTACAGGCTTTGGTTCTTCTTCCTTCTTCTCACCATCTTTGTCCTCTACTACCTCTGTTTTCTCGGTCTTAACCGCATTTGCATTGGTATAGTAGATTTCAACCGGCATAAATGAGCAGTATTTCTCTAAAATTTCCTTAACTCTGTATTCATTCGCAAATTCATAGCAATCATCATTTAAGTAAAGGGTAATCTTAGTTCCGCGTTCTGTCCTGTCACCATCTTCCATAGTAAAGTCAATACCCTCATCAGAAACCCAGTGTACAGCTTTTTCTCCCTCCTTGTAGGAAAGGGTATCTATGGTAACTCTTCTTGCTACCATGAAGGCTGAATAAAATCCAAGTCCAAAATGACCTATAATCTGCTCTTCACTTGCCTTATCCTTGTACTGTTCAAGGAAGCTCTGTGCTCCTGAAAAAGCTATCTGGTTGATATATGTCTTAACTTCATCAGCTGTCATACCTATACCGTTATCAATAATGGTAATAGTCTTAGCCTCGCTGTCAGTAATCACATCTACTCTGAATTTATTGTCAGCAGGAGCCTTCCACTCACCTATTCCGTCTAATTTCTTGAGTTTTGTTATCGCATCGCAGGCATTTGAAACAAGCTCTCTTAAAAATATATCATGGTCTGAATAGAGCCATTTCTTTATAATCGGAAATATATTTTCCGAAGTAATTGATAATGAACCTTTTTCCATATTTCCCATTTTATTCCTCCTTATTCAATAATAAAGCCGTATGATACACATCTACCATACGGCTATTATAATAATACTGAAAATGCTAATTGTCAAGATTTTATTAGCACTCTTTTTTATTGAGTGCTAATAAAATCTTGACAATTAACAGATATCTGAAAATACTTTCATTCTTTTATCTATATTGCATATTTTTATTATAATAATTATATAAATATATATAAACAACCGATAAAAATACCGGTTTTTCTTTCCATTTTCTTCATTTATATTGCAGATATTATCAAATTTTTGCTATTATAACAATAGTACATATTAATAATTAGATCTGAAAGGAGACTGATAATGAAAAAATCTATTTTCACTACCCCCCCCCTCATTTTTTTCCTTGCATTAGCCTTAACTTTCTCAAGCGTAATGTCTGTTTATGCAGCCGGCAGCCATTACTCTACAAAACCTGTAGACGGAATCACACAAGAGCAGCCATTTACAAAGGGTCTAGCCGATAGTAACAGTTATCGCATACCTGCTATGATTACAATTGATGAGGGTGAACATAAAGGGAGGATAGTTGCAGCTGCCGATGTGAGATGGAATACTACTTACGATGGTGGTGGTCTTGATACAATGGTAAGTTATTCGGATGATAACGGTATAAACTGGAACTATTCTCTTGTAAACTATATGGGAGATAACGGAAATACATATAACGGTAGTGATTCTACAACTTTTATAGACCCTTCTTTGGTTTATGATGGAAACAAGGTATGGATGCTTTGCGATTTGCTTCCATACGGCATTGCTTTAAACGGTAAAGATAATACTCATCCTACAAAAGAAACAGGATTTGATGATAACGGACATCTTTTGCTTAGCAATAACAACTACTCTAGTTATGATTACTATCTAAATTTTGAGGATTCAAAAATTTATAAAAAAGATGACAATACTCCTATGTCGAACTACACTGTAGACAAAAAATTTAATCTTACTAAGGTTGGTGATGACTCTGTAAATACAAACTTATTTTTTAAAGACTCACCTTTTAAATTACAGAGGACTGGTTATCTCTATCTTATAAGTTCAGAAGATGGTGGCAAAACTTTCTCTGATCCTATGTTACTTCCTCTAAAAAAAGATGATGAAAGAGTATGTCTCGTAGGACCAGGAAGAGGACTCTGTACAAAAAATGGTACTATAGTTTTCCCTTGCTATAGCCATACCAGTATCTCACCTGGAGTTGGGGTTGAAGAGAAAACATGCTTTATCTACTCTACTGATGGTGGAAGCACTTGGAAAAGAAGCAATAGTGCAACTACAACTACTAAAAGTTCAGAAAGTGCTTTGGTAGAACTGCCTAATGGTAATTTAAGGTTTTTCTACCGCCATCAAAATGATGTATTTCTTAGATATATAGATGCTGAACTTTCAGGTGATACTTACATTTGGAAACAAGAAGTTAAAACTGACATTAAAATAAATACTGCTACTCAAATGTCTGCAATGATTTATTCTGAACCAATAAACGGTAAGCCCGCTTTCTTATTAAGCTGTCCTACCGGAAAAGATGGACAAGGTTCTACCAGCCCATCTGGAGATTCCGGAAAAGATCGGGTAAATGGCAAAATATTATTAGGCCTCTTAAATGATGATACAAACAATACTATAGTTTGGCTTGAACCTTACAATGCAGTAGAAATAAACACCTGTTTTATGTACTCTTGTTTAACTGAACTAAAAAAAGAAGGTAATAACAAAAAGGCCGGAGATATAGCCCTGCTTTATGAAGATAAACAGAATGGCTGGGGAGCTAATAATAATACATATTTTACAATCAAATACACTACTTATAGCATAGCCGATATTGTGAAAAATAATCATATTGGAAGTTCTGCCCTTGATGAACAGCTAAAAAAAGCTGAACCTTTAGTTGCAAAAGAAGATACTTATACAACAAGTTCTCATCAAAGACTAAAAGATGCTGTAACTAAGGCTAAAAAGGGGAAAGCTGACAATGAAGAAAGAGCAGAACTTGACAAGTATGCAGCTGAAATATCCACCGCTATAAATGGCCTTAAAGAGAGAGCTAAAACAGATGAGGCCAAAACTATTTTTGAAAAAGCTACTAAAGAGATAGAAAAAAAAGATAAGTATACTACTGAAAGCTTGAAAATCCTATCTGACGCAACTACTTCTTTAAAAACTGTTATTGATGACAATTCTGATGTGGATGAATATAGCATGAAAGAGCTTATATCCAAAGTGAATGATGCTATAAGTAAATTGGTGTTTAAAAACAAATCGGAAGATAACAAAAATTCAAATAACAGTTCTGGCTACTACTATGGTTATAGCAGTCACTATGATTATAGCAATCACTATAATCCCATAGCACCTGTTCCATCTTCTGAAAATAAAACCGATAAAGCTGCAGATAAAAAAGAGGAAAATATCACCGAACCATCTACATCAAAAAAGTTGAAAGAAAATGATGAAAACTCTAAGCTTACTGATAAGACACCAACAGATACCGAAATTTCTAAAAACAAAAAAGACAATACAGCTAAAAAAATATTTACTTTACCTTCTAAAAATAATTTGATAACCCTTAAATCTGTGAGTGTTTTAGATAAAATTGCTACAAGAAAAATAGAACTTAAACAAAATAAAACAAATATAAATGTTTCCATTACATCGGAAGCTTTATCTAAACTTGTTGCTAGAAAATCTGTTTCATTTATCATCAAAGGCAAACATTTTAATGTAAGATTAAATGCTAAAAATATTCAAACACTTAACAAGCTTACTCATAAAAAATTTACTATAAAAGTTAATAAACAAAAAAATGGTAAGTTTAAGATTAAGATATCTATAGATGGTAAAATTTTAAGTACTAAAAAGATTGCAAACCTTAAAATCAAAGTGAATTAATTTTTTTATAAAAAATGTGTACAACTATCTGCTTCTTATGAGAGCTTTATGTTCAATTGTCAAGATGTTATTAGCACTCTTTTGTTGAATACTAATAACATCTTGATTTTTCTAACAAATACATATTACAGCCTGTCATATAAAAATTGAGCCTGCCAGCATATTAAAAACTATGGCTAAAGCTGTAAGAACTAACCCACGAATCACTCTTCTTTTTATCAATGCTTCACTCATACCGACACCTCCGCCTCATTTTATAAAATTTATTCTATTATTGTAAATGATTTTCAATCTCATTTATATTATATACTTTATTTATTAAAAATGCAAGAGATATCTATATAAGAAATTTCTGTATAAATTTCTGTTAAACGGGAATTTAAAATACTTTCCTTTTTAATATAAAAACAGGAGCAGACTCTACTGCTCCCGTCATTATTTTAACTTTATTTATTCTTCCTGTCCATCGTCTACTGTCTCAAGTTCTCCATCATTATAACTATCGGCATAATTCTGTTCTGCCGTATCAGGATTAATGCTATCTTCTACTACTATTTCATCATCCTCTTCATGATCACTATCTAACTTAACAGAACGATAGAACTTCATACCTGTACCTGCAGGAATAAGCTTACCTAAGATAACATTTTCCTTAAGTCCAATCAGCTTATCCACCTTGCCCCTAATAGCTGCATCAGTCAGAACCTTAGTTGTTTCCTGGAAAGATGCTGCTGAAAGGAAAGAATTGGTAGCAAGTGATGCCTTGGTGATACCAAGCATAATCCGCTCGCCTTCCACTTTCTCAAAGCCTTCATGCTCAAGCTGTTCATTAAGTTCCTCAAACTCAATTATATCAGCATATTCGCCTGTTAAGTAGTCTGAATCTCCACTCTCTGTTATCTTAATCTTTTTAAGCATCTGACGAACTATCATCTCAATATGCTTATCATTAATCTGAACACCCTGTAAACGATATACTCGCTGTACTTCTCGGATCATATAATCCTGTACTGCCCTTACTCCCTTGATGCTAAGAAGATCATGCGGATTGATACTACCTTCTGTAATTTCATCACCGGCTTCAATCTCATCACCTTCAGCCACTTTGATTCTGGAACCATAGTTGATAGGATATTTCTTCTCTTCACCATCAGAAGCAGTAACCACTACCTCACGCCTGCTCTTAGCATCCTGAATGCTGACTTTACCGGCAATTTCGGAAATAATAGCAAGACCCTTTGGCTTACGAGCCTCAAAAAGTTCCTCTACACGAGGAAGACCCTGTGTAATATCTCCACCCGCAACACCACCGGTATGGAAGGTTCTCATTGTAAGCTGTGTACCCGGCTCACCGATGGACTGTGCTGCTATGATTCCTACTGCTTCACCAACCTGTACAGGTTCTCCGGTAGCCATATTAGCACCATAGCACTTAGAGCAGATACCCACATGACTGCGGCAGGTAAGTACTGTACGGATTTTAATCTTAGCACTTAAACCGGCTTCCATTACAGCCTTTGTCTTCATTATTCTTGCAGCTCTTTTTGGTGTAATAATATGATTTGCCTTAACTATAATTTCACCGTTGTCATCATATATAGTTTCACAAGAATATCTGCCACTAATTCTCTCTTCAAGACTTTCTATCTCTTCTTTTCCATCCATAAAGGCCGAAACCCAAATTCCCGGAATTTCATTCTTTCCTGCCTGACAATCTGTCTCTCTTATAATAAGATCCTGAGAAACATCTACCAGCCTTCTTGTAAGGTATCCTGAATCGGCTGTACGAAGAGCAGTATCTGACAATCCCTTTCTCGCTCCATGTGCAGAAACGAAATACTCAAGAACATCAAGACCCTCACGGAAGTTTGACTTAATCGGAAGTTCGATAGTATGTCCCTTTGTATCCGCCATAAGACCACGCATACCTGCAAGCTGTTTAATCTGCTTATCAGAACCACGGGCTCCGGAATGTGCCATCATATAAATGTTATTATATTTATCAAGACCATTCATCAGCTTTGCAGCTATCTCATCATCTGCTTTTTTCCAAACATCAATAACTTCCTTATATCTTCCATACTCAGTAATCTGACCTCTTCTAAACCTCTTTGTGATTTCTTCAACCTTACTCTGTGCATCCTTGAGTATAAGAGGCTTTTCAGGAGGTACTGTCATATCTGAGACTGAAACTGTCATCGCAGCTATGGTTGAATACTTATATCCAAGGCTCTTTACAGCATCCATAACTTCAGCTGTTTTTGTTGCTCCAATATTAGCCATGCACTTCTCAAGTATCTGCTTAAGCTCCTTCTTCTTTACAAGGAAGTCAACCTCGAGTTTTAAGAAATTCTCATCAAGGCTTCTATCTACAAAACCTAAGTTCTGATCTATTACCTCGTTAAATATAAATCTTCCAAGTGTAGATTCAATCGTTCTCTGCTCTTTTTCTCCCTTGGAATTAACTCCTTCGCATCTTACCTTTATCTTAGCCTGTAATGTAATATATCCATTCTCATAAGCAAGCAGGGCTTCATTCATGTTCTTAAAGAACATCCCTTCACCCTTATCTCCCGGTTTTTCAAGAGTAAGATAGTAAATACCTAAAACCATATCCTGTGATGGAACAGCAACCACACCTCCATCAGACGGCTTTAAAAGGTTATTAGGTGAAAGTAGAAGGAAACGGCACTCTGCCTGAGCTTCAACAGAAAGAGGAAGATGTATAGCCATCTGGTCTCCATCAAAGTCAGCATTGAAAGCTGTACACACAAGCGGATGAAGCTTAATTGCCTTACCCTCTACAAGTACAGGTTCAAAAGCCTGAATACCAAGCCTGTGGAGTGTAGGAGCACGGTTAAGCATAACAGGATGATCCTTAATTACATCTTCAAGTACATCCCAAACCTGTGTTTCTACCCTCTCAACCATTTTCTTTGCAGCTTTAATATTATGTGCTATGCCTCTTGCCTCAAGCTCTTTCATAACAAATGGCTTGAAAAGCTCTATAGCCATTTCTTTTGGCACACCACATTGATATATCTTAAGATCCGGCCCTACTACGATAACTGAACGGCCTGAATAGTCTACACGCTTACCAAGTAAGTTCTGACGAAAACGCCCCTGCTTACCCTTAAGCATATCCGAAAGCGATTTAAGAGCCCTATTTCCGGGACCTGTAACAGGCTTACCACGGCGTCCGTTATCTATAAGAGCATCAACCGCCTCCTGAAGCATACGCTTTTCATTTCTAACAATAGTAATAGGTGCATTAATTTCAAGCAATTTTTTAAGACGGCTATTTCTATTTATTATTCTTCTGTAAAGATCGTTCATATCAGAAGTTGCAAATCTTCCTCCGTCCAGCTGAACCATAGGACGAAGATCCGGAGGAAGTACCGGAATTGCCTTAAGTATCATCCACTCAGGGCGGTTTCCTGACTCCCTAAAAGCTTCTATTACTGCTAATTCTTTAGCAGCCTTTATCATTTTTTGGCTCTTTGAATTGCCTGCTTTTTTCAATTCTTCTTTAAGGCGTTTTGATTCTTCATCAAGGTCAATATCTGCAAGAAGCTTATAAATTGCTTCAGCTCCCATTTCAGCCTTAAAAGTATTTCCATACTTTTCTTTAGCCTCTAAATATTCCTTTTCAGAAAGAATTGTCTTTTTATCAAGATCACTGCTTCCCTTCTCTGTTACTATATATGAAGCAAAGTAAAGTACTTTCTCAAGGCTTCTTGGAGGTATTGATAAAATAGTACCCATGCGACTTGGTATTCCTTTAAAATACCAAATATGAGAAACCGGTGCCGCAAGTTCAATATGCCCCATTCTTTCACGCCTTACAGTTGCCTTTGTAACTTCAACTCCACATTTGTCGCAGATTACACCTTTATACCTTATCTTCTTATACTTTCCGCAATTACACTCCCAGTCCTTGCTTGGTCCGAAAATCTTTTCACAGTAAAGACCATCCTTTTCAGGCTTGAGCGATCTATAATTAATTGTCTCAGGTTTTTTTACCTCTCCATGCGACCACTCTTTAATTTTTTCAGGTGAAGCCAGCCCTATCTTTATCGCATCATAAGTAATTGGCTGAACATTTTCTATGCTCATATCTGACATTTTCGCCGCTCCCTTCATAAGAAATTAAAAATCTTCGTTATCACTATTGTCATCATAGTCTAACTCTAAATCTTCACTGTCATAATAATCAGACTCATCATCTTCATCATTTTTTTCAATTCCATCCGGCATATCTTCTATAAATCCATCTTTTACTTCACTGTCAGTAAAAGTAAAGCTTTCATTTACATCATTCAATACAGCAAAGTCATCATTATTATAGTCAGGATTTTCCATCATTTTAATCTCATTGCCATCTTCATCAAGTACCGTAACATCAAGTGCAAGTGACTGAAGTTCCTTAAGAAGTACCTTGAATGACTCAGGTATTCCCGGTTCACTTATGTTCTCACCCTTAATAATAGCCTCATAGGTCTTAACACGCCCTACAACATCGTCAGATTTAATAGTAAGAATCTCCTGAAGAGTATAAGCAGCGCCATAAGCCTCCAAAGCCCAAACTTCCATCTCACCAAAACGCTGTCCACCAAACTGTGCCTTACCACCAAGTGGCTGCTGTGTTACAAGTGAGTAAGGTCCTGTTGAACGGGCATGAATTTTATCATCTACAAGATGGTGAAGTTTCAGATAATTCATAAATCCCACTGTAACAGGAGAGTCAAAATACTGTCCTGTTCTACCATCTTTCAGCCAAACCTTACCATCCCTACCTATCTTCACTCCCTGCCAGTCATTTCTAGAGTCAAGATGTGTAAGCAGATAGTCCATAACCTCATCACCTAAGTCTTCTCTATATTTCTTATCAAACTCATCCAGCGGCATATTCACATAGTCATTTGCAAGTTCAAGAGTATCTGCAATATCTTCCTCATTTGCACCGTCAAATATAGGAGTTGAAACCTTAACACCAAGCACTGTAGCTGCAAGACTTAAATGAATTTCAAGCACCTGACCGATGTTCATACGGGAAGGCACGCCAAGAGGATTAAGAACTATATCAAGAGGCCTTCCATTTGGAAGGAAAGGCATATCTTCAACAGGCAGGACTCTGGAAACTACACCCTTATTACCATGGCGTCCGGCCATCTTATCTCCAACCTGAATCTTTCTCTTCTGAGCAATATATACCCTTACACTCTCCTTAACTCCATGAGCCAGTTCATCATGGTTCGCTCTGGAAAATTTCTTAGCATCAACAATTATTCCATACTCTCCATGAGGTACACGAAGGGAAGTATCCCTGACTTCTCTCGCCTTTTCTCCAAAAATTGCACGGAGTAACTGATCTTCTGCTGTAAGTTCCGTTTCTCCCTTTGGAGTAACCTTACCTACAAGAATATCTCCTGCACGAACTTCTGCACCTATTCTTATTATTCCAGCATCATCAAGATCTTTAAGAACTTCCTCGCCTACTCCCGGCACATCTCTTGTAATTTCTTCATCACCGAGCTTTGTATCTCTAGCTTCACATTCATATTCTTCAATATGAATAGATGTATACACATCATCTCTTACAAGACGCTCTGAAAGAAGAACTGCATCCTCATAGTTATAACCTTCCCAAGTCATAAACCCAATAAGAGGACTCTTTCCAAGACCTATCTCACCGCCCTTAGTAGAAGGACCGTCAGCAATTACCTGCTTAGCCTCTACATGGTCACCTTTATTAACTATAGGACGCTGATTTATACAGGTACCCTGATTGCTTCTTGCAAACTTAAGCAAAGGATACTCCACTAATCTGTTATCTTCATCATTTCTTATAGTAATCCTGTCACCGCCGGCACTTTCAACTACACCTGCCTTCTCTGCAAGTACACATACACCTGAGTCAACTGCAACCTTGCCTTCCATTCCGGTTCCAACCACTGCTGAATCCGTAAAAAGAAGAGGAACTGCCTGACGCTGCATGTTAGAACCCATGAGTGCACGGTTCGCATCATCGTTCTGAAGGAAAGGAATCATAGCTGTAGCTGCTGAAAATACCATTTTAGGAGATACATCCATAAGCTCTACATTCTTCTTATCATAGGTAGATGTTTCATCCCTAAAACGACCTGATACTGAATTATTTATAAAATATCCGTTTTCATCAAGCGGTTCATTTGCCTGTGCAACTATAAACGGATCTTCCTCATCAGCAGTAAGATAAACCACCTCATCAGTTACTCGTGGATTTGCCGGATCAGTCTTATCAAGTTTTCTATAAGGTGCTTCGATAAAACCATATTCATTTATCCTTGCGTAACTCGCAAGAGAGTTGATAAGACCGATGTTCGGTCCTTCAGGAGTCTCAACAGGACACATTCTTCCATAGTGAGAATAATGTACATCTCGAACCTCAAATCCTGCTCTGTCTCTTGAAAGTCCTCCCGGACCGAGGGCTGAAAGCCTTCTCTTGTGAGTAAGTTCACCCAAAGGATTGTGCTGATCCATAAACTGTGAAAGCTGTGAACTTCCAAAAAATTCCTTAATTGCAGCTGTTACAGGCTTACAATTAATAAATTCCCCAGGAGTCACTGTATCTATAGTATCACTATTAATTAGAGAACTTAACTTATCTTTTACAGTCCTTTCCATTCTTGAAAGCCCTATACGATACTGATTCTGAAGCAACTCACCTACTGCTCGTATACGCCTGTTTCCAAGATGGTCAATATCATCCTCATGTCCTATACCGTGATCTAAATTAAACACATAGTTTATAGAAGCAAATATATCTTCTCTGGTTACATGTTTTGGAATAAGATCATTAATATGTTTTTTTATCTCAAGCTTAAATTCATCACTCGCATAATCACCGTTAGCAAGCTCCATAAGCCCCATAAGTGTTGGGTAATATACAAGTTCTGTAATTCCCAGTTCTTCTTTATTTAATTCAGGAAGATATGTACTCATATCAACCATAAGATTAGACATTACTTTTACATTTCTGTCTTCTCCCTGAATCCATACATAAGGAGCGGCTATATTCTGAAGCTTATCTGCAAGTTCCACTGTTATAACAGTACCCTTTTCTCCAACAACTTCACCTGTCAGCCTGTCAATCACATCTTCAGCCAATACCTTCTTAACTATACGGTTACGGAAAGCAAGCTTTTTATTGAACTTATAGCGTCCTACTTTTGCAAGGTCATATCTTTTAGAATCAAAAAGCATATTATTAATGTAACTATACGCATTTTCGATTACTAAAGGCTCACCCGGACGAAGTTTCTTATACAGTTCAAGAACTCCCTCATCAGAATTTGTAGATACATCTTTGGCGAGACTTGCCTGAAGCTTTGGCTCATCTCCAAACATATCTTCAATATCTTTATTAAGGCTCACTCCCAATGCCCTTATAAGCACTGTTATAGGAACCTTTCTGTTTCTATCTACCTTAACATAAAAAATATTATTTGAATCAGTTTCATATTCAAGCCATGCACCACGGTTAGGTATCACCTGTGCAGTACAAAGCTCTTTGCCTGTTTTATCATGAGAAATTCCATAATAAATGCCCGGCGAACGGACTAACTGACTTACAATTACTCGTTCTGCACCGTTTATGACAAAACTTCCGGTTTCCGTCATCCTTGGAAGCTCACCCAAAAAAACATTATCTTTTCTGTCAATAAGCTTATTTTCCTTAAGATCAACCAATTCTACCTCTACCTTAAGAGAATCTGAATAGGTACCATCTCTTTCTTTGCACACCTCGATTGTGCGATTCTCCTTCGGCTCAAGGGTAAATTTCCCGAATCTTAACCCATAGCGCCCGCTGTAATCAACAATCGTAGAGATATCGTCAAATACTTCTCTTAACCCGTCAGTAAGAAGCCATTTATATGAATTTTTCTGAACCTCAATGAGATTAGGCATTTCAAGAACTTCTTCCTGTCTGGCATAACTCATTCTTATCCCGTTTCCTGCTTTAATCGGACGAATTCTGTTTTTTTTCATTGACGTTTTCACCCCTTGATATTTTTTAATCATTTTACAAATACTTGCACTTTTAGTTTTTTTATGATATAATATTATTAGTACCCATAATAATCCTAATAGTGCATCTTTAATAATATCATTTTTTTTTCAAGGTGTCAAGCCTTGGATTTTTTATTTTAAATATACATACTTCAAAAAAATAAAACCCTGCCAACTGACTACTCATTTGGCAGGGCCTCTTTTTAATAATTTTTATTCACAAACATATGGTATGAGTGCTAAATGACGGGCACGCTTGATAGCTGTTGTCAAAATTCTCTGATGCTTAGCACTTGTTCCTGTAATTCTTCTAGGAAGAATCTTTCCTCTTTCAGAAATAAACTTCTTAAGCTTTGCTGCATCCTTGTAATCAAGATTATCCAACTCTTCCGGAGTCAAAGCACATACTTTCTTTCTTCTGTGCATTGGCCTTCTGCGTGGAAAATCACTTCTATCTTCTCTAGCACCCTTATTATCCTTATTGAATGGCATGCTTATTACCTCCTATAATTCATCAAATAAAACTATTAATCTCCAAACGGCAGATCCTTATCAAATTTAGGATTAATATTCATAAAATCATCTCCCGGAGCTGTCGGCTCTATTCTTTCACCGCCAGGCATATCCTGTGCATAGCCTGTACCTCCTGTTGAAGTATTCTTGCTTTCAGCAAACTCTATCTCTTCAACAATCACTTGCACACTATATACTTTCTGACCATCTTTATTTGTATAATTATCATTCTGAATACGGCCTGTAACTAATACTTTTGTACCTTGCTTCAGATATTTTTCTACGAATTCTCCCTGTTTCCCAAAGGCTGTGCAATTAAAGAAATCAGCTGTAACTGTATCTCCCTGCTTCTTAAACCTTCTGTCTACTGCCAGCGAAAATCTTGCAATGGCCATGTCCTGAGAGTATCTCATTTCAGGGTCTCTGGTAAGGCGACCCATCAAAATTACTTTGTTCATAAAGGAAAACCTCCTTCTTAAGATTATGCTTACTGTCTAACGCATAAAAATCTAAGAACGTTCTCCATAATACGGATACGGCTTTCTATCTCACCTGGTGCTGATGACTCAGACTCAAAATGGATGAAATAGTAGTAAGCTTCATTCATTTTCTGAATCTCGTAAGCAAGCTTCTTCTTTCCCCACTCTTCTACATCGGTGATATTGCCGCCAAAACGTGTCACAAGGCCTTTAACATCTTCTACTACTTTGTTTCTAGCCTCGTCTTCGATTTTTGCATTAACAACTAACGCTAATTCATATTTGTTCATAGTTGCTCTGCTCCTCCTTCTGGTCTTTTCCGGCCCTCTCTTTTGCTAGGACGAGTAGCATATAAAGGGCAAGGATATTTATTTTACATCACAAATAAATATTATAATATAAAAAAAATGATTTTGCAAGTACCAAAATCATTTTTTCAACCTATCGTATTTTCTTAATATTTTTTTCGACCTGTTTTCTAGGAAGCATCACCTGTCTTCCACATCCAAGACAACTGAGCCTTATGTCCATCCCGGTTCTCATCACCTTCCATTCATAAGAGCCGCAGGGGTGATTTTTTTTTAAGGTGACTATAGCATCAAGGTTTATTTCCATAATTACCTGTTTACCTGTCTGCTCATAAGTTCTTGATTAGTCGCAAAATTCAGTGCAGTCTGACTGTCAATAAGACCCTGAGTGTACAGTTCAAGAATACTGGAATCCATGGTTCTCATATCTTCCTTACCTGAAGCATAAATAACCGAATCAACCTGATGTATTTTATTATCCCTTATCATAGTCTTTATCGCACTGTTTACCTTCATTATTTCAAAAGCAGGAAGTAATTCATTATTTACTCCCGGGATGAGCTGTTGGGATACTACCGCCTGCAACACCATTGAAAGCTGTACTCTTATCTGCTGCTGCTGAGATGCAGGGAATACATCAATTACCCTGTCTATTGTATTAGCAGCACCTATAGTATGAAGTGTTGAAAGCACAAGATGTCCTGTTTCAGCTGCTGTCATAGCTATATCTATAGTTTCATAATCTCTCATTTCACCAACAAGAATTACATCCGGAGACTGACGCATTGCAGCCCTTAAAGCTGAAGAATAACTTTCACTGTCTATCTTAACTTCACGCTGGCTTACTATGCTCTTTTTATGCCTGTGGAGAAATTCAATAGGATCTTCAAGTGTCAGTATATGGCAGTTTCTCGTTTCATTAATCCTGTCTATGATATAAGAAATCGTTGTACTCTTTCCTGAACCTGCCGCTCCTGTTACTAACACAAGACCTTTATTAAGCTCTGAAAGTTTCATTATGCTTTCAGGAATTCTCATCTCCTTATAACCCGGAAGATCAAAATGAACAACTCGAATTACTGCACCAAAAGTTCCTCTCTGCCTGAAAACATTGCATCTGAATCGTCCTAAATTTGCAATTGAAAGAGAAAAGTCATCATCTCCCGTTGTCATAAAATGGCTCAAGCTTCTTCCTGCCTTGTCATAAATACTGGTAATTATCTGCTCTGTATCAACAGGCATCAGCTTATTTTCATCCATTCTCTTTATCGTACCATCCGATTTAAAAGAAACTGGCTGTCCTACAACAAGAAAAATATCTGATGCATCCTCTCTCACTGCCTGCTCAAGGATATTCATTAACTCCATTTTGAGTCCTCCCATATTAAAATTTAATCAGTAATTTCAAGCTCATATTCTAAATTATCAGATTTGGTTTTCGTGCTCCATCTATTGATAGCTGTTTTTCTTCCGATAATTCCTACTTCTACATTCAGGCTTTTCTCACCTTTTACCACACTGTATTTAACAAGCGTAGGAAACTCACCTTCATACTCTATGTCGCTTATCTCTACTTTAACATCACCGTCTGCTGTTGCATCCTTAAATTCTTTATACTCATTAAGCTTCTCTGCAATATCCTCACTCTTAACTACGATACCATCTATTTTCGCATAAACTCTCTCAGCTTCAGCATCCAACATATAATAATTTTCTATACCTTCTTTTGTCTTAAGCGAAAGTTTCTTTTCATTAAGAGATGACTGAATGGCAAGAACCGCAAATAATGACATAGCAACTACAAGTATTACCAGTATTACTAATGCGCCGCCTGTATTCATCCTATTCTTTATACCGTTTCTCATCATTTGCCACCTTTAATATATTTTGTACCATTTAGCTTAGCAATAGGAATATATTCACCCTTTACATCAGCTGCAAGAACCGTCGCTCCTATCTGCCTCAGCACTCCATTTACTTCGGGTTCATCCGTAAATTTCACATAAACCGCATACTTACTGTTGCTGTTTAAGCTGTCTGCCTTCCATTCCTTATCATAATATACCTCTACTGCATCTTTCTTTTCATCATAGCTTCCGCCAAGTTCCGCAGCAACTTCTCTTGGAGAAAGAGTCTTTGACAGTTCTATTGCTGATTCAGCCTTTATAAGTCCTTTGCTCAAATCATCTGCCTGTCTGCTCATTGTATTGGCTGAGGTAAAAAATCGAATTATAAATATACTGATGATAGTAAATAAGCCAATAGCAATAACAAGTTCCACAACAGGAAGCATGACTCCTGAACTCATTCCCGTTTCCCTTGTATTGTCCGTCTTAAATGTGTTCATTTTCCCTCCTAACAGCTCTTTATCTAATTGCTCCTAAGCTTCACATACAGAGTTTCACTGCTTCCATCATCATCAGTTGTTGCCAGCTTAACAAGACCATTACTTTCTGTAATTTCAAACGAATCTACACTCAATATGGCAAACCCGTCTTCCGGCTTAAACTCCATGCCCTTTGCACCTGTAATCTCGTAAAGCTTACCCTTATAAAAATAAACTGCAGTGTCAAAAATTTCTCCCTCAATATCCTCACTAAGAATAAGTGTCTTTATGCCATTTTTTTCTTCAATGGCAATCTTTCCCACTTCATCATACTGATTAATCTTAGTCTTCACATAAGAAAGAGAAGTCCTAAGTTCGAAACTGTCTAAGTTTCTTTCTGCTATATTTTTGTAAACAGAAGCCCCCACACTGCCAAGCATCATCGCCGAAATACCGAACATACAAATAACAGCCAACACGCAGACAGTATGTACAAGCCCCTTTTCTCTATTTGTATTTTCCATGTTACCTCTTCTCATATACCTCTATTGTAGGCATAATATTAGATGCAAATATATCGTAATGAATATAATATTTAGTCTTATCATAGCTGAGGTTGTAATTATCTTCCATATACTGTACATTAGGCGGATAAATTCCCTCTATCGCATAACATTCAACCGCTGTTCTGACCGCCGCCTCTCTGGTAAGTTTAATACCCTGCTCACTTCCCATGTTGCTTATGTAAAACACACCTACAATCAAAACTGCTGATATTATTCCTACGAAAAGAAGTGACTTTAATATTCCCTGCCTCTCAGCTCTTCTCGCCTTTACATCTACAAATTTTTTCATATTTTGCTCCTTAGCCTATTGACGCAATTACACTCATCAAAGGCATCATTACAGATATAAGCACAGCCCCTACTATAATCGACAAAACTACTACAAGGATAGTCTCTATTACTGAAGACAGAGAACTGAGCCTTGAATTTATATCCTCATCAAATCTGTTAACCAACTTAAAAAGTATAGTATCTCCCGAACCACTCATCCTGGCCACTCCAAACATTTTAGAATGAAGAGAATTAAGCAGACCCGTTTCCTTAAATGCATTCTCCGGCTTTTCATCAGCTTCAAGCAGGCTTATACATTTGTCAATCTTAGCTAAAGTTTTTTTATTTTCAACTACTTTAGAGGCATTTTTAACTGCCTCCGTCATCTCCACTCCACCTGCATTCATAACTGCAAGGG
>NZ_JBQNBU010000011.1:0-47801 GCF_052169795.1 Catonella sp.
CATACAGGAACAAGGATATTTCTATGACGGTGAGTACAGCGATTTTGTTATGATGCGAATTCTTCGTGAGGAATGGTAGCACAAATCCCGGTTTGTAAACCTACTCAGAATTGCTTAATCCAAAATTTAAGCAAAGCAAGGAATTAGATAGTATGATGCCTAATAACAAGCAAATTCCATAACAAAAGACAATTACATTTTCATATAACTTTATAGCAGGTGGCAAAGCAAAATGCCGCCTGTTTTTTCTGTATTAAGCCTTATCAAATCTATATTTATTTGGTAAAATAAAAGCATTGGTTCAGACCTTATAACGATACCCCCTCAAATTGAAACCCCTTTAACGATACTACCGTTAAAAAGTGAGTAGTCAACACCCCTATCGTTGACTACGATTTGACTACGAATGACTACTACATTTTGCTACGATTTGCCTTATTTTGCTGATTAGCCAAAATATATGTAGATTTAACCCTATTTTATAGACCTGTCAAAACCTTGCAAATTAGGGCAATTCACTGCATTTTAGGAGGAAAAATTTAATGACTAGCGTACTTTTTATCTGCCATGGCAACATCTGCCGCAGCACAATGGCACATTTCGTATTCCAGGACCTTGTTAATAAAGCAGGTCTTGCAGACAGTTTCTTCATAGACTCAAAAGCCACTAGCACAGAGGCTCTCGGAGAATCCACTCACTATGGCACAGTGAAGAAGCTGAGAGAAGTCGGAGTTCCTGTCCTGCCTCATACATCTACACAGATAACTAAAGCAGACTATGGGAAATTTGACTACATTATAGCCATGGACACAAACAACATCAGAAACCTCGACAGAATCTTAAAAAGTGATCCTCAAAATAAGATAAGCAAACTTCTGTCTTTTGCAGGAAAGTCAGGAGACATAGCCGATCCTTGGTATACAGGAGACTTTGATATAACCTATAGAGATGTGCTTGAAGGCTGTCAGGGACTGTTAAGTGAGTTAACCTCAAAAAATAAGATCTAACCATTGTTAAGTTTCGCTACAATATACTCCGTAGGTGTACAACCAAACTCCTTTTTGAAGCATCTGTTAAAATAGGTTGCATCAGAGAAACCGCAGGAATAGGCAATATCACCTATGCTTCTGCCTTCAAGGCTGTAAAATGCCTCAACTGCTTTTTGTAGACGATATTTAATCAGATATTGTATTGGAGTAGTTTTAATATCTCTTTAAACAAACGAAGGCAGGAACTTATACTTATATCTCCACTCTTTGCAATGTCAACTATTGTAATCGTTGTGGGATAATTATTCTCAATAAAAAGCAATATTTTTTTGATACGGAGTTCATCCTGCTTGGCTTTGTCGGTGAACTCTGTTTCATTTTCAAGCAAGTATATATGACTTTTAATAAGACTGAAAATTCTGGTCAGGTTATGACGGACTATGATTGGATAGTCGGTTTTCTCATAAGCACCATTAAGCCAAGTATCGTTAGACAGCTGTAGAATATTGTTCTGCCATGAAATGTTAGGGCTTAGCTTTATAAAGGGCAAAGCCTGTTTTTTAAGTATTGGTTTTATATAAGTTTTCCATACCATGTCCTCGCAATGAGCTGCAATTTCAGGAGAAAATATCAGAGCACGCTGATGTCCGTTAGGGGATAAAAGCTTTGCAGAGTGAAGAATTCCACTATTTAAAAAATATCCCTCACCTTTATTTAATACAAAGCTGCTGTTTGCTATTTGTACAGAGACAGAACCTTCTGTTATTATTATAATTTCAAGTTCATCATGCCAATGCCAGGGAACCTTGACCTTAGTCAGGTCATCGTCAAAAAATGCTATGGGAAAGTCCGAGGTTCCATAGGTAAGAAGTTCTCTTCCACTACTATCTGTTTTATCAACTGAATATGATAATGCCATAAATGTTTCTCCTTAAATTTGACGAAATAATCCTATAGTATATCTCAAATTTGGTGATAAAATGCTATGTACTTATTAGTATTATACGATATAATCCTAAGAGGTCAAGAAAATCATTGCCCAATTATTCTGAAATAAGTTACAAATCTTTTTTTGTGAATAATTTGGACTAAATAAATATGGAGGAAATTTATGGTTTCATTACTTTTAGTAGTTATTTATCTAATCTTTATAAGTCTCGGATTGCCTGACTCCCTACTTGGTTCAGGTTGGCCACAGATGCAGAAGGCATTTTTAGTACCTTCGTCTTATGCAGGTTATGTATCTATGACAATATCTTTTATGACAATAATTTCAGCTCTTTTGAGTCCAAGAATGATAAAGAAGTTTCATACAAAATGGATTACTATAGTGTCGATTGGTTTAACAATAATCGGACTATTAGGATTTTCTGTCTGTGGAGAATACTGGATGCTGTTTTTATTTGCAGTTCCATACGGACTTGGAGCAGGAGCTATTGATGCTTCTGTTAATCACTATGTAGCCAATAATTTTTCAGGTTCAGTTATGAATTTCCTGCATTGTTTTTATGGAGTAGGTGCAGTTATAAGCCCTTATATTATGGCACTTGCACTTAAATATGCAAGGTGGAATGAAGGCTATAGCTGTACATCCTATATTCAGATGTTAATTTTGCTTATATGTATATTTTCTCTCCCTCTTTGGAAAGCAAATGGTAAAGATGAGGAAGAAGACCATAGCGATAGTGTCGGCATAAGAGAAGCACTTAAGGTACCTGCAATCATTTTCACCTTGGTGGCATTTTATGCCTATTGTGCAGGTGAAGCTACCTGTTTTCTTTGGACACCGAGTTACTTTGCAGGCACAAAGGAAGGACTTAGTGCAGAGACGATTGCCTCATTTGGCTCATTGATTTTTGGTGGGTTAATGCTTGGAAGGCTGATTTCAGGTTTTATTTCTAATAAGATTGGCGACAGAAAACTTATCCGTATAGGAATTTTTATAGAATTACTCGGAATAATTATGGTATTTTTGCCTGCATCAAACTATATGGTTGCAGCGGTCGGCTTTGTTGTAATCGGTACAGGTATGGGACCTGTATATCCTGCCATCCAACATATGGCTCCTATAAATTTTGGCAAGAAATACAGTGCGGCGGCAATCGGACTTCAGATGGCCTCAGCTTATGTCGGAAGCACCTTTATGCCCATGGTATTTGGTGTGTTACAGGAAAAAACAGGTATAAGCATAATGCCGGTTTATCTGTTGATTTTCGCAATAATAAATTTCGTAATGCTTGAAATGGCATATTATAAACTGAGGAAGGCGGAGGTAAAATGATATGAAAATAGAACATATAGCAATGTATGTAAATGACCTTGAGGGAGTAAAGGAATTTTTTATAAAATATCTTGACGGGAAGGCTAATGACATTTATTATAATAAAAAAACCGATTTTAAGTCATATTTCATAAGCTTTGAAGATGGAGCACGGCTTGAGATTATGAATAGACCTGATATGGAAGATGTGGGCAAGGGAGTTAACAGAACAGGTTATATTCACTTAGCATTTTCTGCCGGAAGTAAAGAAAAGGTAGACGAAATTACAAATAGGCTTCATGAAGATGGATATGAAGTTTTGAGTGGTCCAAGGACTACAGGGGATGGCTATTATGAAAGCTGTATTTTGGGAATAGAGGGGAATCAGATTGAAATTACAGTTTGATAAATGTTGAAAATAAACATTTAAAGTTATTGAAATTTAGATGGAATTGTAATTTGTAATTATGGTAAGAGTTGTCAATAATTGGGAACAAGGAGGTAAAGATGAGTATAAGAGTAGGAATATTGGGATATGGCAATCTTTCTAAGGGAGTAGAAAGTGCCATAGCTCAGAATAAGGATATGGAGTTGGTTGCAGTATTTACCAGGAGAAATCCTGAAAGCATTAAAACACATAGCGGAGTGCAGGTTCTTAGTACGGCAGAACTTATGGAGTATAAGGATAAGATTGATGTATTGGTACTTGGAGGAGGAAGTGCAACAGATTTGCCGGAGCAAACCCCAGAGTATGTCAAGTATTTTAATGTGGTGGACAGTTTTGATACACATGCAAGGATACCTGAGCATTTTGCAAATGTTGATAAGGCAGCTAAGGAAGCAGGTAAGGTAGGAATTATCTCAGTAGGTTGGGATCCGGGGATGTTTTCTTTGCTTAGGATGATTTCTACATCAGTGTTGCCTGAAGGAGAGAACTATACATTTTGGGGTAAGGGTGTAAGTCAGGGACATTCTGATGCTATCAGAAGGATAGATGGAGTAAAAGATGCAAGACAGTATACCATTCCTGTGGAAGAAGCGGTAAATCGTGTAAGAAGCGGTGAGAATCCGTCTCTTTTAGTTAGGGATAAGCATACAAGAGAATGTTTTGTAGTAGTGGAAGAGGGTGCGGATAAGGCAGCTATTGAGAGTGAAATTATTAATATGCCTAATTATTTTGCAGATTACTATACTACAGTACATTTTATTTCTGAAGAGGAAATGAAGAGAGATCACTCAGGACTTCCACATGGTGGTTTTGTAGTTAGAAGCGGTGTGACAGGATTTGACAGGGAGCATAAGCACATAGTTGAGTACAGCCTCAAGCTGGATTCAAATCCTGAGTTTACAGGGTCAGTGATTACGGCATATGTAAGAGCGGCTTATAAACTTGCAGCAGAAGGTGTGAGCGGATGCAAGACGGTATTTGATATTGCACCTGCTTATCTTAGTGCGTTAAGTCCTGAAGAGCTAAGAAAGACAATGTTATAATAAAGACTCCTGTAAATGTGGAGATTTCTACATTTACAGGAGTCTATTTTATTCGCATAAAAATTTCAGTAAAAATTAGTTTAGTCAGGTATTGCATTATTCATTAAATATTCGCACCAGGAACTATAATTTGAACTATTCAAATGGAGTCCATCTGAGGAACATTCACGGCTCAGATATCCTTCAGCATCAGCAAAAGCCGAAAATACATTTAGATATATAAGTTTATCACCATCACATTTAGATTTTAATAGAGCATTTCTTTCAAGTACCCGTTCATTGTTATAATGATAAGGATCATTTATTTCTTTGTTTTTAGTAACCCCCAGTATGGACTGGATGTAAATCCTTGCATCCGGCTGTATTTCTCTGATTTTTTCAATAGCATCAAAAAATTCGGATTCGAATTCCGTTAAAGGTACTTGAGCTGCATCATTTACCCCTATCATAATGTAGATTTTTTTATATTGGCGAAGAAAAAGAGTTCTTTCCAAGCTAAGTCCCGTTTCTTCGTCTAAGGCGGGGTACATAAAAAATGAATTCACACTTATTCCGGTCTTTGCAAAATAAGATGAGTTAGTAAAGTTTCCGAATGCCCTAAGTCCTACTGTACGGCTATCTCCCAAAAAGAGGGCATCATCAAAATATGAAATATCTACAGTGCCAAGTTCAAGATTTTTGTCTTCATTTTGAGCAGGTTTATCAGAGGAAGAGGAGATGTTTTTTGATGAAACAATGGTATCTGTAGTTTCTTTTTTTTGTGATTTTTGTAAAACTATTTCTCTATTATTTATTTTTGCAGTTTCCATAATTAGTTGATAGGCTTTAATTGAGATAATTACTCCCAATTCAATTATTATAGCGATTATTAGTGCGATTAGTATAAATTTAATTTTCTTTTTCTTCTTCATATCTATTTTTTAGAATTTTCAATTAGCTCCTTACTATATTCCGGTTCTGCTCCGGTTTGACTTTCATGGTACATGGTTGCTTGATTTCTGCCGTTTTTCTTGGAAGTGTATAGTGCAATATCAGCTTTTTCTACTTCTTTATTGAGGGGCAAGCCGGCTTCTATAGGTGCAATTCCTACACTGAGAGTAAGATGGAGCCTTTTACCTGTCTCCGATTCGTCAAGCTCAGCGGATAGGGCTCTTATTTGTGCGAGAGGGTCTTTTATTGTAGAAAAGAATATTCCTATAAATTCATCTCCACCCCACCTTGCTATGAATCCGTCCTTGCCAATGCAGGCTGTGAGTTTTTCGGCTAAGAATGAAAGAGCCTCATCACCTGCAGCATGCCCCAAGGTATCATTTATAGTCTTAAAAAAGTCTATGTCAATGAGGAAAAGATGACCGCCTTCCAGTAAGTGTTGTTTTGAAAAGTATTCAAATCTTGCCATAAATGATTTGCGATTCATAATTTTTGTAAGTTCATCCATTGTAGCAAGAGATATAATACGGTTTCGGTACTGAGAAATTGTATTAATTATAACAGCAATCATGAGTAAAAGCAAAAGGGCAAGCAAACCGAGCTGTAAGAATAGCTGATTTCTATTTGCAAGCATTATGGCTTCGCCGCTTCCATACACTACCAGATACCAGTTAAAAGCTTTGATATATCTTAGTTCACAGAATTGCTTATTTATATTAAATATATCATTCTGACCTATCCATTTCACAGTGAATGCACCTTCAACAGGCATAAGTTGAGTGTTATCAATATCACCAAAAAGTCCGTCTTTGGCAAAGATATTTGAACCTTCCGGCAGGGAATATTCTTTGGAAATAAGAACATTACCATCCAAATCTGTAAAGGCTATACCGACATTATAGTAATTTCCAAGCTCTAAAATACTATTTTCCATCATTGCAAGATTGATGCTTATGCCAATGGTTCCAAGAGTCTTTTTTGAACCGTCTGTGAGCTTGTAGATAATTAGCAGTGTTGCATCGCCGGAGCTTGCTTTGAAAGGATTGAGTGTGAACCGGTATTGAAGGTTCGAGGACATAAAGTCATAAAGCCATCTATCCTCTGTATTATAATTTGACATCTTGAGACTTATACCATCTTGATAGTAGATAGTACCGGTCTCTTTGGATGCATAAAACACAAAGTTATAATTATTCTCCTGATAAGAAGTTTTAAGATAGTCATAAAGTTTTTTTGTATATTCAGGGTCACTTGCATGAGAGTTTTCTTTTTTTGCCCAGTCTACAACAAAAGAATTTTCAGCCATCGCCTTTGCAGTCCGTACTGATGAGGCCATTCCCATATCAAGTTCTCTTATTATATTCATGGCAGTCATATCTGTAGTATGCTCTACATAGGCACCGGTGTTTTTAATACTTGATATTGCGAACATGAGGGCACTTGCAGCAAAGGCTACAATAATGACAAGGCAGATAAGTGCAATCTGCTTGGAGGATTTTAGTTTAGTATTATCCATGTATTTACCCCTTTTATGGTATTGTATAACTATATGATGCCATAATTTATCGGGATTGTAAACAAAAAAGTGTACATATCTTTAGGAGCAGGTTTTCTTCAAGGGGAATTTCGAAGCAATTTCTTATTCAAAAAGAAAAGCACTGAGCCACAAATGACCCAGTGCCTTCTTAATAATAATTTATTCCTGAAAAATAGCTCCTGTTGGGCAAGATTCCTCGCAAGCGCCACAATCTACACAAGCAGAACCATCTACTTCATAATGTTCAGCACCTTCTGAAATACACTCTACAGGACAGACAGAAGCACAAGCGCCACAGCTGATACACTCGTCATTAATTACATGTGCCATTGGTATTTACCTCCTTAAATATTAATATACTTCAAGGATAGTATACATAGTTTAAGCAAGTTTTACAAGTAAATTTTACCAAAAAACACAACAATTTATTAAAAAATCAGTCAATTTAGAAAATGAGTATTATTTTCAAATGTGAGCCAAAACGGACGGTATTATTGAATCTGTCCATATTTCTTAAGTATGCTCTTAATTCTCTCTGTTGGACTTAAAAGCTCGCTGATTGAAGAATCATGATTAAGTTTATCTATTATAAGAGCAACATACTTACTCATGTCTGCACTTATATAGTATGGACGGGAAAGAAGCTCAGGTGTCTGATATACGAGGTTGGTTGTAATAACCTTGTGGATGAGACCGTCTTCATAAGCCTTGTCAAATTTTTCAAGTCCGTTAGTAAAGAGACCGAAAGTAGAAGCTACAAAGATGCGACCTGCATTTCTTTTCTTAAGCTCTGTTGCTACATCAAGCATACTTTCACCTGAAGAAATCATATCATCTACGATGATTACATCTTTTCCATCAAGTTTTCTACCAAGATATTCATGAGCTACAATAGGGTTTTTACCATTTACTATAGTAGCATAATCACGACGCTTGTAGAACATACCTACATCTACTCCGAGTACGCCTGCAAAATATACAGCTCTATTCATAGCACCTTCATCCGGACTTATTATCATCATATTATCAGCGTTCATCTTTACATCAGGCACATTTTTAAGTATACCCTTAATGAACTGGTAAGTAGGCATAATAGTATCAAAGTTGTTAAGAGGGATTGCATTCTGCACTCTTGGGTCATGTGCATCAAAAGTGATTATACTATCCACACCCATGTGTATAAGTTCCTGAAGAGCAACTGCACAATCAAGGGATTCTCTGCCGGAACGCTTATGCTGGCGACCTTCATAGAGGAAAGGCATGATTACAGTTATCCTATGTGCTTTGCCGGCACAAGCCATTATCACTCTTTTTAAATCCTGATAATGGTCATCAGGTGACATATGGTTTTCATATCCGTTCATATTGTAGGTAATACTATAATTACATACATCTACAAGAATGTAGAGATCCAAGCCTCTTACGGTGCTGGTAATAGTACATTTTGCCTCTCCACTTCCAAAACGAGGACACTTTGCCTCGACATGATAGGATTTTTTCTGATAACCGGAAAAAGCAAGTGTAGAGGTGTGTTCATTATTTCTACCATCCCTCCAGCTAACTATGTAATCTTCAACAGCGCTGCCTAATTTAGAGCAGCCTTTCAGTGAAATGATACCAAGAGGTCCCACAGGAATAGTCTCGATATAATCTTCTTTTGGCATTGTTCTTCTCCTTATCTTGAAGGTAATTTGTATTTATGATTATCACCCCTTAGGTGAATAACCCTTGTCAAAATGTCCTTATGTCTTCCCCGGTCAGCTTTAAAAATTTGTAATGCTTTGCAAGTCTTGAAAAGATACGGTCGCCATAATTTGCTTTTATTTGAGCAGGATTCCAGTTCGAGGATAATATTGTAGGTCTGTTATACAATATCCTTTCGTTTATGCAGTCAAAAAGTCTTGAAATAGTAAACGCATTGGCAACTTCAGTTCCTATATCATCAATAACCAGTAAATCACAAGTAAAGATAGGATCGGTAGAAGGTATTATTTTCCCATCTTCTGTATCATTATAGTGAAAGGTATTATCCTCGAATATTTTGACAAATTTGAAAGCAGTTAAAAATACAACTGAATAACCGTTTTTTATAAGTGAATTTGTAAGACAGGAGGCGAGGAAAGTTTTTCCAACTCCAACTCCACCATATATTACAAAACTATGTGCATTATTATCAAAATCATCAGCCATGTTTTTCAAATTTGCCAATGCATTAAGAGCATTTCCTCTTGAACTAAGCTTAGTATTTTTGTCAAAGTCATCATCAGGGTAATAAGTTTCAACAAATCGGCTGAAGTTTGCGTCTTCATCTGCCATCATATAAATACCGGATTGAGAATAGGCTAATTTTGATACTATAGCTTTAAAACATTCACACTTAGCTCCGTCTATAAAACCGGTATCTTTGCAAACAGGGCAGTTATATATATGGTTTAAGTAGTCTTTTGGAAAACCATTTTGGACGAGAAGTTCCTGTTTTTTTACATTAAACCTTGTTATTTTTTTATCAATATTTTCCTTGGCCACAAGATAATCATTATGTGTAAGGAATAAAGCATCTTTAGCAAGATTTGTAAAATCGGTTATTATTTCATCTTCCAGTTTTTTAATCTCAGGCACTTTATTAAAAACTTCGTCAGTATGCCGTTGTCGAAGTTCTGCTGTTTTATATCGTATGTTATCATACTCACGCATTACAGCTTCATATTCAGAATTAGTAAGTCCCATAAAACCACCTTAATATTATAAAAGATTTGTCAAAATATTCAAGTAAAAATGATTAAAAAAATACAAGTTCATATTAAAATTTCTTACGAATAATAGTAATTATTTGAATAATTTGGGTTAAATTATGCTTTTCTCAAGTAATTTATTTGTAAGGTCTTCCATTTTTTCGTTGCTGTATTCTCTTTGCACAAAATTATTAAAACGGTTATAAACAGGCTTAGGATTTGAGCTGTTTACAACTTTGAGATTCTGTTTTGCAGCATAATGTGCCTTATCTCCATTTTTCACATCATCAAGATTGGCCAGTCCGCTTTTGAACCAGTTTTTCAGTATTCCGTCAGTGTATTTAAAGTCGGGTTTTGAAAGCTGTATAAGGGTGCGGCTGCAAGCTTCAGCTACCATTTCAACAGACATATTATATGAATGAAACCATTTAGTAATATATTGCTTTTCGGATGCTCCGGGAAGGCGTGAAAGACCGAAAGCTTTCATAACTGTAGCATTTTCAGTATTGAACACTTCTGCCTCAGACTTAGCGGCATCTACAGTGAGAAGATCTTTATCAGCCCAAGCGAGGGCTACACTTTCTATATATTTAAAGCGATTGATTCCTTTAGTTATGCAACAGTATTCATAAAGGTAAATGATCAGTTCTGTTGTAAACTTAAGTCTTTCATTTAATTCACAAATAAAGTCTATTTCTGAACTGGACAAGGGTCTGCCGGCAAGTTCTCCTGCCTTGTATAGCACCTGAGTAAGGTCTAATTCAGTTATGTTGACCGGTTGGGGATTAGTGAAAATGGTTTCATCCTCATCACCGTCATCATACAAAGATGTTTCAGACTGAATATCTGATGACATTGTAGAGTTTTCATCAGGGATACCTGATACATCTGAGATGCGTATGGCAGTTATGGTATTTTCATCTGCTCTGGTGACTTTAAAGAGCCCCTGCTTTTCCCAATAATTGATGGAACGGATTATATCCTTTTCACTGTCCTCAAGGAAATCACAGGCAGAACTGATAGAAAAGCTTCTGTGATTCTGAGAATAGTACATAAGGTATAAGTAGAACCTGATATGCGAGGCATTTGCCTCATTTATAAAACGCTCGATGAAAGCATTTGAAATTACAGTAACTCCTGTATTGATAGCCATGCTTAAGTTTATCTCTGACATAATATCCCTCCCGGTCTGCTGTTACAAGGAGTATATCACAAGATTCTTAAAAATAAAATAGATGGCAGTTTTGATGGGATATAGTTAAAAAATGTGGATAATGTGGATAAGTTTGTGGATTGTTATAAAAATTATAAGTTTTGGAGCAGAAAAACATGTGGATAAAATTGTGAAGAAAACGAATAAAAATCCACAGTAAAAAAATTTATAATAAATTTTTACTGTGGATATTGTGGATAAGATTTATTTTAACATATTTTCCCCTACTTTTACTATATCTCCGGCTCCCATGGTTATCAACAGATCATCAGGTTTACAGGTGTGGATAAGAAAATTTTCTATTTCTTCAAAAGTTTTGAAAAAATACGCCTCATGTCCATTTTCGGACATTATTTTTCTTATGTTATCGGAGGAGATATTTCCGGGATTTTCTTCTCTTGCTGCATAGATTTCTGCAAAGACAACTATGTCGGCAAGGGAAAGTACATCTGCAAATTCCCTGAGAAAGGTTTTAGTCCTTGAGTAGAGGTGTGGCTGGAAGGCTATAATAAGGCGATTATGCTTGACTCGTTTTGCAGCTTCAAGGGTAGCTCTGATTTCGGTAGGATGGTGTGCATAGTCATCTACTATTGTGTAACCGTCTCTTTTTCCTTTGTACTGGAAACGGCGGTCAGTTCCGGTGTATTTTTTAATGCCCTGCCTTATTTTATCAAGAGAAATTCCGGCTTTATAAATTTCTGACGGTTCAAGGCTTGCAGCAATTACTGCCAGTGAATTTGATACATTATGTTCTCCTGTGACGGAGAGTTCTATAAGACCTTTGTTTTCACCTCTTACAATCAGTTCATAACAGGCACAGCCAAAATCGTTATAGATTATATTCTTAGCTGTATAATCAGGCTCTTTTGCATTAAAGGCTTTTAGTCCATAAGTTACTACTCTTATACCGGTATTTTTAACGAGATTTTCGCTATCTTCTATTTCGTTGTTTATAACAAGCAGTCCATTTGCGGGGAGCAGATCTATGAACTTAGTGAAAGAGAGTCTTTCGTTTTCCAGTGTGCCAAAAAAGTCCAAATGTTCAGCTTCAACATTTAATACTACGGCTGTAGTAGGTGTGAAGCTTAAGAAACTGTTAGCATATTCGCAGGCTTCCATAATGAAGTTTTCAGACTTGCCAAGACGCATATTGCCATGAATACCGCTAAGTATTCCTCCGACAGATACGGTAGGGTCAAGATCCGCTTCAAGATAAACATAGGAAAGCATTGAGGTAGTAGTAGTCTTGCCATGAGTACCGGCAACTGCAACTGCATTTTTATAGTGGCTCATTATCTGTCCAAGACACTCAGCCCTTTCCATCATAGGTATGCCAAGCTCTTTTGCCTTTACAAGCTCGGGATTATCCTCGTGAATAGCTGCTGTATATATAGCCAGACCAATGTCGGGTGTAATATTTTTAGCCTCCTGCGAATAATAAACTGTAATTCCAAGCTGCTCAAGTCTTTTGGTAACAGCAGATTCGTGAAGATCTGAACCGGACACTTTAAAGCCCTTGTCAAGAAAAAGCTCAGCTATTCCACTCATACTGATTCCTCCAATGCCTATGAAGTAAACCGGAGTAGAGTTAATATTCAAGTCTAATTTATGCATAATTATACCTCTTTTATAAATATATATTCTAATATGCTTATATTATAGCATAAATGAGCTTTAATGGCAAAATAAAGCTGAGAATTTATTAAGTGTAATCAAGATTAAATATGCATGGATAGTAAGTCTATCGACAATATTCATTAAAAGACCATATGGTCATTTTTATGATAAGAAAATGCCAAAATTACAATAAAAATAAACAAAACAATGTTAAAAAACTCATAATTAATGCATATTTATATCAATAGTAATTTTTGCTAAAGCATGCTATAATATAATTCAAATTAGAAAGTGCTAAGGCTAAGGCTAAGGCTAAGGCTAAGGCTAAGGCTAAGGCTAAGGCTAAGGGGCAGATTCTGGTTTGCAGCTTAGACGCAGTGGCAGGGAAGCATTACTGTCAGACAGAATCAGGAGGTCACAGTATGAATATTACAGATATTAGAATCAGAAAAGTTGCTAAGGAAGGTAAGTTGAAAGCAGTTGCTTCTATCACAATTGATGGTGAGTTCGTTGTTCATGACATTAAGATTATTGATGGTGATAAAGGTCTTTTCATAGCAATGCCTAGCAGGAAGACAAATGACGGTGAGTATCATGATATTGCTCATCCAATTAATTCAGAGACAAGGGAAAGACTTCAGAAGTCAATTGTCACAGAGTATGAAAATGGAAATTGGATGGAATTTCCGGTTAAGGAAGAAGCGGTATAAAGGTTGATTGAGAAATAGTAATGAATCGGGAGGTCTTGAGGCCTCCTTTTTTTAATGCAAAAAAATATATTATGGTGTATAATTATTATGAAATTATAGCGATTCTAAGAAAGAAGGGAATTATGTATATAGTAGCAGGCTTAGGCAATCCGGATAGGAAGTATGCAGGAACAAGGCACAATATAGGATTTGATGTGATTACTTATTTATCTGATAAATATAATGTAGGAATTTCAAAGACAGGTTTTAAGTCAAAACTCGGACAGGGGTTTATAGAGGGGGAGAAGGTGCTTCTTATGAAACCGCAGACCTACATGAACCTTTCCGGAGAGGCGATAGGAGAGGCGGTAAATTTTTATAAGGCGGATGCAAGCGAAGAGGTGATAATCATACAGGATGATATAGACCTGGCACCCGGGAATATAAGGATAAGAGTTAAGGGAAGTGCAGGCGGGCATAATGGAATTAAGAGTATTATTTCGCATCTTGGCAGTAATGAATTTATTCGTATCAAAATCGGTGTAGGAGGGAAGCCTGAGGGGGCTGATCTTGCCAATCATGTGCTTTCAGGTTTTGACCGAGACACGGAACCGCTCATAAGAAAGGTTATAGAAGTTGCAGGGGCAGCAGTTGTAACTATAATGAAAGAGGGGGCAGAGGCAGCTATGAATAAGTACAATGGGATAAAGATAGAGCTGTAACAGAAGTATAGAAGTAGCCGAAATTAAATAACGCAGTAAAATATAAGCTCCCTCTGCTTTGGCAGGGGGAGTAGTTTAATAACGAGAAAAATCTATTTTATCTTTAATTTAAGATTTGTAACTGCTTTGTTACTTAGCTTCTTTCCGTCAATACTTATTGTTACGCTAAATTTACCTGATTTAAGCTTATTTGCCTTTTTCTTTATCTTTTTCAATGGCTTTTTCAAATATAGCCTTAGCTTTGGTTAAATCGGCTCTCTTTTGAAGCCCTTTAATGGCAGCTTCTATCTCAGACGCATATTCTTCAAGTTTTTCTTTTGGCTCTTTATTAGCTAAACCTTCTTTAGCCTTTGTGATAATTTCGGCAAGTTTTTTATAAGAACTCTTGGTATAGCGTTCTTCACTTATAGCTTCAGCTTTTTGGAGCTGTTCCTTAAATGCGAAACTTCCTACATAAGCGTTAGGTATAACATAAGATAAATTGTAGGTTTTATAGGTCATTGTAAAGTATTTATCATCTCCTGAACCCCAGCCGTTTTGGTGGTTTTCATACAATAAAGCTATGTTTCCGTCATTAAGTTCAGTCAGGCAGGAATACATAAATTCTGAGTTAAGTTCACCTACTCTCATAGGATTAGGAAGCCATTCGACAGTATTGTCGTTATCATCATTTAAGAATCCTACAAATATCTTTCCGTTAAGACGCTGACCACCTTTTGAGTACGGCTCACCCTTTGATAAAGTTGATCCATTTTCATTAGGACCGGTAGGACAGGTTAAGAGAAAGGCAGTTTTGTTATTTATAGGCGATGAATATACTATAGCGGACATCTGTGTATTGGAGTTTACGGTAATATCGGTCTGTACCTCACTCTTCCAGTTATATGTTAAGGTATCCTGTGAAAATTCTGCATCAATATATTTAAGTTTTGTATTGGAGTAATGACGATAGAAGAACCTTAGGTTACCGTTAGGAAGTTCTATTACGGTACTTTCAGAACTGTTGGTACCTACCGGCATATCTTCACTTCTATGCCAATTTTCTCCATTATCTGTGGAGTATACAAAACTTGTTTTTTCTACTGTTCTACCGGAAGTACGGTTAAAATAATAACAAGGGAAGATGATATTGCCGTTTTTGGTATATAAGCCTCTGCCCGGACCTGCCAAATAAGCTTCTTCAGCATCTTTTTTCAGTGGAAGTAATTTAGGTGCGGAGAAAGTTTTACATCCGTCATCAGAGCTTACAAGATAAAGATAACTTGTTCTTTGTACCTTATAAGGTGAATCCTTAAAAAATAAATTTGTATCTACTGTACCATCTGCATTTTTTATATTAAAATATGTATCTACGGTATAGTCATTTACAGCTTCCTTTGTATCGTTTTTGTATATTTTTAAATCTTTGAGGTTTAGATGGTAATTATAGTTTTTATGATTATCGTTACTAAGCAGGAGGTTTCCTTCGCTGTCAAACCCTGATTTTCTCTGAGGAGGGGTTTCTATATTGCCGTTTAATGCAACTCCATAAGGATACAAATCGCAAAGCATCCATACTTTTTTTCCGTCAGTAGCAAGGGCAGGATCGATAAAGCAAGTGGAATTTTTCCCGTTATATATGTTACCGTTGTCTCCGAGGTAGTTTACAAATGAATAGTTCCAGTTTTTGCCATTATCATCCGAATAGCTTACCATAGTATCAAGACCACCACCATCATAAGTAGTATTCCATCTTACATCGGCAGCGGCTACTATCCTTCCGTCATAAGCACCACCCTCAAGGGTAATCATAGCAGGTATGCGGTAACTGTTGCTGCCGGCCAGATCTTTACTAAATGGTTGATTATGTGAAGTTCCGTCAGCAGGTTTTGTAGAGTAATGTTTATATGCGGCATAAGTTGATATTCCGCTTGAGGAAGTTAAGGTTAACGCAAGGGGAAAGATGAAGGGCTTTTTGAAAATAAATTTTTTCATACATATTCTCCTTTCGATTTTGCTTGTTATTAATGTCTGTATTCAAGATAACAGGGATATGGCTGCATTTGCAATATAAATTGAGGAAACAGAAAGAAGAAACTGAAATGCTGTAGAATATACACATATAAATTGTGAGGGAGGGATAAGAATATGCATAATATATACAAGGGAATGAAAGAATTTTCAAGTATTTATTGAAGCTGGAAAATACTTACATCATTAATAAATAAATGTAAAAGTTCGAAACTTTTAAATATTTTGGTAAACTTATAGTATTTGATAAAATATATTATGATACAAGTGTCAAAAGTATAAAAATTCGATGCAAGCTTGCTTGCAAGAGAATTTATTATCTTTTGACACGCAAAAAATATGAGTAAGTAGCCATTTTTTGCAAAAAAATGAGCGGATTACGAATATTTTTGCAAGGATTGCGAGAGGTGAAGCCGAAGCAATCCTGTATCATTGGGTGTCAAATACTTTTGACACCCACATCATATTATGAGGAGATCAGACATGAAAATGACAGACATACTGCTTCCTACAAAAGCACAAATCAAAAAATATGAAGATTATCTAAGAATAAGTCAGGAATGTGCAGATAATACAATAGAAAAGTATATAAGGGAACTGAAGATATTTATTGATTATTTAAAAAATGAGACTGAATATATTTCTAAAGCTGCCCTGATTACTTGGAAAAGTAAAATGGAACTTAAATATAAAGCTTCAAGCATAAATAGCAAAATAGCTGCTATAAACAAATATCTTACTTATGTCGGACTAGACGAATTGAAAATAAAATCAATAAAGGTACAAAAAAGGATATTTTGTGATGAAAGTGAAGAATTAGACAAAAAAGAATATATAAAGCTTATAAAAACTGCAGATTTGTGTAAAAAGTATAGACTTTCTTTAATGCTTCAGACTATATGTTCAACAGGAATAAGAGTATCAGAACTAAAATATATAACTGTTGACGCATTAGCTAAAGGAATGGCAGAAGTGGAAGGTAAGAGAAAAAGAAGGATTATATTTTTGCCAAGGGCATTATGTGAGAAATTAAAAAAATATGCAGAAGAAAACAATAAAATACATACAGATGATATGATTTTTTCAACAAAAGCCGGAAAGGAAATAGACCGGTCAAATATATGGAGAGATATGAAAGTGCTCTGTAAAAAAGCAGAAATTGATGAAAGAAAAGCATATCCACATAATTTAAGGCACTTATTTGCAAGGACATTTTATGAAATAGACAAGGATATTTCAAAGCTTGCTGATGTACTTGGGCATACAAACATAAATACAACAAGAATATATCTGACACAGAGTATGGTGAATTATATGAAACAGATAGATAAGATGGAATTGATAACAACATAATAATTCTTATGTTGTTTAGAAAGACACAATTAAGGAATTCTAGCTTATAAACTGTATAAAAAGCTTATAAAAAAATACTATAAATCTAAAATTTTATTGATAAAAATCTAGAATGGTGTTATTATTTTAAATAAATTCATGATTTAAATAAATTTTGTTAAACAGAATTACAACATAAGAATTATTATGTTGTTTAGGCAACTTATAATAAGAGAGGGAAGGAGTTATAATGCGCTATGACAAAAATATTTACAGACTCAGGCTATGGGAATTTAAATACAGATGATTTTGAAGTAAAAAATCTTAATTATAAGTCAGATAAAATTGGTATTATAGGCTTTTCGCTCAATGGATTACGGATTATAAATGAGACAAAAGGAAGGGGATACGGGGATAGATTTCTTAAAGTTATAGTAGATACAATATTTAAAAATCTGGATGGCAAAATATATCTTTATAAGATTGAAGGAGTGAAATTTTTAGCTTTAGTTGATGAAAAACACATAAATGATACCGAGAATATAGCTAATAAAATAAAAAATCTTGTTACTAACCTATATTTTGAAAATAATTTTGTTTTCCCTAAAAGCATAAAGGTAGGAATTTATGTTGGAAATAAGGGAAATATTTTACAGGAAAATTTGTTAGATATTTTTGACAAACTGATGTCTAAGATTAAAAATAATAGTTTTTTTGAAAATATATGCGTATTATGTGATGATGACATTGTATATAGGAGCTACTTAAATAATATAGAATCGGAATTACATAGATGTGTGCATTCACAATTTGAGAATTTTAAAATAGTGATACAGCCGATAATAAATAATGCAGATCAAATGGTATCAGCAGAAATACTTTTAAGATGGAAATATAATAAAAAACTGATTTCTCCTGAGATTTTCATACCGATTTTAGAGCGTACAGGCTTAATCTGGCAGGTAGGGAGATTCGTATTTGAGGAAGCAGCCAAAATCAGCAGGGAAATAAAAAGTTATAGAAAAAATTTTACGGTGAATGTTAATATAAGCTATATCCAGATATTGGATGATGAATTTATAAATTTTATAGAAGAAACATTAAAGCGATATAAACTTTCAGGGAATGAGCTGATATTAGAACTTACAGAAAATAATTATGATGAGGATAAAGAAAGAGTGCTTGACTTTGCACGAAGGTGTAAAAGTATGGGTATGCTTACGGCAATAGATGATTTCGGCACAGGATATTCATCAGTTTCATTTTTGATAAGGTATCATGCAAATGAAGTTAAAATTGATAAGAGTCTTGTAAAAGAAAGTACTAAATCGGAGGAGAACAAGCAGTTTTTAAAAGGAATTATATGTTCCTGCAGGAACTTTGGTATGTTAGTATGTACTGAGGGAGTGGAAAACGAAGAAGAACTGGAAGTTGTCAGAAGCTTAGGCTGTGATTATGTACAAGGATTTTATTTTTTTAAACCAATGGAATTAGCTGATTTTAATAATCTTTTAAATCAGGAATATCGCATAAATCTTGAAAAAGTGAAGTGGTGTAAAGCTGTAACTCCAGTAAAATACTAATTAAAGGGAGAGTCTGCAATGAAAATTAAAAACAACAAGTTTCAAAGTCTTGAAAAAGATTTCTTCCGGTTTGGCGAGATCTCTATTGCTTAATTCAGCCAATTAAAGCTTATAATATAGGATACTGATAAAAGTACTAAACTAGAGAAAAAACTTTGGTTTAGTACTTTTTTGTTGTATAATATGAAAAGTAAGATTGGTAAGAACAGTAAGAATGAATGTAAGGAGATAAAATGAACTTAATAACCAAACCGGTTTTAGAATTGGATGAAATAAATAAGGCAGTAAGCTACATAAATAAGAAAAAATTACCTATACTTATTACAGGCTGCATGGATGCTGAAAAAAGCAATATTATAGAAACATTGTCAAAGGCTGCAGGGAAAAGGCATAAAGTCATTATAACCTATGATGAAATAAGAGCCAGAGAAATCGTAACTGATATGAAGCTTTACGATAAAAAAGCTATGCTTTATCCGGCAAAGGACATAATGTTTTTTGCAGCAGATGTACATGGCAATGCTATAGTAAGTGGAAGACTTGAGGTATTAAAAAGGCTGGTTGAAGATGAGCCATCGACTATAGTGCTAAGTTTAGAGGCAGGGCTTGACAGAGTGCTGCCGCTTTCCTATGTAAAAGAAAAGATTGTAAGGCTGGCAGTAGGAGATAGTTTTGATATTACTAAATTAAAAGAAAGGCTTGTAGAGCTTGGCTTTGAAAAGACTTCTCAGGTTTCAGGTAAAGGTCAGTTTGCAGTAAGGGGGGATATCTTTGATGTATTTCCTTTAACCGAGGAAACACCTTTCAGACTTGAATTTTGGGGTGATGAAATTGATACTATCAGAGCCTTTGATGTAGAGAGTCAGCGTTCCATAGAAAATGTAGAAGAACTCCTGGTATATCCTGCCACAGAAATAATTATAGATGAGGAGAGAAAACTTAAGGGACTTAAGAAGCTTGGAAAAGAAAAGGAGGAAGTTTATAAAAGGCTTAGGGCTGAAATGAAGACGGAGGAAGCTGCAAGGCTGAACAACAATATTGAAGAATTCAAAGATAATTTGGAGATATATGGCGGCTCTTTCGGTATAGACAGCTACATAAACTATTTTTTTGAGAATACGGAGAGTTTTTTTGATTATTTTAATGAGGAAGATATATTTTTCATAGATGAACCTATAAGAATAGAAGAAAAGGGTAAGGCTGTTTCATTTGAATGGCGGGAGAGCATGACAAACAGGCTTGAGAAGGGATACATACTTTCCGGTCAGGCTGATACAGTCTGGGATTATAAGACCATACTTGCAAAACTGGCGGGCAGATGTACGGTTTTGCTTTCACTCATTGAAACGAGAACCGGTGATATTGAGATAAAAGAGCGGTTTGACATTACTGCACGAAATATAAATCCATATAACAATAGTTTTGAAAGTCTTGTTAAAGATTTATCAAAGTATAAAAAAGATGGTTACAGAGTTGTGGTTGTAAGTTCATCCACACATAGGGCTGAGAGGCTCTCTGAGGATTTAAGGGAAAGTGATATTGTAGCAGCCTTTCTTGATGTGGACAAGAGAGAGCAGTTAAGTGGAGAGATTGTAATAGTAAAGGGGAATCTAAGAAGGGGATTTGAATATCCTAAAATAAAGTTTGCAGTTATTTCTGAAAGTGATATTTTTGGGGCGGAAAGGAGAAGGTTAAACAAAAAGAAGAAAAAGATAGACGGAGCTTCGATTTCAAGCTTTTCAGAACTTCATGAGGGTGATTATGTAATACATGAAACTCATGGAGTAGGCATTTACAGGGGAATTGAACAGTCTACTGTTGGAGGGGTTACCAGAGATTATGTAAAAGTAGAGTATGGTAATGAGGTCAGTGTATTCGTACCAACTACTGAACTGGATATTTTGCAGAAATATGCAAGCAAGGATGGGGCAAATCCTAAGATAGATAAGATAGGAAGCCAAAAATGGAAGAATACGAAGTCGAAGGTAAGGCAGTCTATTAGTGAAATTGCCAAGGATTTAGTAGAACTCTATGCAAAGAGGAGGGAAGAGCAGGGTTTTGCTTATGGCAAGGATACGGTATGGCAGCAGGAGTTTGAGGAAATGTTTCCTTATGAGGAAACTGAAGATCAGCTGAATGCTATAAGAGATGTTAAGGCGGACATGGAGAGCATGAAGATTATGGATAGGCTGGTATGTGGAGATGTGGGCTTTGGCAAGACGGAAGTGGCAATCAGGGCGGCTTTTAAGGCAGTTTCGGAGGGTAAGCAGGTGGTAATGCTTGTACCGACCACCATACTTGCAGGACAACATTATTCGACATTTTTAAAGAGGATGCAGAACTTTCCTATAACCATAGAATTTCTCTCAAGATTTAAGTCGGCAGCGGAAACTAAGAAGATAAAAGAGAAGCTGAAGGCAGGACTTATTGACATAATTATAGGTACTCATAAGGTACTTTCATCAGAAATTAAATATAAGGACTTGGGGCTTCTTATTATAGATGAGGAGCAGAGGTTTGGAGTAAGTCATAAGGAGAAGATAAAAAAGCTGCGAGAAAATATAGATGTACTTACCCTATCTGCAACTCCTATTCCGAGAACTCTGCATATGAGTCTTGTAGGAATAAGGGATATGTCGGTTTTGGAGGAGCCTCCGACAGACAGGATTCCGATACAGACCTATGTATTGGAACATGATGACGAAATTATGAGGGAGGCAATAAATAGGGAACTTGCTAGAAACGGTCAGGTTTACTATGTGTACAACAGGGTGAACGGTATAGATGAGAGGGCTGCAAAGCTTTCAGAAATGATTCCTCATGCGAGAGTTGCTTTTGCTCATGGGCAGATGAATGAGAGAGAGCTTGAGAGAATAATGTTTGATTTCATCAATGGAGAGATAGATGTCCTAGTGTCTACTACAATTATAGAAACGGGTCTTGATATATCCAATGTAAACACTATTATCATTGATGATGCTGATAAAATGGGACTTTCACAGCTTTACCAGCTTAGAGGACGAGTGGGCAGAAGTGCCAGGACTTCATTTGCGTTTCTTATGTACAGGCGTGACAGGATGTTAAAAGAAATAGCTGAAAAACGGCTTGCAGCTATAAAAGAGTTCACAGACCTCGGTTCAGGATTTAAAATAGCAATGAAAGACCTTGAGATAAGGGGGGCAGGTAATCTCTTGGGAAAGAGTCAGTCAGGACATATGGAAGCTGTAGGTTATGACCTATACTGTAAAATGTTAAATGAAGAGGTTAAAAGACTCAAAGGTGAGGCAGTCTCCGTTGATGAGTTTGTCACAGTTATAAGCATAGATGCGTCAGCTTTTATTCCTACAGGTTATATAAGAAATGAGGTATCAAGGCTTGAAATGTATAAGAGAATTGCTACGGTGTTTACGGAAGAAGACTTGTCGGAGTTGAAGGATGAGCTGATAGACAGATATGGTGAAATGCCGTCTGAAGTAAATAACCTCATTGATATTTCTTTTATAAGACATCTGGCACATGAAGCGGGGGTGACAAGAGTCGACTGTAAAGGAGAAACTGTTAAAATTATATTATATAATGAAGTAAAACCTGATATAGACAAAGTAGGAGAATTTATAGAAAATAATAAGGGACAGGTTAAAATGCGGACTGGTAAAGAAACCTATTTTGAATATAAGTTTGGAAACGGACTGAATAAAACTAAGATGGAGGAAAAACTTAGGGTGCTTATGGGAGTCGTTGCTGAATTAGTGTCTTGCAGGCAGAAAGAGATAGTAAAGGAGGATGAATGACAAAAAAATATTTGATGAAGCCTCTGGTGTTTGTGACTTTATTTTTTGGTATTGCAACAGTTATTTTTTGTGTGGAGCAGAGAATTGCAATTAATTTCAGAGAAGAAAAGAGGATGGAGGTAAAGATAGAAAGCTTACAGACTCCGTTGAAAATTATTAGTGCCGATATTCCTATAATTAAAATAGGTGATGAGACGGTATATTATCCTGAATTTGAATTTTATCTGCTGGCTACTAAGAAAGATTATGAAATTATGCTTGGAAGAGATGTATGGAGTGTGACTAGAAATGGAAGAAGCATAGAGGAACTGTTAAAAACTGATATAATAGAAGAAATTGCACGGATTAAAATATTGGTGAATGAGGCAAAAAAGGAAGGCTGCAGTCTTACTAAGGCTGAGGAAGAAGAGATAAGAAAGACGGCGAAGACACAGATTAAAGGGATTGACCCTTTGCTTAAGGCTAAGTATTATCTGGATGAAAGCCTGATAACAGGAATATATATGGAAAATTTTTTGGCTACAAAGTTTTTTAGAGAATACTCTAAAAAGAAAGGAGTTGAGGGGGAGAAAGCGAAACTTTTGTTCAATATGGCTTATAACAATTGGGAAAGCATATATACGGCAGAAATCTATTGGGAGAATATAGATAGGATTGATATTGACGGTCTATAGTATGCGGTTTGGTAAACTTAGCCTAAATATGCTTAAAATCAAGTATTTTCACTCAAAATTACTTGACAAATCGTTATAATAAGTTTATAAGTATTCTGTAAAGATATTGTTATGAGCGGGGGCGTACTCGCAATAGAAAATTATAGGAGGATTTATTCCATGAATAAGGCAGAACTTGTATCAGCTATCGCTGAAAAAACTGAGTTAAAGAAAGTTGACGCAGAGAAGGCTGTTAAGGCTTTTGTAGATGTTGTTACCGAGGAATTAAAGAAGGGTGAGAAGATTCAGTTAGTAGGATTTGGTACTTTTGAAGTATCAGAGAGAGCTGAAAGAGAAGGAAGAAACCCTGTTACCGGTGAGACAATCAAAATTTCTGCATCAAAGGCAGCTAAGTTTAAGGCCGGTAAGGCTCTTAAAGATGCTATAAACGAGTAGTTAAATTCTAAACATAAGACGAGGGGCTGTCTGTGAAGATGGTCTCTCTTTTATTATATAATATAGGAGAATTATGAGATTAGATAAATACATTAAGGTATCTCGCCTTATAAAAAGGCGTACAGTAGCTAAGTCAGCCTGTGATGCAGGCAGGGTATCTGTGAATGACAAGCAGGCTAAGGCAGGGACTGAAATAAAAATCGGTGACATAATAACCATAGGATTTGGCGACAAACAGCTCAAGGTAAGGGTTACAGAGATTGCAGAAACTGTGAAAAAGGACGAGGCAAAAGAGATGTATGAGTTTGTGGAATAATGCATCTGTTTCAAAATTATAAAAAATTCAAATTATATTGAAAAAGTTAATAATAATTACAAAGAGATTGGCGAGTGGCCAGTCTTTTTAATTTTAAAATTTACAATATATTATAGCTAAAAATTGATATATATACCTAATTGAATTTAATATAGGATATTAAAAAAATGAAAACTTTACAAGAAATAACCTATAATAGGACTTGTATTTATTAAATTTTGCTTAAATAATAATGATATTAGTTTACAAGATGACTTGTATATGTTAACATAAAACTTAAATTAAAGTAAATAAAAGTTGATATTTATTTTAACAAAAAGTAAACAATTTAATGAAAAAAGGAGATTGTTATGAAGCAAAAGATGTTAAGGACAGCTGCGGCTATCCTTATGGCAGCTGTAACGCTGACAAGTAATCCGGTTGGAGGGTTATTTAAAACCGAAAAAGTGATTGCTGCTGAGAAAAAAGTAAAGTTTCCAAAGGAAACATTAAACAAAACTTCTGTTACCTTGAAAAAAGGAAAGAAAGTAAAGCTGAAAGTTAAAAATCTTTCCAAAAAGGCAAATGTAAAGTGGGTTTCAAGCAATAAATTGATTGTTACTGTGAGTAGAGGTAATGTAAAGGCTAAGAAGGCAGGTAAGGCAAAGATTACAGCCATTATAACTGAAAAAGGAAAAAAGAAATTAAAGCTTAGCTGTAAAGTTACTGTTAAAAACTTAACAAAAAAGAAGAAAATAGTAAAAGAGAAGGTAACGAGTGTAGTTGTTTCTAATCAGGCGGAGCTTGATAAAGTATTAAAGAATAATTATCTTGAAGAATTAAAAATAAAGAGTGATGCAGAAACTTCCTTTGATATACCTGAAGGAAATTATGAGAAAGTAAAACTTCAGGTTGAAACTCCAAAGGCAGATGTTGTAAACTCCGGAAAGTTTGCATCTATCCTTATTAATGAAATAAAAAATGACACTTGGTATGAAAAGGTTAGTGGCAATAAAATTGAAATAAAAGCAAAAGAAGGAAGGATTGTAGTTGCTTCTGAGGCTGTTCTTAATGATGTTATTGTGGCAGAAGGCAGCGAGAAAGTAAAGGTTGAAGTTGAAGGAAAACTTACCAATCTTTTAGTTAAGGCTGAAACAAAGCTTGATGTAAATGTAAAAGGAAAGCTTGATAGTTTAGACCTTGCCAATAAGTCAGAAGTGAATCTGACTTCTGAAGGAACTGTAAGTAAGGTAAATATTCAGGCGGCGGCTAAACTGAATATCAAAGGAAAACAAGAAAAAATTGAACTGGAAATAAAAAAGGAGGCAAAAGGAAGCTCTATTACCACAGAGATTCCGGTTGACTTAAAAACTTCTGCTGAGGTTTCGGTTACTCTTGAAAAGGGAGCGGAAGGAAGTAAGCTTGAAGTTCTTGAAAAAGAAGTAGAGGTAAAGGTTGAGAATAAAACCAAAAAGAAAGTAGAAGTAAAAACACCGGAAGGAACAAAAGAGATTGAAAGCAGTAATAACCAGCCGGCTCCAATTTTAGGGGGGTATTATGGTGGAAGCGTTCCTAGTGAAACACCTAATAGTCCAAGCGTTTCTGGTGAAACACCAAATAGTCAAAACGTTCCTTTAAGAGATAGAGGACCTCTTATGGGTGCTTATTTTAGAACTTGGCATGATGCGGCATCTACAGGAGATGATGGACAGCCACATGGCGGACTGAATAAGATGTCTGAAATACCGGCAGAAGTAGACCTTGCGTTTATATTTACTGACTGGACTGCAAAAGGCAGTATTTTTTGGACTACATTAAAAGATACCTATGTACCTAAATTAAAGAAACAGGGAACTAGAGTTATCCGCACTATTGGAATAAGAGAACTTACCAGTGAGCGTGGTGTGCTTTATGACAATAATCATGAGTTGATTCCTACAGCAGGACAAAGTGAGGAAGCTTTATCTGCAAGGTATGCGGAATATGCAAAAATTATTTTTGATGAATATGTAAACAAGCATAATTTAGATGGTCTTGATATTGACCTTGAACAGCATGATGAGCCGAAGAATGCGGCTAAAAGGAAGGCTGGACAAGGAGAAGATCCAAAATGCCACAAACAGTCTGATGAAATAGAAGAAGATAAATTTCTTCAGGCTATAGGTATTGTAAAGGAATTGAGAAAGATAGCAGGAAATGATGGACATGGAGTAGGTAAACTTCTGATTCTTGATACAACAATTCCGGCTGAAATGTCTAGGATATTCCAAGAAACAGCAACCTTATGGGATTATATTCTAGTTCAGAAATATGGTCAGCATCTTGCAGAGAAGAAGGATAGCGAAGAAGATAACTATGGTCAGTTAAACTGGAAGCATTTTGGGCGTTATGGAGTTAAACCTGAGCATTTTATGTATGGTTTCAGCTTCTATGAGGAAGATGGAGATAAGAATAATAATGTTTGGGCAGATACTGTTTCCTTAAAAGGAACCGGAGAAACAAAAGAAAACAATTCTCCATTAGATCCTAAAAATAAGAATAAGTCTGAATGGAAATGGCATCTTGCTAATAAATTATTAGAAACAAGAAATCCGGGAACGCCGGAAGATTCTAATGCTTACCGTCATGCAAAGTGGCAGCCAAAGGAAGGAATGAAAGGCGGTATTTTCTCCTATGCAGTTGATAGGGATGGAGTAGAAGAAGGTATTGATGCTACGAAAGGAAAGTGTGGAAGGCGTAATGAAAATGATCCACTTTCTATTTCTGAACAGTCTGACTACTATGGAAAATGGGGAAATAATACAAAGCATCTTCATACAGAGTACAGCTGGACAAAGGCTTTGAAGAAAATTATGCTTGAGGATGAGGATTATAAGGGAATTACAGAAGCTGAAATTCCGGATGCTGCCCTTAGAAATACCATAATCAAGCAGATTAGGAAAAACTGGAAAGGTAATATTGAAAGATTTGGAGGAGAACTCATCCTTGATGATCCTGCTATTGCAAGCTTAGAGGGACTGAATAAATTTAAGAGTCTTAAGAAGCTGACACTTAAGAATTTACCTAATGTTAAAGAATTAACAAAGGAGATGTTGCCTGATTCTTTGAAGCCAAGCTATGTGAATGCACCTTATGAGCAGACAGCAGAAACCTTAGTTTTAGAAAATCTGTCCGGTCTTGAGAAACTTGATTTAAGTGGCTTTGATTTAGAGCATCTTCCTATCAAAAATGCAGCTACATTTACTAACTTAAAGAGCTTTGATGTTTCTGGGAATAAGATTGATTTTTCTACCGGAGAAGATAAGACAGTGCTTGAGGCTCTTTATGCATTAGTTAAAGCTAAAGAAGGACACGCATTTGAAATTGGTTCACAGAAACCTCAGGGTTATATGCCAAAGGTGTATAAGACGGCTAAACTTGATGATTCAGCAAATGATGAGAAAATTCCTGTAGGAAGTCTTTTTGCCTTTGGTGTTGGAACAGCGAATGGAGAAGTGATTGCAGCGAATGGCTTTGATGCATATAAAGCTAAAACAGTACTTGAGTCTGCAAAGACCTTTATTGACCAGAGTTACACATGGGAAGCTTTTAAAACTTTTGAAAATGCTGACAATCAGATTGGACAGGTTTCATTTACAAACGAAGATGCAAAAGACAAGGTAGAGATTCTTGACCATTCCTCTGCAAATGTGACAGCCGCACAGCAGAATGGAATCAGCAGAAAGGTGCAGGAAACTTATTTCCTTACCTATAGTAAATATTATCAGAGTATGAAGCAGTATGATGAAAAAGGAAATTATACAGGAGAGGGTGCCGGATATCGTAAGCTTCATAGCTGTAAGATAGTGGTTGGAGAAGAACTTGAAAAACTTGCTAACTTTGCTTTGAATGCAAAAGTGATAGGGATGTCTTTTAAAGACTCTGGTTTTTGGGGTGTTTTTCCAACAAGGATAATTGGTAATCTTTTTAACGGCAAGCTCCTTGAAGAAAAGAATGATTCAATGTTGGCTATATCAAATTCGCCAGAAGATCATTGGCTGGTATTTGATATTAAAAAAGTGGAAAAAGTTTCTTCATGGTTTGTAAATAATAGTTATATTGATCCGGCATCAACTACTCCGATGAAAAATATTAAAAAAGGAGAACTTTGGTATTTTACCGGAGAAGGAGAGCCTACAAAGGAAAATATGACAGATAATTCTAAATGGCAGAAAGCTGATGCGTTTGATGAGGATTCGCCGGTGGGAGAGTATTCTAAAAATTTTGATACTCCTATTGCTGCAAGATACTGGAAATATCAGATAAAAGAACAGGCAGGAATGTTATGTATTTCTGAAATCCAGTTAAAAGGAAAAGGCAGCGAGGATTAAATAAATAGTAAATCTAAGAGAACATTTGTTGTAAATAATATGTAAACAAAGTCACAGGTGATATAAAATGTTGCCTGTGACTTTGTCTAATATGTAACTGTTTATCCTGCTGTACTATGCAGAATAAGAGGTCTGTGACCTATGGCGTGAATAAATTGGGTTTATTTTGACATTCAAGATGGGGAAAAAATTAAGAAATTTCTGTTTGACATAGTTGCTAAAATGTAATATAATAAGGATTACGCATGTCTAACAGGCGTAAAAATTATGCACAAGTAAGTGCAAAAGGTATTAAAAATAAGAAAATAGGAGGTGAAAATTAATGCCAACTTTTAATCAGCTCGTAAGAAAGGGTAGACAGACAGCTGCTAAGAAGTCTAACTCTCCTGCACTCCAGAAGTCAGTTAACTCCTTAAGAAAGACTACTGTTGAGCATTCTTCTCCACAGAAGAGAGGTGTGTGTACAGCAGTTAGAACAGCTACACCTAAGAAGCCTAACTCAGCGCTTAGAAAGATTGCCAGAGTGCGTCTTTCAAACGGTATCGAGGTAACAAGCTATATCCCTGGTGAAGGACATAACCTTCAGGAGCATAGCGTTGTTCTTATCCGTGGTGGAAGAGTAAAGGACCTTCCAGGTACAAGATATCATATTGTTCGTGGTACCCTTGATACAGCAGGTGTTGCTAAGAGACGCCAGGCTCGTAGTAAATACGGTGCTAAGAGACCAAAGGATGCTAAATAATCAGATTAGCAGAAACAATCGAACAAGGATTTTAGGATTAAAAGTGCGGGATTAAGATTTGCCCAGCACGGACACTAATAATGATAGTGAGTACCTAAGAATCTGTAATCAGAATTCTATGTTAGGAGGGAAGAATCGTGCCACGTAAAGGACATATAGTAAAAAGAGATGTGCTTGCAGACCCAATTTACGATAGCAAACTTGTTACTAAATTAGTTAACAATATCATGCTTGACGGTAAAAAGGGAGTAGCACAGAAAATAGTATATGGCGCTTTTGCTCGTGTTGAAGAGAAGAGCGGCAAGAAAGCAGTAGATGCTTTTGAAGAGGCTATGAACAATATCATGCCTGTACTTGAGGTTAAGGCTCGTCGTATCGGCGGTGCTACTTATCAGGTACCTGTAGAGGTAAGACCGGAAAGAAGACAGGCGTTAGCACTCAGATGGCTTACTACATTTTCTCGCGCCAGAAGTGAGAAAACACAGGAAGAAAGACTTGCTAACGAAATATTAGATGCAATCAACAATACTGGTTCAGCGGTTAAGAGAAAAGAGGATATGCACAAGATGGCTGAGGCCAACAAGGCATTTGCTCATTATCGCTGGTAATTGGAGGAAAAATCGTTGGCTAAAAGAGAATATCCACTTGAGAGAACCAGAAATATCGGTATTATGGCTCATATCGATGCAGGTAAGACCACTCTTACAGAGCGTATCTTATTCTATACTGGTGTAAATTATAAAATTGGTGATACCCATGAAGGTACTGCTACTATGGACTGGATGGAGCAGGAGCAGGAAAGAGGTATAACCATTACTTCCGCAGCTACAACCTGTCATTGGACTCTTGAAAAAGAGGGTAAGCCAATGCCGGGAGCAGAGGAACATCGTATCAACATCATTGATACACCGGGACACGTAGACTTCACTGTTGAGGTTGAGCGTTCACTTCGTGTACTTGATGGTGCTGTAGGTGTATTCTGTGCAAAGGGCGGAGTTGAGCCTCAGTCTGAAAATGTATGGAGACAGGCTGATCAGTACAATGTACCTCGTATGGCTTATATCAATAAGATGGACATACTTGGTGCAAACTTCTACGGAGCAGTAGATCAGATTAAGACAAAGCTTGGCAAGAACCCTGTGCTTCTTCAGCTTCCAATCGGAAAAGAAGATACTTTCGTAGGTGTTGTTGACTTGTTTGAAATGAAGGCTTACATCTTCGAGGGTGACAAGGGAGAGAATATCAAAGTTGCAGATATTCCTGATGATTTAAAAGATGATGCAGCAATCTATCATGATGAGCTTGTTGAAAAATGCTGTGAGCTTGATGATGATCTTATGATGGAGTACCTTGACGGCAACATTCCTGAAGTTCCGGCTCTTAAGGCGGCTCTTCGTAAGGGAACAATTGCTTGTAAGGCCATCCCTGTTTGCTGCGGTACAGCATATAGAAATAAGGGTGTTCAGAAGCTTCTTGATGCAGTTATAGAGTTTATGCCGGCTCCTACAGACATTCCTGATATTACAGGTGTCGATATGGATGGCAATGAAATCGTAAAGCATTCATCTGATGATGAGCCTTTCGCAGCTCTTGCATTCAAGATTATGACAGACCCATTCGTAGGAAAACTTGCTTTCTTTAGAGTTTACTCAGGTATTCTTAACTCAGGTTCCTATGTGCTTAATGCCAGCAAGGGCAAGAAGGAAAGAGTAGGTCGTATCTTACAGATGCACGCTAATAAGCGTTCTGAAATAGAGCAGGTATTCTCAGGAGATATAGCAGCAGCTGTAGGTCTTAAGATAACAGCTACAGGTGATACACTCTGTGATGAACAGCATCCTGTAATCCTCGAGTCTATGGAATTCCCAGAGCCTGTTATTGAGCTTGCTATTGAGCCTAAGACAAAGGCAGGACAGGGTAAACTTGGTGAGGCTCTCGCTAAGCTTGCTGAAGAGGATCCTACATTTAAGGCACATACAGATACAGAGACCGGACAGACAATTATCGCAGGTATGGGTGAGCTTCACCTTGAGGTTATTGTTGACCGTCTTCTCCGTGAGTTCCATGTTGAGGCTAATGTTGGTGCACCTCAGGTTGCATATAGGGAAGCTCTTACAAAGCCTTGTGAAGTTGAGGCTAAGTACATCAGACAGTCCGGTGGACGTGGTCAGTATGGTCACTGTAAAGTTAAATTTGCTCCACTTGATGTCAATGCAGAAGAGACATTTAAGTGTGAATCTACCGTTGTCGGAGGTGCTATTCCTAAGGAATACATCCAGCCAATCTTCGATGGTATCGAAGAGGCTACAAAGGCAGGTATCCTTGGTGGCTTCCCTGTTATCGGTGTACATGCAAATGTATACGATGGTTCTTACCACGAAGTTGACTCCTCAGAAATGGCCTTCCATGTAGCAGGATCTATGGCTATGAAGGATGCTATGAATAAGGGTGGTTCAGTTCTGGTTGAGCCTATCATGAAGGTTGAAGTAACAATGCCTGAAGAGTACATGGGAGATGTTATTGGAGATATTAACTCTCGCCGTGGTCGTATTGAGGGTATGGAGGACATCGGTGGCGGTAAGATGGTAAAAGGTTTTGTGCCTCTTGCTGAGATGTTCGGATATGCTACAGATCTTCGTTCAAGAACACAGGGTCGTGGTAACTACTCAATGTTCTTCAACAATTATGAGCAGGTACCTAAGAGTGTTCAGGAAAAGGTTCTTTCTGCAAGGAATCAGGAAAAAGCCGGTAAGTAATAACTATAATTTTACTTGCAAATAAGCAGTTTTTAGAATATAATGAATTTTAATATGGTCAGTTCTGATACATTTTATAAAAGGTATGGGACTGACCTGAATAAGAAGGTAGTGATTTAGAATAATCACAATATTTTCCATAATTAAGGAGGAAGTTTCAAAATGGCAAAGGCTAAATTTGAGAGAAGCAAAGTACATTGCAATATTGGTACCATTGGTCACGTAGATCATGGTAAAACAACACTTACAGCTGCTATTACAAAGGTGCTTTCTGAGAGAGTATCAGGAAATGCTGCTGTAGATTTCGCAAACATTGATAAGGCTCCGGAAGAGAGAGAAAGAGGTATTACTATCTCTACAGCTCACGTAGAATATGCTACAGCTAATAGACACTATGCACACGTTGACTGCCCGGGACATGCTGACTACGTTAAGAACATGATTACCGGTGCTGCACAGATGGACGGTGCTATCCTCGTTGTTGCTGCAACTGACGGTGTTATGGCTCAGACAAGAGAGCACATCCTTCTCAGCCGTCAGGTAGGTGTTCCTTACATCGTAGTATTCCTTAACAAGTGTGATATGGTTGATGATGAAGAGCTTATCGATCTCGTAGAGATGGAAGTTACAGAGCAGCTTGAAGAGTATGGTTTCGAAGGCTGCCCAATCGTTAGAGGTTCAGCTCTTAAGGCTCTTGAGGATCCACATGGTCCTTGGGGAGATAAGATTATGGAGCTTATGGATACAGTTGATTCTTATATCCCAGATCCTGAGCGTGATGTAGATAAGCCATTCCTTATGCCTGTTGAGGACGTATTCACAATTACAGGTCGTGGTACCGTTGCTACAGGTAGAGTAGAGCGTGGTACTCTTAAGCTTAATGACGAGCTTGAGATTGTTGGTGGACGTGAAGAGAATAGAAAGACAACAGTTACAGGTATCGAGATGTTCCGTAAGCTTCTTGATTCTGCTGAGGCTGGTGACAACATTGGTGCTCTTCTTCGTGGCGTTAACCGTGACGAGATTGAAAGAGGACAGGTTCTCTGCAAGCCGGGCAGTGTAACTTGCCACAAGAAGTTTACAGCTCAGGTTTATGTTCTTTCAAAAGAAGAGGGTGGACGTCATACTCCATTCTTCAACAACTATCGTCCACAGTTCTATTTCAGAACAACAGACGTTACCGGTGTAGTTACACTTAACGGTGATGCAGAGATGTGTATGCCTGGTGATAACGCAGAGATTACAGTTGAGCTCATCCACCCAGTAGCTATGGAAGCTGGTCTTGGTTTCGCTATCCGTGAGGGTGGTAGAACAGTTGGATCAGGTAAGGTTGCTACTATAGTTGAGTAATATTAGCTGATTGGATAGAAATTAAGTAAAAATAGGCCTCTAGGAGTTTTCCTAGGGGCTTTTCAAAAAGAAATATTTAAAATAAAATTATATGAATTTATATAACTCACTTAAGACATAAAAGAAAATTGAATATATATGGCATAGTATAATAAAGGTTGAAGAATAATATACTTTAATGCAAACATGTATAAGTTGGCATAATTATAATAGAATGTATTCAATAGTTGCTAGATATTAGGAGGAGTAAATGAGGAGTTTTGGACTATGGTATAAAGGGGTTAGTGTAGTTGAGAACATTAATAAAAACGAAAATGGGAATAAGAACATAAAAAAAGTTGAGCCTATTTTTGATATACATATAAATTTTTGGTCAGAATCGGTAAAAAAGGATGGTAAAGTTCCTAATTTAGATGTTGGGATAAAAATAAAAAATTTTAGAGTTATTGATGAGTTAGTATTTCATTGCCCTTTTATTATTGTGAAAAGTGAAGTAAAAGACTTAGTTCCTAAGCTATATAATAGGGATAACGCAAACTTGATTTTTAATGTAAATGGTAACGTTGTTACCAAGGAATCGTATTATATTTATAATTTAGAAAAAAAAGAAAATAATGAAAAAATGTTATTATTTCCATTAAATCAGGATCTTGGAGAAATATATTATTTGAATGAGGTGGATAATAAAACGGATATAATATTTAACTTTACAAAATTTAATGAATATATTAATAATAAGAAGATTGACCTTAATGGAATAGATTATGCATATATTAGATTTAGAATATCCTCTGATGAATTGAAAAATAGTATTTATTTTGATAGTGAGCCATCTAATAAATCATTTGATAGTGCTTTTTCTGGAACCCGTATTTTTGATTTTAAGATTAATGAAGAGAGAAACTTGGGAAAGAAGACAATTGCAAAAATTGCTTCAGAAAAATATGATTTTCCTGAAATTGCTAAATTTCATTTGCTGATTATGGAACCATCTTCTTACGATGTGCAATCATTTACAGAAAAATCAATGACTTGTAGAGAATTAGAAGGTGAACTTTGGAATGACTACTTTGATTCTAATATTGAATCATCAAAAAGTAGAATATTGGCATATCATTGGAAATTTGAAAATGAATATTCATATTCATGCTTAGTAAAAGTAAAATATTCAAAAACTAATTTACTAATATTAATTGCATATATATTTATGGTGTTGGCTTTGGGAATTTTTAGTAGTACTATAGTAGCATTTACACAAAGTGGCTGTATAAACTATTTTCCTCATATTACACTTAGTGTTGGATTTGCTTTTGGAGCTTTAGGTCTATTTTTGGGAAGAAAAAAATAGTAGTATACTCTATTGTAAAGGTAATAAAAATATAGTAATATTACTAAATAGGGAGGAAGAATTATGGAAAGAATGATAAATGGTAAAAGATACTTTTTATATTCGTCGCTTTCTCAAGAATTGAAAGAAATATATTATAATAGGATATATAGATTTTTAAATAAATTAGTGTTTGAATATAGAGGATTTAATAATTGGTATTATTCCTTGTTTTCAGAGAATGCAGAGTTAAAAAGTATTCGTGAAATAATAGTGTGTGAAGATTTATTTCAAATTGCTGGAGTTGCAATAATAAAAAATGATTTAGAAGAGAAAAAAATATGTACTCTTAGAGTAGCAAAAGATTTTCAGCGTCAAGGAATTGGCCATAATTTAATTGAAATGTGCATGAATCAATTGGAGACTGATACTCCGATGATTACATTACATAAGAATAAATTGAATCAATTTGAAAAATTACTGGGTTATTATAATTTTGAATTAGAGCAAACGCAAAAACATTATTATAGTATTTTCAGTACAGAATTAGTGTTTAATGGATTGTTGCCAGAAAAAAAGTTTGTTTTCAATAAGATTGAATTAAAAGGTATAGAAAGAATATGTAAAGCCTTTATCTTGGATGATAAACAGAACTTTGTAGATTATTTGAATGATTATATTAAGTATTGCTATAATCAAGAAAAAATTAGATGGATAAGTATATATTAAGTTTAATTTAAATGAGCTGTTACAATGAGTAAAAGTACAGCAGTATGTAATAATTTGTATTCAAATTACTACTGTATTTTGTGTATTTTATTCTTAATGTGGCAGCTCTTTTTTTTAATACGAGAGGGGTGAAAAATGTGAAATTAGTTTGTGGTATCCATGGGGCAGGAAAAACAGTTTTTGCAAAAAAAATGTGCAAAAAATTGTCGCTCAAATACTATTCTGCAAGTGAACTGATTAGTAATATAGCTAGAGCTCAAATATATGATTATAAAAAGGTTAAAAATATCCCACATAATCAAGAGCTATTGTTAAAGGCATTATCTGAAATTGATGACAATCAATGTGTGTTAGACGGTCATTTGTGCTTAATTAATAATTATAATAAGATAGAAAGAATACCATATGGAATATTCCAGAGAATGAATATAGAAGAGATATATATAGTTGTAGATGAACCTAAGAAAATTAAACAAAGATTAAAAGATAGAGATAAACAAATTTGGAATACTGATTTTATTGATTTGTCTCAACAAGAAGAGTTTGAATACGCAAGATATTTAGCTGAAAAAATGAATATTACATTAAAAATAATTTATGAAGATAATGAAGTTATTGAATGCTCATTTCTAAAAAAACCGAATATTATCTTGCCTATAAAACCAGTATTCGCTAATAAAATATTATCTGGTGAAAAGAAATATGAGTATAGAAAGAAATTGTGTAAGAAAGAAATACATAGTATATATGTATATGCAACTGCTCCAATAAAAATGATTATTGGTGAAGTGGAGGTTATCAGCAAAGTTTGTATTGACAAGGAAGACTTATGGGAGCAGACTCATATGCATTCAGGAATATCTAAAGAGTTCTATGATCAATACTTTGAAAATCAAGACTATGCATGTGCATACAAAATAGGTAAAGTAAAAAGATATGGCAATCCAATTACTTTGAATGAAATAATGATAAAAGCTGTTCCACAATCATATATATATGTTGAAGACTTAAACTTATGTTAAATTTACAATGCAAATTTATTCAAATAAAAGGAACTTTCCATTTTTTTGAAAGGCATTTTAATATTTAAAGTTTACTTAACCCAAAAGAAATACATACATCGTCACAATACGACGATGTATTGTGCTATAATACTATAATAATCCACAGGAGGCAGTAATGGATAAGATAACAAGGCTTTTATTATTGTACTCAAAGCTAACTAAAGGCGAAAAAATTAGCAAAACTATCTTCTGTCTTGAAAATGACTGTTCTCCAAGAACTTTTGACAGAGATATAGAAGATGTAAGGTTACATCTGAGCGAAATATTTAGTGCTAATGAATTAAAATATGACCGAAGTTCCAATAATTATTTTATTGAAGGAGCTGGAAATAAACAGCTTGAGGCCACAGAATATTTGCTGATAGAACAGATATTAAAAGATTCAGAAGTGCTTAGAAAAGATGAATATGATGTTTTGATGGAGCATCTGTTAGATAATACAGAGAAATCAAAAAGTCTTGAAAGTGAAAGAAAATCAATCTCAGAGAGATACAAAACACCACTACATGGCAAAGCCTTATTGAAAATGCATGGTGATTTGATAAGTGTTATAAGGACTAAAAAATGTATAAGGATAAAATATTTTAAGAATAATGGAGAGGAAGTAAAGAGAAAGGTCATACCTTGTGAAATAAAGTACTATTTGGGATATCTTTATTTGATTGCTTACAGAGCGGAAGAAGCAGATACTTATCCGGCATATTATAGATTAGACAGGATTGACTCATTCGAGATATTAAGTGAGCAAAACATAAAAGAGCAAAAGAGAGTGAAAGATTATATGGATAAGTATTCAGATGGAATTGTTTCAATGTATGGAGGGGACTATATTACAGTTAAAATACAGTGCAGAAATGATTTTATTTCATATGTATTTGATATGTTTAGAGATGTAAAGATAATAACTCAGAATGGAGAGGAGGCTGCGCTTGAAATCAAAGCATTTGAGGGAGGATTTATAAAATGGCTTATGAGCCAGTCTGCTGATAATATAAGAGTAATTTCTCCTGTGAGTACGATTGAGAAAATTAAAGAAGAAGCAAAAAAGATTATGATTAAATACGGAGGTATGAACTGATGGCAAAGAAAATAAGATTTCCGTTGGAGATGGAAAACGGAGTTGAAGTTCGAAGCACGGAAGAGCTTAGAGAGAACTTTTCTATATCAAGAGTGCTGAATTATCTAAAAGACGGTAAACTGGAAGTTTGGCTGAGGGACAGATTTGAAACAGATATTGTAGACAAAATAGGACAATTAGACTTGCAAGCTGAAGATTTGGCTAAAAAACTATGTGAAATATTTGATATAACCTATAATGAAGAAGCTGAAGATGAACTTAAGAAGGCAGAAGAAAGGACTGAACGGATTTTACTGTTAAAGAAGTATACTGATGATAAGCAATTTGAAGAGGTTATAGATAGCATAGCCTTTAATCAGGACGAATTATATGATTTTTTAGATGAAGATGCAGATACTATATACCTGTGCGGAGAGAAATTTTCTATTCCACTGGCAAAAGAAGGAGTAAGCTACATAGGAATAAATCAGCCGATGGTTGTAATTGATTCAAAGGTGGAAGTTAACTGGGTGAAGAAAAACATTTCGGTAGATAATGTAGTGTTTGACCAGAAGTATCAGGAAGTGGTGGATAACACTAATAAGGAAAGAGAAAAAGCAAGTAAGAAATCCATTATTGGTGATTACTCAGATAAAAGTTATATAAATTTTTTGCTTTCACCAGAAGATAAAGAGCAAGCAAAGGAACTGTATCAAATGGCAAAGAAGGAAATTAATGAGATAGAGTTTGATATAGATGCTGATATAAAGAGCCTGCAAAATATAGCTACGGAAAATGGAATAATAGGCTTGGCTGAGAAGTTTATTGAACAGTTGTAGAGATTATTAAAGATAGAAAGAGGGATAAAATTATGAACGAAATAAAATTATTAAAATTTGAAACAATGGTTGAGGATGTTGATAAAAAAATTAAAAGTGGTCAGTCTCATGAAAGTATGAATATTGCCTTAAAACTAATATTTGATTATGACAAGTGTAATGAATATGCTAGAAAAATTATTGAAAAGTCAAGTTTATTTTTTGAATATAGAAAGGGAATTGATGCTCGTTATTGGCTTAATGTATATAGTGCCGGTGAATATATGAGTAAATTTCATGATTATGACGATGACTTTAAAATTGATGCTTCCAAAGCATTTATATACGATTGTAGAAATTGTAATAAATGTGAAAAGTATAAATTTATTTTTTGGTCACTTATGATTCTTACAGTGGACAATTTTAATGCAGATGAATATCTATCTACAATTTGTGATTTTGTGGCAATGCTAGAAATAACTACAGAAGAGTTTAAAGATATTGTTTCTATTATAAAATGGATTTATAGTGAAGAAGGATATTTTAAATTAACTGAATATCCTTATGATATTTCAGAAAATGTTAAATATGCTTTTAATATACATTAGAATAACAGCTATATAAAAAGAGGTAGATTATGGAAAACAAAACTCTTAAATCAAAATTAGCACGATACATAGATGCAGGATTTCCTATCATTTACATAAATACCTTTGAAGAAGACAAGGTAGACAATATCATATCTGAAATAAGTTCAGGCAAGGAAGTGTATGAATGGAACGAAACAAATGGCTACATAGATTTTGAAAATAAAGCAGCAATGCTGGAGGATTGCACGCTTTCCTCTATGCTTGACCAGTTAAAAACAAAGGATTTGCTTGAAGAAAAAATAATAGTGCTTAAAGATATTACTTCCTATCTTGAAGAGCCTAAAATAGTGTCAAAGATAAAAGGACTTGCAAGGATGATAAATCAAGGTGTTGATGCTACAGTTATTATAGTATCATCTATTCTGGTAATCCCAAAAGATTTAGAAAAGTATATTACTATCCTTGAAATGGAATACTTAAATACTGATGAAATCAAGCAGATAATAAGGAATTTCATTCAGGAAAATTTAAGCATACAGGAAAAAGATGAAAAGCTGATTGATGAATTTGCCCTTGCTTTCAAAGGACTTACTGAATTTGAAATAACAAATCTCCTTGCATTGTCTTATGCTGATGATGGTGCACTTACAAGGAAGGATTTGAGGCTGATTTTTGACCAGAAACAGCAGATGATTAAAAAAGCCGGAATCTTAGAGATGATACCGCTTAAGGAAACCATTGATGATATCGGAGGTCTTGAAAATCTCAAGGAGTGGTTTGAAAGAAAAGCTAAAGTTTATAAAAATATAAACAAAGCTAAGAAATACGGTGTAGATATGCCAAAAGGTGTACTCATAGCTGGAGTACCGGGATGTGGAAAGTCCTTAAATGCAAAAGCAGCAGCTAATTTATTTGAAGTACCTTTGTTAAGACTTGATATGGGTAGGTTAATGGGGAAATATGTAGGAGAATCTGAAAGCAATCTTAGGAAAGCAATAGCACTGGCAGAAGCAATTTCTCCTTGTGTTCTCTGGATTGACGAGCTTGAAAAAGCCTTTGCAGGGATTGGCGGTGCTGGTGGAGGAGCAGAAGTTACCACAAGGTTATTTGGTAATTTTCTTACCTGGATGCAGGAAAAAGAAAGCCTTACCTTTGTAGTTGCCACAGCTAATGATATAACCAAACTTCCTCCTGAACTGCTTAGAAAAGGCCGATTTGATGAGATATTCTATGTCGGTTTACCTAGCAGGGCTGAACGCGAAAAGATATTTAAGATTCATATTACTAAAAGAAGGGCTATGGACTTAAATAATATAGATATTAGTAAATTAGTTGATAAGACTGAAGGTTTTAGCGGAGCTGATATTGAAGGCGTTGTTAAAGATGCTATAGAAACAGCATTTTCCGATGATAAGGTATCTATACAGACTGCTGACATTATAGAAGCTATCCAGAATACACACTCATTATCAGAAATCATGAAAGATGCCCTTGAAAAGATGAAGAAAGAGTATGAAACACGCAAGTTCAAGAACTCATCCAGGAGGTAAGATTTATGCCGAACGAAATAGTGGATAAGAAAGATAAGGAATACTTGACAGAATCCGAAGCAAGAGCTGTCAAGGATATGTTCAAAAAATATCTTAAGCTTTATAAAGAAAAAGATGATAAGACAAGTGATGAAGAATGGCTTGCAGAACTCTTTAAGAAAGAACTGCCTGAAATAACCAATGAAGAGGCTAAAAAGGATTCTAAAGACATAGCCAGGTCTATAAAAACATTTGATAAAAACCTGTCTTCTTGCAATGAAGCTGCTACAAAGGGCATTTCAAAAGAAACTTGGCTCTCTGATAAATTGCAGGAAGCTTCAGTCGGAATGTCTGTAAATGATTTTGGCAGGGAATTACAGAAAATTGATGATATTTTATATGCTAAAAATGTTGAATTAGCAGCTGCGCTTTCCAGAAATGTAGATGGGCATATAATGATGAGTCCGAATTTAGACGGAAATATCGCTGAAAATATGATTGCCAAAACCGCAGGACTGAATGCTTCTTTGCAGGGTAAGAATATAGCTGTAGAAGTGCTTGAGTCACATACAGCCAATTCAGTAGATGTGCGTGCAATAAATTATGATACAGGGCATTACCAGAACTATCAGTTAAAATTTGGAAAGGATGCAAAGGCTACAATAGAGTTGCTTGAAAGAGGCAACTATAATAACCAGAGAGTTATTGTGCCTTCTGAGCAGTTAGATGAAGTAAAGGCATATTTTAAAGATAAAGGTTCTTCAAAATCTATAACTGACCACATTGAAGCCTGGGGAGTAAAGGGAAAGTCATTTACCAAAGAAGAAATGAAAAACCTTCAGGAAAAAGCTCAAAATGATGGTATAATGCCTGAAATGGACTACAGCCATTACCAGACAAAAGAACTTACAATGCATATAAGCAAAAATGCAGGAGCAATGGCTTTGCAGTCAATGGCAATTACAACTGGATTAAATTGGGCTGCGAAAGTATTTAACGGAGAAAAGGTTGATGCTGATGAACTCGTTGAAGTGGCAATAAAAACAGGTGCTGATACATCTATAAAAACTGTTACTGCCGGTACACTTCAAATTGCTATAAGAAAAGGAATAATTTCATTCATTCCTAAAGCAACACCAGCAGGTGTTATTGCTAATATTGCCTGTGTAGGAATTGAAAATGTTAAAATATTAGCAAAAATAGCATCAGGTGATATGTCCGTTACAAAGGGGCTTGACCAAATGGGTAGAGTGACTACCTCTATGGTAGGAGGTCTGATTGGAATGGCAAAAGGAGCTGCATTTGGAGCATCATTAACAGGCTGGATACCAGTTGTGGGAGTTCCACTTGGAATTGCAACCGGGTTTATAGGAGGAATGGTAGGATATTTTGGTGGTTCAAAACTTGGAGAAACCGTATATAATACTGGAAAAAGAGTTGCAAGTGCTGCAAGAACAGTAGCTAAGGCAGCCTGGAATGGGATTAAGTCGGCTGGAAGAGCTGTGAGCAGTGGGGTTAAGGCAGTTGCAAGAGGGGTTGCAAAGATATTTGGATTTTAGCTATTAAAAATCTTGAATGGTTATGCTTATCATAAACAAAGGGGAGAATTGTAAACATGTTTAATAATCTTGATAATAATATAAATGGGATGAAACTACCTATTGTGGTGAAAGATAAAGAAAACTATATTAGCGTATTAGAAAATATGTTTAATCAGCTTAAAGAAAGTATGAATAAACCAGCATTTAAATATGAAGCAGGGTTACGCAAAGAAGTTGAGCATGATTGTAATTTAATAATTAATGCGCTGAAAAAGTTTACCCCAAATAATATAGATGAGTTTGATGAGGTGGTTGAGATTATATTAAAGAGATATCTTAATAGCAAGTTAGCTGTTTCAGAATTAGACAAATGTTATGCATTTAAGGGTGTAGCTGCGTATGATAATCTACATTCTAAATGTGTAGGAGAAAATTTTTATAACGATATGTTACAAGAAGAAATAAGCTTTTTTAGGGCAAGGTTAGTGGGTAAAACTGAAAAATTATGTGATATAAAAGAAATTATTTCTTTACCATTTAGTAAATGTGAATTAGTAGGTAATTCACGATTTAGTTCTAAAAATAAAATTTGCCTTTACTTAGGGGTAACCTCTTATGTATGTGCAGAAGAATGTGGCTATAATAATAATGTAATAAAAAATGAGAAAGATATATATATGTCAGCATTAAAATTTAATTCAGAGGGCAAAAAATTAAAAATATTAAATTTAGTTATTTCAGAGGATCTAATTAATGGTATATATGATAAAAATTTAGATAATTCAGATAGGAAAACTCTGCAAAATGATTTAATTAAAATATTTCCTCTAATATTAGCGACTTCATTTGTTATAGAAGATAAAGATAGTAATATAGAAAAATATGAATATTTATTAAGCCAAAGTATTGTCAGAACCATGAAAAAAGTTGGGATTGATGGAGTTGCCTATTTATCAATGCGTATTAATGGATGTTCTAGACATTCTCATGGAGTAAATTTGGCAATTCCGATGCTTGATGACGGGAAATCAGGAGAATATAGTTATTTATACAAATATATTAGTTGTACAAAACCAGTAAAAATGGATGAATGTATTCAAACATATGAATATAATAAAAAAAGTTATGTAAATAAGTTTTATCCTGAATATTTATTAGATATTGTTAAGGACGAGTGTGCTAAAATATTGTATGAAGATAAACATGTATTTTACGGAAATACATTATTTTCAAAATTTGATGATTATTTATGGAATCAGCAGTTTTATGATACTAAATATTTGGTAGAGTAAAGATGTGTTTGCTGAATACACAGAATTAATTGATTTTTAATAGAGTAGGGTATAGTTAAGTCTACGCCCTTTTTTTGTGTAGAATTAAGCTGAAGACAAAAGTTAACAAAGTGAGTGAACTATAAGTAGAATATTTATTTTATGTCCTAAAGTTTTATGGGGGTATATGGTTTTCATCATATAACCCTCTGGCTCTAAAAATTCTCAAAAAATAAATTAATGCTGAAAAAATAGCGATATATACACAAAAACCACCTAAAACTACCCTACCACCCTTTTCCCCTACCGTAGAACCGTAAGGGTGGTAGAACAGCCCGTTCAGGTAAGGTTGCTACTATCGCCCTGTAATATTAGCTGATTGGCTATAAATATAGTAAAATGAAGCCCTCCGGGGGATAACCCTGGAGGGCTTTTTGTGAGTGTGCCTTGCGATGTACGTTTCTAAAGGGTTAAAGTCCAAAATCTGTCTGGCAGTGGTTGAGATGAGATAGAGAATTGAAAGTTTAAAACTATGAATCATAGTTAACTTTATTTATATTATTTTCACACAATTAGATTGAGAATTGACAAAAATTATGATAAAATTTTAAAAGGGAAGGAGGCAATTTTATGGAGAAAAATAAATTTCTTATTACGAAAGTCTTTACTGTTCCGTATTTTGACAGTTTAGTTGAGAAAAGAAATGTGCCTGATTCTTTCCTAAAGTGTATATCAAGATATGTAAAAGAAGATGATGAACTTACATTTGGTAAGGCGATTAGTCAGATATACCAGTATATGAACAGTGAGTATAGAAATGAATACTATTATAAGAACACTATTTTTAACCAGTTATTAATACAAAAGCATGATTTATAAGTATAATATACAGGCGAAATATTAGGTGAAATAACGGTGTTGTATTTTCAAATAATATTACTTCTTAATAGGTGTGAAATAGTGAGGAAATAAATAATGGATAAAAAGGAAAGAATATTAGAAGCCTGGATTATGGTTGAACATTTATCTGAGGGTGATTTAAAACTTAGCGATAAGTATTTGAAAAAAATTGAAATTTTAGAGGATTGTAACTATTATTCATTGCTTAATCTGGAAATACAACGCAAGAAATTACAAAAATATCAAAAAGGTGGAATTGTTTTGTATTTCAATATTTTTCCATTTTCAGAAGTTATTAAATTACTTAGAGAAAAATACAAGCTTCCAGAGATATATGAAGAGGTATCGGTAGGAGATAAATTTTCATTTGCATTATATTTTGATAAAGAACTAAAGCTTGAAGAAGAAATGACTTTTTTCACTGCTAGCTATTATATTTTACAAAATGGCAATATTCCTAAAGAAAAAGAATTTTTGGATTTTGAAAATAGAAACAAAGAATATATAAACAGTATTTTTGCGTGCACTGATGACGAAGAATATAGTGAATTTTTTAACGAAGCTTTTGTAAAGCTTTTAAACAAATACTCGATACGGATTGAAAAAAGTATAATGAAAGTATTAAACAACTTAGAAACAGATGCTACTAATTTACATTCTTTTTTCATAGAGGATTTAGAAAAAGCAAAGAGTATTAAAACAAGAAATTTAGATTTGTATCTTTTAGGTGAAAATAAGAAAAGAATAAATCTTAATAGTAAAGTAAATACTCCGAATTTCAATCCAACTGCTTTTAAAGAAGTTTTACAGCCTAAGAATTATCCAGTTTCACGTTTTCCAAGTAATCCCCAATATTCACTTTCTTTGATGCAACAAGTTGCTGTAAATTTGGCAATAGATAATAATAATGAACAAATTCTAAGCGTAAACGGACCACCAGGAACAGGTAAGACTACATTACTGAAAGATATATTTGCAGAACTGGTTGTTGAACAGGCATATGAGATGACTAAATTAACAAATAAGGAAGTAAGTAAAAGTGATAAGTTGAAATATTACGAAAATGCTTATATTGGTGTGCTGCCAAACTCAATAGTAGACAAGGGAATTATTTTCACTAGAGGGTGGCAAGAAAGATAATATAGATGGGATTATTACAACATTAAAACATATAATTAAATATTTAAATGATGAGTATGAACCCAATAACGATGTTTATGTTCGTTTTTTGGAAAGATATCAAAAACAATGTAAGTATAAATCTGAAAGACAGAATATTGCAGAGAACTATGCAAGACTTTTGAAACTACAAAAACAAATAGAAGATAAATGTATAAAACACGAGGAAAAGAAGAAAAAACTTGAAAAAGAATTAAAAATTTTTATTGAAAAGAATACTGTTGACAATATTAAGATAAAACAAGAATTATCCAAGATGGAAGAACTGATGAATATCTGTATTAATGATATTGAAAAAGATACAAAAGAGAAGGATAATATCAATCAAGCTATCCAAGCATTACAACTACAAAAACCATCTTGGTTTAGATTAAAAGCAAAAAAAGAATATAAAGAGCGAATGTGCTGTTTTTCTGAGAAACTATTAGAAATATTGGCAAAGGAAAAAGATCTAAACATAAAATGTGCTAATTTACAGGAAGACAAGAAATGTATTACAGAAATGCTTAAAGAAAATGAAGAAAAGGTGTTGTGTAAGAAAAAAGAGAATGAAGAGATTATTAAATTAAGCGTAAATGAGCTTCAAGAACTTTCATATAAGATTAATGAACTTTCTTTGGAATTGGAGAGTAATCCGATACAGGAACTTAACATGCATACAGAATATGATTCACTCCAACTTAGTAATCCATGGTTTGATGAAGAATACAGGATATTGCAGTCACAACTTTTTATTGATGCTTTAAATGTTAGAAAGCAATTTTTATATGAAAATCGAAGAAGTATAAAAGCAGCATGTATTATATGGAGTAAGCAGAAGGAGTATGCAGAGAATAAACAAGTAATAACCCAAGCATGGAATTGGATAAATATGGTGATACCGGTAATTGGCTCAACTTTTGCAAGTTTTTCAAGAATGTGCACTAATCTTGGAAAAGATTCTTTGGGTTATTTATTTGTGGATGAGGCAGGGCAAGCACTTCCTCAAGCGGCTGTTGGATCAATTTTTAGAAGTAAACAGGTAATGGTTGTAGGTGATCCTGCCCAGATTAAACCAGTGCTTTCGTTGGACTCATCAATACTAAGTATGATAGGAATGTATTATGGGGTGTCAAACAAATATTTATCTGATTCTGCATCAGTTCAAACACTTGTAGATGATATCAGCAAATTCGGATTCTATAAGAATGCAGATGAATGGATTGGAATACCTCTTTGGGTACATAGAAGATGTAAAAATCCAATGTTCGATATCTCTAATGCCATCTCGTATGGTGGAAATATGGTTCAGAGTACTGATATCCCCGGAAAAGCTTACTGGTATGATGTTGATGGCAGCGCATCTGATAAATATGTTAAAGAACAGGGAAATTTTCTTAAAGAGAAAATATTGGAGTTAATAAAGTGTAATCCTAATATCATAAATAAATCTGAAAAGGATATTATTTATGTAATTTCTCCGTTTAGAAATGTGGCATTTTGTTTATCGCAAGAATTGAACAAGATTGGGTTTACAAGATATAGTAATGATGGAAAACCTACTAATGTTGGAACAGTTCATACTTTTCAAGGTAAAGAGGCAGATATAGTTTTTTTGGTATTGGGATGTGATGAAAAAAGTCGAGGTGCAGCAAGCTGGGCATTTGGTTCGAATGCTCCAAATATTATGAATGTGGCTGCCACGAGGGCAAAAGAAGAATTCTATATTATAGGAGCTCGTAAGCTGTATAAGAGTATAAATAGTGAGGTGATTAACCAAACATATAGTATTCTTAAAAAGTTTAATGGCATATAAATGAAAGTGACTAGAAATGGTTGAAAGGTCAGGTAGGACTGTTAACACATAGATACTGTCCGCTTAAAGCTACTGAAGATTGCTGCAAAGGTAATTCATTCAGCGAGATATATAACATTCAAACTGTATAGCAGCTGTTCTTATGAAGATGAGTTCTATGATACGCTTTATAAATATAAATAAGCTGTGTGTGCAGTTAGAATAGCAGTTATTAACGAACATTGACAGTTTGATAACCTTCAAAAATCTGATATAGGGGATACTATACCCTTTTTTCAGTAAAAATGATTGGTTTTAGCTACAAGGATCATTTTTTTAAAATTCATGGTGTGGATTTTCATTATAAAAATTGTTACATGAATAATTTGAACTAAATAATTTTTTTGACTATTTTCTAAATTACTAAATTGTGATAGAATAAGAGTTGTTTAATAAAGGATAATTGTTTATTATCAAAGAAAGTGGGTTACTTATGTTTAATGA